>JBBQNP010000067.1:0-23387 GCA_038330085.1 Planctomycetota bacterium | reverse complement strand
CCTTCGACGAGCGACCCCAAGGTCGATCCGAAGAAGAAGGACTGATGGGCTCGGCGTGGCGCGTGCCGCGTTCCTTGGGGGCGTGTCTCGTGTGGCTCGCTTCGGCGCTGCCGTTCTTGTTGGAGCCGTTCCTCGCGGAAGGACGTCTGGCGGGAGTCTCGCGCGCGGCGTTGGCGGCACTGCCTTGGATCGCGTGGGCCGGGTTGCCGCGTGCGAGCCTCTCGGGCGCAGAGCGTTCGCCTGAGAAGTCCACGACCGCGAAGTCCAATCCCGCGATGCCCGCGACCGCGATGCCGGCAGCTTCGATGGCCCCGTTCGACGAAGCCACGCCGCTCGACGGGGCCCTGTTCGACGTCGCGTTGTGTCTGCCCTTGATCGCGCTCGGGACTTGGATCGACCTCGCGAACGGCATCGCGCGCGCCGATGTCGTGCGGGTCGCCGTCGGCAGCGCCGTCCTCGTGTTCGTGCTCTCGCTCGCAGCGCGCCTCTCGGCACGATCGAGCGTCGCGTGGCGCCCGCATGCCCTCGTGTGGACCGTCTTCGTCGTCGGGTTGCCGCTCTTGCGCGGCGCGTTGGAGTTCGGTGGCGCGCCGACGTTCGGCGCGATGCCGGCGTGGATCACTTGGATCGCGCGGGCCAGCCCGCTCGCGTGGATCGTCGGTCGGCTGGATGCATCGGCATCGACGTCGACAGCGGCGCTCGGTGCCTTTGTCGTGGCGCTCGTGCTGCTCTCGATCGGAACCGGCTTCGCGCGACCGACGCTGCGCAAGAAGGCGGCCATTTGATTGCGGGCCTGCGAGCGTGCGCATGGGTCGTCCTCGCGTTGTTCGCGTCGGCTGCGATCTCCAGTGCGCAGAACCGCGCGCGCTTGGCCGAGGTCGAGCTCGTCGGCCCTGTCTCCGGCGTCGTGCTCGACGTGGGCCGAGCCGGGAGCACGCGCATCGAAGGTTCACTTTCCGCCGGTGAAACGCGCCGTTTGACCGTGCCGGTCCCAGTGGACTCGGACGCGCTGCACGCCGAACCGCTCGTGCGCTTCGACGAGCCCGCGCTCGACGTCGGGGCGCGTGGACGCGTGCGCTTCGCCGGCTGGAGCAAGACACCGTCGCCGCTGGAGCGACTCGCCGCCGGGCTGCGCGCGCGCTCGTCGCCCGCACTGTCGGAGGCACGCGTGCACGTGTCGCGCGCCGCGCCGATCGTGCTCGTCGCAGCTCTCGTCATCGCGCTCGCATTGCGACGCCGCGCAGGGCTCGCGCTCGTCGCCGCGCTCGCGGCTGCGGCCGTGTCGAACCCACTCGTCTCGGCTCCCGCGCGGGAGAGCGACGCCGCGGTCACCGTGCTCGACGGCGACGCTGACGACGAAGCCTGGCGCCGCATCGATGCGGCGATCGGGGAGATCACCGTGCCCGACGAGGTCGATGCTTTCGAGCTCGTGTGCGATCCCGCCGGCGCTCCGGTCACGTGGCTCGTGTCGCTCGATCGGCCCAGCGGGTGGAGCGCGCGCTCGAGCGGAACCCGCTTGTTCGTCGAGAGCGTCTTCGCAGCCGGCGAAGCGCGGTTGACGCGCGGACGCAACGCTCTCGCGGCGTTCGAGCAGACTTGGTTGCGAGACGAGGGTGCCTGGACGGCGCGGGGAGCATGGCCGATCGACGCCTCCATGCCTCCGACCAGCTCGTCCGCCCCGTCCAGCTCCCCGCCGGGCTGGCTGGCGAGCAACCTGCCCCAAGGCGTCGCGGTCGTGATCGCGCGCGAGGTGTCCGCGCCGCGCAAACCCACCGTCTGGGTGCGCGTCAGCCTGCCTTGAACACATTCCCGGTCCGCAAAGTCGGATCGCCGGGACGGGTCGGGAGGGGAAAGGCATTGATGCCCGGCCACCTCCCCGATACCTTCTTGCGCCCGGAAACCAGCGCGTCTGGTCGCCGGGCAGCCACTTCGGCCGGCCGGCACCGCCGTCCGGGAACGCCCTTCGTCCGACCCCCTCCCGCCCTTCGTCCGAGCCCTCCGGCATGCACGCAACCACCCACGTCCGATCCGCCGACTTGAAGGAGCGCTGGCTCCTCTACGACGCGTCCCAGTTCACGCTTGGACGGATGGCGGCGCAGATCGCCATGAACCTGATGGGCAAGGACCAGCCGACGTACACGCCGAGCGAGCTCAACGGCGCGTTCGTCGTCGTCGTCAACGCGGAACAGGTGCGCACGACCGGCAAGAAGGATCAGTACAAGCAGTACTTCCACTACTCCGGGTATCCGAACGGCCGCAAGGAGATCGACTTCGCCGATCTGCAGTCGCGCCGCCCCGACGAGATCGTGCGTCAGGCCGTCAAGCGCATGCTCCCGAAGAACAACCTCGGTCGCGACATGCTGCGCCGCTTGAAGATCTACGGCGGCACCGATCACCCGCACATGGCCCAACAACCCACCAAGGTCGAGACCATCCGCTCATGAGTGCATCGACAGCATCGCCGTTCACGCTCGGTCTGGGTCGTCGCAAGTCCGCCGTCGCGCGCGTGCGCATGAAGTCCGGCGCGGGCGGGTTCCTCGTCAACGGCCGCGAGATGAAGGAGTACTTCCCGACCCTCGCGATGCAGGTGCGCGCAGCCGCGCCGCTCCTCGCAACCTCGACCGCCGGGCAGTACGACGTGATCGTCAACGTCGAAGGCGGCGGGCCGGTGGGTCAGGCCGAAGCGGTGACGTTGGGCCTCGCGCGCGCGCTCAAGAAGCTCAACCCGTCGTTCGATGCGCTGCTGCGCCCGCAGGGCCTGCTCACGCGCGACAGCCGCATGAAAGAGCGCAAGAAGTATGGACGTCGTGTCTCACGCCGCGGGTTCCAGTTCTCGAAGCGCTAGTCGCACACGCTTTCTCTTCCGAGCAGCCTCCGACCAGCCTCACCGGCGCTCGGGGGCTGTTTCGTTCCTGCAGCGCCATTTCCCTCCCGATCCCATCGCCGACTGCAATCCGCAGTACGATTCACTTCATGGCGGGCCATTCCCACTCCTCGAACATCGCCGCGCGCAAGGGCGCCGTCGACAAGAAGCGCGCGAAGAACTTCAGCAAGCTCTCGCGCGCGATCATGTCCGCCGTGCGACAGGGCGGTCCGAGCATCGACGACAACCTCAAGCTCAAGTACGCCGTCGAAAAAGCGCGCGCGGGCAACATGGGGAAGGACACGATCAAGCACGCGATCAAGCGCGCTGCCGGCGAGAAGATCGGCGACGCGTACGAGGACTTGGTGTACGAGGGCTATGCACCGGGCGGGGTCGCGCTGATGGTCTCGTGCCTGACCGACAACCGTCACCGCACGGCGCCCGACCTGAAGTTCATCTTCGATCGCAACGGCGGCAACCTCGGATCCACCGGCTCGGTCGCGTTCTTGTTCACGTTCCAGACGATCGTGATCGCCGATCGCGACGAGAAGAGCGAAGACGAGTGGCTGAACCTCGGCCTCGAATGCGGCGCGAGTGATGTGCGCGTCGAGGGTGACGTGGTGACGATCACAGCACCCCCGACCGAGTTCCTCGCGGTGAAGAGCGCGCTCGAAGCCAAGGAGATCAAGATGCACTCGGCCGAGATGGGCTACGTGCCGGGCACGAGCGTCGCGGTCGCCGACAAGGAGGACGCGCGCAAGGTGCTCAAGCTGATCGAGGCGCTCGAGGACCACGACGACGTGCAGAGCGTCTACCCGAACTACGAGATGCCCGACGAGTGGATCGCGGAGTTGTCGGGCTGAGCAGGGTGCTGAGGGCGACATTGCGTGCTGGATCGCGTGATGTTCGGCGTCTGTCGGTTTGAACCACGCCTGGCGCTGATCGAGGCTCGACTCCAGGGAACGGCGAGGAAAGCCCTGCTTTGTGAAGGGGCGAATTACCGGGATGCACGGCAGAATCGGTGGCGATTGGGCCCGCGCTGATTCGGCAGACAAATCAGGGAGAATTGCTGCAACCCTGGGCGCCGGCGAACGTCGCCCAATCGGGATGTGCAGCCAAGGTCAGACAGAGTTCGTGTTCCCACCCCGGAGTGGAGGCCTGAGGCGTGGCGCGGGAAGGAAGCCCCGGAACACTCGCAAGCGCGTCATGCACGTGGCTCGGATTGCACTGAAACGACGCTTCCCGGTGCACGTGACACTGCGCTTGAAGGCCGGTCTCCCAAGCCTGCGCGTGCGTTCGACACACGACGCACTTCTCGACGCCCTCGTGGCGGGATCGAATCGTTGGGGGCTGCGCGTGCTCCACTACTCGGCCCAGACAAACCATGTGCACCTGATCTGCGAAGCGGATGAGGAGCTCGCGCTCGCGCGCGGCATGAAGGGCCTGTGCGTGCGCATTGCGCGCGCCCTCAACGCAGAGTGGATGCGCCGGGGTACCGTGTTCGAGGATCGCTATCACGCTCGCATTCTGAAGACTCCTCTCGAGGTCCGGAATGCGCTCGTGTACGTCTTGTTGAACGCTCGCCACCACGGACAGCGTCTGCCTGGCGGCATCGATCGGTGTTCGTCGAGCGCGTGGTTCGACGGGTGGACGACCACTCAAGACGGGGGAGCAGCATCGGCCCCTCGGTCGCCGTTTCCCAAGGCCACTACTTGGCTCCTGACCTGCGGTTGGCTGCATCACGGGAGAATCGATCCCGAGACCGACTTGGACCGGTGAGGCGAGCGGTTGTCTGCCGGCATGCCTCTCGGCGGACGAATCCGGTCGGTCCGTTCGACCCTCTCGTGGGACCGGCCACTCCGACCGGGAATTTGTCTGCCGAATCAGAGCGAGTCCGGAAACTGTGCGAACATCCGCGCGGGGATCCCGGACCGGACATCGCAGGGTTGATCCGCTCCCCCCGCGTGTGACAATCTCCCGTGTCTGCGTTCGTGTGCACTTCGCGCGCGCCGCACCTTTCCGCCAGCACCGACAACTGTCACAGGAACCGACCGAATGGGCGATGGACTGCGCACGATCCACGTGGTGACCACGGACGAGTCACTGGCCACCTCGGCGCGCTCTGCGGCGTTGCCGATCGGTGGGTGGGAAGTGATCCAGCGCGGATCGCTGCCCGAACTCCTGCAGTCACCGCCGGCGCCGGGGGATGTGATCCTGCTCGACGGCTGGTTGCGCAGCGGCAACGTGTACGAAAACTGCCGTCGGCTCGCGGGCAAGACGCGCTGCCGCACGTTCGTCGTCGTCGAGCACGACAACAACGTGGCGGAATCCATCGCGCGCTTCTGCGGTGCGACCGGTGTGCTGCACCGTCCGCTCGTGCCGAGCCGCATGCGCGAGGCGTTCGAGGCGCTGCCCGCGCCGCGCGCGGCGCTCCCGTCCGAGTCGCGCGGCCAGCCGCACGGCCGACCCGAGCTGCCTGAGCGATTGCTCACCGACATCGCGGGCAAGCCCGATCTCAGCCTGGTCGGCGCGCTGACCGACCCGGAGACGAGCCTCTTCAACTACGCGTTCCTCAACTACAAGCTCGACGAAGAGTTCAAGCGCGCGCGGCGGTTCGAGCAACCGCTCTCGTGCGTGATGCTCGGCTTCGAGGGGAACGCCGACGAGTCGATGCTGCGCGAGCTGTCGGGCATCTTCCTCGACACGTCGCGCGATACGGACATCCTCGGACGCTTCGACGAGAACTCGTTCATGTTCTTGTTGCCCAACACGGGCCCCGACGGCGCCGCCGTCATGGCGCAGCGCGTGGGGGAGATGGCGCAAGCGAAGGGCTTGCGCGACCTGGTGGGGGATCCGCTCGTGATCTCCGTCGGCATCTCGACGTGCCCGCATCCGGATGTGCGACGTCGCGAGGATTTGTTCGCGCGCGCGCGCAAGGCCTTCCTGGACGCGCGTCAAGTCGGTGGCGGCGTCATCGCGGCGTCCTAGCGACTCCGACGCCGTAATCGCGTCGGAGCCGCTAGAACGCCGCCACCGGAGCGCGCAAGCGCGACCAGCTTGATCGAGCCCGAGAGCCGCGAGCCCGACTGTCGTTCTTCCGCGTCGCTCGCGGCAAGATCCGTTCGGTCGACGTGTGCTTCGGACGCAACGTGACGGCGCGCTGAGCCACGCGCTGCGACGCCTTCTCCAGCCCGGACTTCTCACCAGCTCTTGTCGTGGCGCAGCCAACTTGCGTCCTGCGGCGTCGTTGCGACCGATCCGATCCTCACTGACCCTGGAGGTCACCTCCGGTCGTCTCAGCCGCAACTCCTTGCAGGTCACAAGCTGGCTGCGCCACGACAAGAGTTGGTGAGAAGTCCGGGCTAGCGCCTGCTCTTGCTGCGCGACGCGAGCCCGCTCCAGATGTGCGGAGGAGAACGCCGATCCGACCTGTGTGATCCCCTACGGCACGATCTTTCTGCTCATCGCCTGCACATCGCTCTTCGCGGCCGCCGCCGAACAAGAGGGACATCCGCGCATCGTCGGTGCCCTCGCGAGCCTGGGCGCGTGGTTCCTCTTCACCTCGTCGTGCATCGGAGGCGTCGTCGGAGGGCTACTCTCCCAGGTAGTTCTGATCGTGGTCTGGGGCTGCCTCAACATGCTCGGCGACTGGTGGAAGCAACGGCGGAAGGCCTGAACGTGCGTGCGGTTCGCCTTCGCGTAGGCTGATACATGGCGTCTGATGCGTACGTCGGTCCAAAATGGACCCGCGTTCGTCGCGAAAGCCCGCTGCATGTCGTTTCTGCCCGCCTTCCTGCGCCGCCGCGTCCTTCTCTCTCGCGCACGCGAGCTGATCGGCGGACAGGATGCACGCGCTGCGCTCGCGCTCTTGTCCGATCCGATCTTCGACGGATCCGCGGATGCAATCGAGCTGGCGCGGTTGGCGAACCAGATGCTCGAAGGCCAGCCCCAGGGCCCGAGCGGCGCGATGCGCGACCTGCTGGCGCAACTCCGGGCGGAGCGTGGGCGTCGCACGAGCGCACCGAAGAACGGCACGCACGCGGGAATCGTCTCCGGCGCGCTCACGCCACCGACTTCACAGCGCTCGACCTTGCGATTCCGCCTGGCCATCGACGACGCGGGTGAACTGCTCGTGGTCACGGGCCAGACGTTCGTGATCGGTCATCTCGCTTCACCCGCATGCGATCTGCCCTTTCTCGCCGGCATCGAGCGCGAACACGCGCAGCTGCGGCTCTCGCTCGGCTTCCACGGCGGTACCTCGTGGCGTATCGCACCGATCGGCAACGCGCGCGTCAGCGTGGAAGGAACCACCGTCAACTCCGCCGGCCGCGAGCTCGCGGAAGGGGATCGCGTCGAGCTCGGCACGAACCTGCAGTTCGTTTTTCGCTCGCCCGTTCCCGCCAGCTCGTCGGCGGTGCTCGATCTCGAACATGGCATCGAGTGCCTCGGATCGCCGCGCGTGCTGCTCTTCGCGCCGCTCGCCGACGGTGCGGTGCAGATCGGCGCGAAGCGCGTGCGTCATGTGCGCGTCGCTGGGCTCGACCACGACGTCGCGCTCGAAATCGATCCGGTGCGCGAGGGTAGTTCGACGCTGACCGTGACGTGCGCGGGCGGCGTCGAGCCCGGCGCGCGGCCGACCGAGGCTTCGCCGCGCACGCTCTCCCTCGCGGTGCCGCCGCTCTCGAGCAAGCGCGTCACGCTCGGCGCGCGCGCCAGGGACACAGCGCCCTTCGAAATCGTCGTCGCCCCCGTCGACGAGTTGCCGCGGAGCTCGACGTGAATGCCGTTAGGGTGCGCGCGAAGGGCTGGCACGTCGTGCGTGCTGTCGCGAAGTCTTGGAGCCCACGCGCGTGCACGCGTAGGATGAGGGGCGCGCCGAGCTCGACGGCGCTCTGGACCTTGTACACCTGACCATGGACTGGGAAGCCTTCTACAGCCGCTTCCGCGAGCCGGATTTCATACCCGGCTACGAGATCCAGAACCGTCTGGGCGGCGGTGCATTCGGCGAGGTCTACAAGGCGCGCAAGCACTCGATCGGCAAACCGTACGCGATCAAGTTCCTGAAGATCGACGACGACGCGCAGAAAGAAGCGGTCGAGCGCGAGCTCGAACAGGTGCGCCACTTCGCGGTCATCGACCATCCCAACCTCGTCACGATCGAGGACCTGGGTACGGCGCTCGGCGTGCCCTACCTCGTGATGGGTTACGCGGGCGAGGACACGCTCGCGCGACGACTGAAACAGAGCACGCTCGATCCGCAAGCCGCGCTGTCGTTCTTCGTGCAAGCTTGTCGCGGCGTCGTCGCGCTGCACGACCGGCGGCTCGTGCACTTCGACTTGAAGCCGAGCAACGTGTTCCTGAAGGGCGATGTCGCGCGCGTCGGGGACTACGGCCTTTCGAAGATGATGGTCGACGGCAAGTTGACGCTGTCGTTCGGCCGCGGAACGCCGCAGTACATGGCGCCCGAGATGTTGCGCAACCGCGCCGACCACCGCGCGGACATCTACTCGCTCGGCGTGATCCTGTTCGAGAGCCTGACACGGAAGCTGCCATTCGACAGCGCGGTTCCCGGCACGTTCCCGGTGCGCGAGACCGACACGCCCCCGCTCTTCCCGCCCGAGTTCCCGCAACATCTGCGCGCGGTCGTCGAGCGCTGCTTGCGTCTCTCGCCCGGCGATCGCTACGCCGACGTCGGCGACATGCTCGCGGAGATGGGGCAGACCGCGCGGCCTGGTGATTCGGTGCGTTGGGATGCGATCGAAGGCGCGCGCCGCGTAGCAACGCCCTCGTCCGCGCCGCGTCGCGATCCTTCCACGCAAGTGCCCATTGCGCACGCGGGACAGAGCGAAGCGCGCCAGACCGCACGCGAGCTGACGCGCGGCGCGGTCGAAGTCGCACGCGGAGTGTGGGACGGTTTGTTGACGGGCACACGACGCGCGGACACGTCGACGCCCAATGCAGGCTCCGTGCCTTCGAGCAGGGAGGCTGCGAACCGAGGAGCCGGCGACAACGTCGCCCACGGCACGGATCAGGCGGGCATGAACACGAAGAGCAGCACGCCTGCCGCCGGCCAGCTCGTCGCTGTCACGGCGAACGCGGGTGAATCCGGCTCATCGCGCGCACGCGGCGGCGACGGCGAAGCGCGCGAGGTGCTCACGCTCCATGGCTTGTCGTCGACCGGGGACGCGGTCGCGCTCGCTCCGACCACGCCGTTGCAGTGGGCGGGCCCCGACGGCGCGATGACGATCCCCGTGCCGCCACCGGTGCAAGGCGGGTGGCGCGGCACGTTGCTCTCGACGTTCGCTCTGGCGGTCGAAGTGCTGCTCGCGCTCGGCCGCGGGATCCTTCACTGGTTGCGCGAACTCTTCACACGCGGCCGCGGCACGGCTTCCGCCGCGGGAACGGGCGCCGCTCACGCCATCCGCCGCGCGTTCGTCGGGACGCTGCGCCTCTTCGTCTTCGTGATCGTGCTCGTGATGCTCGGCGCCTTGACGACGTTCATTGCCGTGAGCCTGCTCGGAGGCACGCGGTGAGCGAGTGGTCGCCCGACATCGCGAAGCTCGCGCGCTTCGACGACGCCGAATGGCTCAAGGTCGAGAGCACGTTCTGCGGCCGCATGATGGCCTACGCCGCGCGACGCATCCGCGATCGTCAAGCGCAGGAGGACGTCGTGCAGGAGACCTTTCTCGGCGCCGTGCGCGGCATCGACTCGTTCGATCCCGCGTACACGTTCGAACAATATCTGTTTGGCATCTGCCGCAACCGCACGATCGACCACATGCGCCGGCAGAAGCTCGTGACGCTCGGCGGCAACGCGCAATCCGACGAGGATGCTGTGACGGTCGAGGACCTGGCGAGCGTCGACGAAACGCCGAGCCGCATCGCGCGTCAGC
Organism: Planctomycetota bacterium; assembly: GCA_038330085.1. Lineage (GTDB taxonomy): Bacteria > Planctomycetota > UBA1135 > UBA1135 > JAEUIA01. The sequence goes on along the minus strand of JBBQNP010000067.1, from coordinate 13,631 downwards.
GTGACCTTTCCGAAGCGGGTGTGCGCATGCTCGCCGACCTGCTGCGCGCGTGGGTCGAGGAAACCTGGACGCAGGGCGAGTTCACGCGCTTGATGGTCGTCGAGGCCCTGTTCTCCGGCGCGTGGCGCAACCGCGACACGTGGGGGCGCTTCGACCTGCGCGACGAGACGGCGGTCGCGGGCATCAAGTTTCGCGCGCTCAAGCGGCTGCGCGAGTTGGCGCAGGAGCGCGACACGCAAAAGCGCGTGCTGCCCTGGTTGACCGCTGCCGTCGACGGGCGCGAAGGGCTCGACATCGACGTCCAGCGCGTGTGGCGCGAGGGCCGGGTTTCGTGTCCCGCGCGCCACTGGATCGCGCGGCGCATCGCGAGCACGTTGCCTGAAGGGCCGGCGTCGTTCCTCACGTTCCACCTGGACGAGATGCGCTGCGACTGGTGCCGCGCCAACCTGGACGATCTCGCCGGTCTCGAGAGCGCGAGCGAGCTCGAGTCGGTGATCACCCGCGTCGGCGCGTCGACGCTGCAGCTCTTGCGCTCGCGCACGCGCGGGCCCGGCACGGATTGACCGGGTTCGTACCGGTTCGCGTGCGGAGTGCACATCGGTCGGGATAGCATGACCGCGGTCGCGCACGATCCGCGATCACGCCATCCTCGAACTCGAGAGTGCACTCATGATCCATAGCGCGCTGCGCACACGCCGACTTTTCTTCCCGGCCATGCTGGTCTCGTTGGCGTTCGTGCTGCCGTTCCTGACGCGCGCGCGCGCGTCGTCTGCATCGAGCACGGTCTCGCCGCCGACTTCGATCGCTGTGACAGACTCGGGCTCGGGTTCCGCGTCGCTTGCGGCGGCGCTCGACAGCATCAACCCGGACAACATCAAGACCGACCTCTACTACGTCGCCGCCGACGACAAGCTCGGCCGCGACACGCCGAGCGAGGGACAGCGCACGGTCGCGCGCTACATCGTCGCGCGGCTCGAGCGACTGGGTTGGAAGCCGGCGGCGCGCGACGGTTGGTTCTTCACGTACCCGGTCGTCCAGAAGAAGTTCGACGAGTCGGCGACGGGCATCACGTGGAGCGTCGACGCGTCGACCAGCGGCAAGCTCGTGTTCGGCAAGGACTACTTCCTGCCCTCGCCCAAGGACGTGCGCACGAACAACGTGCAGGGACAGGTCGTGTTCGCGGGCGGCGGCTCGAGCGCGGACTTCAAGCACAAGGAGCTCGCGGGCAAGTGGGCGTTGTGCTTCGACGAGGGCGAGGACGTTACGGACGTCGGGCGTCGCGCGCGCGAGGCGCATTGCATCGGCCTCTTGATGGGACCTGGGCCGAAGTACTCGGGCGATCCGTACTCCGAACGGTTCGCCAAGATCCTCGAGAAGCAACGCTACGGCTCGGTGAGCTGGCCCAAGGCGCCGGGCGGCGACGACAACAAGGCTGAGGGTGGAAAGAAGAGCAAGGGCAAGAAGAACGACGCGAAGGAGCCGAAGTCGAACGACGACGAGGACGACGCGGCCGCCAAGTCCTTTGCCAGCGTGCTGCTCGCGCGGGAATCCGTCACGAGCCTGCTCACGGCGGCGAAGTTGCCGGAGTCGCCGCGATCCGGAGCGAAGGTGTGCGATCTGACCGAAACGAGGACTGTCCCCGACCACGTCGATTGCGAGAACGTGTGCGGTCTGTGGCCGGGCAGCGATCCGAAGGTCGGCGACGAGACGATCCTGGTGACGGCGCACTACGACCACGTCGGCGTGTCGAACGGCGAGATTTACAACGGTGCGGACGACAACGGATCAGGGACGTGCGGGCTGATGGCGATCGCGGAGGCGCTCACGAAGTCGGGACCGCTGAAACGGTCGGTGATGCTGATGTGGATGTCGGGGGAGGAAAAGGGGTTGTGGGGCTCGAAGGCCTGGACGCAGCACCCGTGGTTGCCGGGCGAGCACAAGGCGATCTGCGACATCAACATCGACATGATCGGGAGGAATGCTCCGGATAGTTTGTTGATCACGCCGACGAAGAAGCGGTCGGAGTACAACGCGTTGGTGCAGTTGGCGGAGAGGCTGTCGCCGCTGGAGGGGTTTCCGAAGCTCAAGAGCGCGGATGATTACTACACGCGCTCGGATCACTACAACTTCGCGAAGATCGGGTTGCCGGTCGCGTTCTTGTTCGATGATGTGCACGAGGATTATCACAAGCCGACGGATGACGCGGACAAGATCGACTACGACAAGATCAAGAGGGTCGTGAGGTTGGTCGTGCGGATGCTCGATGGGTTGCAGGAGGACAAGCTCGATTTGAAGTGAGACTCGGCACGCACGGACGCTTCGCGACCAGCCGAGCAAAGAGGGGTGCGAGCTCGAGGCGCCAAGATTCCGCGCCTCCGGCGCGGTTGCGACCGGCGAGACAACGGCCGGAGTACCGACCATTCTCTCGCCGGCCGCTCGATTAGGGGGTCACGTAGGGAGAATCCATCTACGGGTGCTCACCTTCATGTGCTCGCCTCGGGGGATCGCTTCAGAGCATCTCGCCAGAGGATCCACTGCGATGAATCCACCGCGGATGGACCACCACGGATGGACCACTACGGATGGACCACTACAGTGCCGATGGATCGTTCCGCTTCGATCGACCCTGATGCTCCGTGACGCCGGCTCGACCTATTGTTCGCAGAGCAGTGTGGAGCTTGCACTGTGCTCTGCACGAGCCGACTCAAGAGCGATTCCCGCCGCCGTTGGGTTCGAATTCGTCACTGACTCGATGAACATGAGTTCGGCGACCCTATCGCCGAATGCGTCGGGGTCGAACCTCGTGCACCGGCTTCGTTGCGCGATCCAGTTGCGTTCCGATGCTCCCATTCGACCACCTGTTGAGCGGCCGACGAGAGAACGGTCGGTACTCCGACCGTTGTCTCGCCGGTCGCCGCCGCGCCGGAGGCGCGGAACCTTGCTCTGTTGGCAACCAGGTTCCCTTTGCGCACGAATGCGCGGAGCGTCCGTGCGTGACTGTCACTCCGCGCGCAACGCTGCCTGCGCCGCCGCCAACCTCGCGAGTGGCACTCTGAACGGTGAGCACGATACGTAGTCGAGACCGAGTTCATTGCAGAACTCGATCGAGCGTGGATCACCGCCGTGTTCGCCGCAGATGCCGACCTTCAGCCCCTTGCGTACGGCGCGGCCTTCCTCGGTCGCAATGCGCATCAACCTGCCGACTCCCTCGCGATCCAGCGTCGCGAACGGATCATCTGGATGGATCTCCTGCTCGACGTAGTGAGGCAGGAATTTCCCCCCGTCGTCGCGGCTGATGCCGAACGTCGTCTGCGTCAAATCGTTCGTCCCGAACGAGAAGAACTCCGCCGTCTTCGCGATGTCGCCCGCGGTCAGCGCGGCGCGCGGCAGCTCGATCATCGTCCCGACCATGAACGGCACGCTCGTCTTGGTCTCCGCGAACACTTCCTCCGCGACCGTGCGCACCACGTCCGCCTGCAGGTCGAGCTCCTTCTTCGTGCCGACGAGCGGGATCATGATCTCGAGCATCGGCTTGCGCTTCGTCTCCTTCGCGACCTTGCACGCGGCCTCGAAGATCGCGCGCGCCTGCATGATCGTGATCTCGGGGTACACGATGCCGAGTCGACATCCGCGCAGACCAAGCATCGGGTTCTGCTCGCGCAACGCTTCGATCTTGGCGTGGACCTTCCCCGGCGTGACGCCGAGATCCTTGGCGAGAGCCCAGATGGTGGGCTCGTCGTGCGGCAGGAACTCGTGAAGCGGCGGATCGAGCGTGCGAATGGTCACCGGCCGCGGCGCCATCGCGCGGAAGATGCCCTCGAAGTCGGCGCGCTGAAGCGGCAGGAGCTTGCGCAGCGCGTGCACGCGCTCCTGCGTCGTGTCCGAGAGGATCATCTCGCGCACCGCTTCGATCTTGCCGGGCGCGAAGAACATGTGCTCGGTGCGACAGAGGCCGACGCCTTCGGCGCCGAACGCCACGGCGTTCTTGCACTGATCGGGCTGGTCGGCGTTGGCGCGCACACGCAACGTGCGCACGTCGTCGGCCCATGAAAGGAGCTCGACGAAATCGCGGCTGATCGAGTCCTTCTGGGGCTTTGCGCCCTCGAGCAGGACTTGGCATACATCGGAGCTCTGCGTACCGAGCTTGCCGGCGTAGACCTCGCCCGTCGAGCCGTCGATGCTGAGCCAGTCGCCCTCGGAGAGCATCCAGCTCTTGACGGAGAGAGTGCGCTGCATCGGATCGATCTCGAGCTCGCCCGCTCCAGCGACGCACACTTTGCCCATCTGACGCGCGACGAGTGCTGCGTGGCTCGTCATCCCGCCGCGCGCGGTGAGGATCCCCTCGGCCGCTTTCATCCCGAGGATGTCGTCCGGCGAAGTCTCGATGCGCACGAGCACCACTTTCTCGCCGGCTTGCGCGCGCGCGACCGCTTCGGTCGAGCCGAACACGATGCGTCCGCAGGCGGCACCGGGCCCGGCGTTGAGTCCCTTCGTGAGGAGGCGTCCGTCCTTGCGCGCGGCGGCGAGCTCGCTCTGCACGAAGACGGGCTGCAGGAGCTGGTCGAGCGCCTCCGGCTCGACGCGCAGGAGCGCTTCGGACTTCGTGATGCGCTTCTCGCGCACGAGGTCGACCGCGATCTTCACGGCCGCGAAACCGGTGCGCTTTCCGTTGCGGCACTGCAGCATCCACAAGCGACCGCGCTCGATCGTGAACTCGATGTCCTGCATGTCGCGGTAGTGGCGCTCGAGGAGCTGCACGATGCGGTTGAGCTCCTTCCACGCCGCGGGCGAAGCGTTTTCGAGCGACGCGATCGGATGCGGCGTGCGCAGACCTGCGACGACGTCCTCGCCCTGCGCGTTCATCAAGTACTCGCCGAAGAAGCGCTTCGCTCCCGTCGACGGATCGCGCGTGAAGGCCACGCCTGTGCCCGAATCGGGGCCGAGGTTGCCGAACACCATCGCGACGACGCTGACCGCCGTGCCCCACGAAGCGGGGATGTGGTGCATCGCGCGGTACGCGACCGCGCGTTCGTTCTGCCACGAACGGAACACGGCGCCGATCGCACCCCAGAGTTGCTCGCGCGGATCCGAGGGGAAGGGAATGCCGGTGCGCTCTTCGACGATGGCCTTACAGCGCGCGACGACGATGCGGAGATCGTCGACGGTGAGGTCGGTGTCCTCGCGCACGCGACGCTCGCGCTTCTGCGCCTCGAACACCGAGCGGAACGGGCAGGGCTCGGTCTCGTGACGGGATTTCAGGCCGAGCACGACATCTGCGTACATCGTCACGAATCGGCGGTACGCGTCCCACGCGAAGCGCTCGTTGCCCGAAGCGCGCGCGAGACCCGCGACCGACGCGTCGTTCAGACCGAGGTTCAGGACGGTGTCCATCATCCCCGGCATCGACGCGCGCGATCCCGAGCGCACCGACACGAGCAGTGGATCGCGCTTGTCGGCGAAGCGCTTGCCCGTCTCGCGCTCGACCCGCTCGAGCGCCTCGTCGACCGCGCGTCGCAGCGTCGCCGGATAGCGCCGGGAGTTTCCGTAGTAGTGCGCGCACACATCGGTCGAGATCGTGAAACCCGGCGGGACCGGCAGCCCGAGGCGCGACATCTCGGCCAGGTTTGCGCCCTTTCCGCCGAGCAGGTTCTTCATCCCGCGGTCGCCGTCGGTGCCCTCCGGACCGAAAGACCACACGAGTTGCGCCGACGCTGCGCCGCCTCGTTCGAGCTTCTTGGCCCCGGGTCGCTGCGCTCGCGCGCGCGAGACGAGGGCCGCCTTACTGCGCTTGGGTTTGCGAGGCGTCTTGGCCAAGTGGCATTTCTCCGTCGTCCTCGACGCTCTCGAACGAATCGATCTTCCACTCGCGGCCGACGCGCACTTCGGTCACGTCGGGGTCGACGCCGGGAAGGATCGCGTAGCCGTAGAACCACACGTGCCCCTCCGGATCGTTCTGCCTCAACGTCTGACGCTGGAAGTCGACGTCGGGCTCGTCCGAGAGGAGCCGATCGCCGCTCCACAACTCCGCGAAGTCCTCGCGCACGAGACCGATCCGGATGTGCTGGCCGTGCGTGACGCACAGGGCTTCGGCGTGATCACCGACAAGGTGCGCGGCTCCCTCGACGCTCATGTCGGAGAGCCCGCGCCGCAACCAGGGGTACTTGCCGCGCAGTTCCTCGCGCGCCTCCCTCCACGTGAGCTTCGATATGCGGTTGCGCTGGCGGAATCCGGCCGAGAAGCAGCGGTACTCGAGGTCCGGCGCGTCGGCGCGCACGGCTGTCCGGAACGTCTCGATCGTTTGCACCGGCGCCTTGAACCCGACCTTCATCCAATCGTCGACGAGGGGCGGGCTCACGCAGCAGGCGGAGAGCAACCAGCCCGCGCCGACGGCACACCACCCGGCGCGCAATCGCCCGAGGCTGCGCCACCAGGTTCGGAAAAGAATGCGGGGAGGCGTCATGCCGCGCGGAATCTATCAGGGCGCTCCTCCGTTCTCGATCCACAGATCTCGACGTGCAGGAATCGTCACTCGGGCAGGCGCGGCCTCGCACTCTCGCAAGCCTTGACCCGTCCCGCGCCCATGCCGGACCCCGTTTCTCCAGCAGCAGGGCACTTTCGGCCGAGAAAGGCCCGTTGCGAGCCAACCCAGACAGGGGGATTACGTACTCGCGCCGCCAGACCAGCCACGCTACGATTTTCGCCTTCCTTCTCGGAGATCGATCCCCATGCCGTCCTACGTACGAAAAACCGCCTCTACGCTCCCTTCCGCCGCTCTGTGTGGAGCGCTCGTCCTGGGCGCGCTCGCCTTTGCCGGCTGCAGCGACAAGGGCACCCCCGCTCCCGTCCGGAACGACACCGCCGCGGCGACGAACAAGCCGGCCGAGGCTGTCCATGACACCAAGGCCAAGGCTCCCGAGAGCAAGACCGAGCCCATGAAGGTCGCGGCCAAGGATGCAGGCCAGGCTGCGAAGGATTCGGGCCAGAAGATGGTCGACGCCTCGAAGGCCGAGACTGCGAAGCTAAGCTCCGAGAAGATGAGCGCCGAGAAGATGGGCGCCGAGAAGATGGGCGCCGAGAAGACTGCCGCCGGCAAGTCCGAAGCGGTGATGAAGGCCGACGCGAGCAAGGCCGCGCTCGACGCCGCCAACCAGAAGTCCAAGACGACGCAGCTCGAAGCCGCGAAGACGGTTCCTCCCGAGGTCGCCGCGAAGTCGGCTGCGATGCAGGGCGCGAACCCCGATCAGGCTGCCGAAGAGAAGCGCATCATGGCCCAGAAGGCCGAGATGGCCGAGAAGATGGCCGCCGGCAAGCCCGTCGACCCCTTCGGCCAGGACACCGACCCGAACTCGAAGGCGCGCCTCACCTACGAGTTCAACAGCGACACGCACTCCTTCGGCAAGGCGATGCAGGGCGACGTCCTCAACCACAAGTTCGACATGCAGTCGAGCGGTGAAGACGACCTGATCATCAAGCAGGCCAAGCCGACCTGTGGCTGCACCGTCGCGAACATCATGGTGGAAGAGGGCGGCAAGTTCGAACCCTACCAGTACGGCAAGCCGATCGCGCCGGGCAAGAAGATCCAGATCGACGCGACGCTGCACACGCAGAACAAACGCGGTCACGCTTCGAGCAAGATCAACATCACGACGAACGACCCTCGCGGACAGACGATCCTGGGCCTCGAGGCCGACGTCGATCCGTTCTTCCAGGTCAACCCGCCGAGCGTGAACTTCAACGCGATGGGCTCGAAGGACACGGCCACCGACAAGGTGCAGATCAGCACGACCAAGGGTGACCGCGTCAAGCTCACGGCCGTCAAGGACAACATGCCGCAAGGCCTGAAGATCGACCTCAACCCGCTCGACGCGGACGCGGAAGGCAAGGCCACGCGCTACGAGCTCGTCGTGACCGCCGGTCCGGGCATGGTCGAGGGCAACATGGCCTTCTCGGTCCCGCTGCGCAGCGATCAGACGATCCCGGGCGGCGAGAAGATGCCCAACGGCGTGATGCCGACGTACGAAGCGTCCGTGACGATCATGGCACGCGTCAACGGTGCGATCTCCTACACGCCCCAGTTCGTGTCGCTCGGCCTGATCCGTCCGGGGCAGACGATGTCGCGCACCGTGCGCATCACGAACCACGACACCGACTTCAAGCTCGATCCCAAGGTCACGATCGAAGGCCGCGACACGCCCGAGTGGGAGTTCTCGAAGTACTTCACCACGTCCCAGAAGGCGGTTCAGGGCGAGGACTCGATCGACGTCGAGGTGACGCTCAACGGCATGCCCGAGACGTTGTCGGGCAGCTTCAGCGGCATGCTCGTGGTCAACATCGGTCACAAGGAAAAGCCGGAGATCAAGCTGCCGATCACCGGGGTGTGCCGCGGCGGATCGACTCCGCCGGCGCCGACGCCGACGCCGATTCCGACCCCGCAGCCGCCGAAGTAGGCCCGTTCGCGGGAGCAAGGCACCCAGACGGGTGTTCCTTGCCGAGTGCCCCATGAGCTCGCTCCGCCTGCGCGGGGCGAGCTTCGTTTTGTAAGCTGCCCGCCGGTAGGTCCATGCGGTTCGGGCGGGTAGGACCACGCCACCCGCTTCGAGACCTGCCTTCTCCCACGCCCGACCGTGTCGCGCGAGCCCGGCGCAGCACCTTCATCCCTCCGACCACATCCATTGGCTCAATCCCTCGGCGAGATGCTGGTGGCCTCCGGTGCCATCACGGAGGCACAACTGCGCGAGGCGCTGGCCTACCAGCGCAACGGATCCGTGCAGCTCGGCGTGGCGCTCATGAAGCTCGGCTTCATCGACGAGACGACGCTCGCACGCACGCTCGCGAAGCAGCAGGGCATGCCCTTCGTCGACCTCGAGAAGGCCAAGGTCGCGCCCGAGATCGTCGCGCGCGTGCCCGCGGAAGTGGCGCGCGATCAGGGTCTTCTGCCGTTGATGATCAAAGACGGCAAGCTCGTCGTGGCCGTCGACGATCCGCTCAAGCGCATCCTCGCCGACCAACTCCGCTTCATGCTGGGCATCGACGTGATGTGCGCGCTGGCGTCGCCGACGTCGCTCAAGCGCGCGCTCGCACGCTACTACGGCGAGAGCGCCGAGGCCTCCGTCGCGCGCACGATGAAGGCCGAGGCGGCGGACGAGGAGGGCGACGCGCCGATCGTGCGCCTCGTCAACCGCACGTTCCAACAGGCGCTCGAGCAGCGCGCGAGCGACATCCACATCGAGGCCGGCCGCGCCAACGTGCGCATCCGCTTTCGCGTGGACGGCATGTTGCGCGACGTCGCCGAGCACCCGTCCCACCTGCACGCGCCGTTGATTTCGCGCCTGAAGATCATGGCCTCGATGGACATCGCCGAGCGCCGCAAGCCGCAGGACGGCCGTATCGGTCTCGACATCGACGGGCGAGCGATCGACGTGCGCTGTTCGATCCTGCCGTCCAGCCACGGCGAGTCTATGGTCATGCGTCTGCTCGACCGTTCGCGCTCGTTGATCTCGCTACGTGAACTCGGGTTCGACGACGAGGACTACAAGTGGTTCCGGCGCGTGATCAAGCGACCGAACGGGATCGTGCTCGTCACGGGGCCGACGGGCTCAGGCAAGACGACGACGCTATACGCGGCGCTGTCGGAACTCAACCGTCCCGACGTCAAGATCATCACGGCCGAAGACCCGGTCGAGTACCACATCCGCGGGCTCAACCAGGTCCAGGTCAACAGCAAGATCGGGTTGACGTTCGCGCGCATCCTGAAGGCGATGCTGCGTGCTGCGCCGAACATCATCCTCGTCGGGGAAATCCGCGACAAAGAGACGGCGGAGATCGCGATCCAGGCGGCGCTCACGGGGCACTTGGTGTTCTCGACGCTGCACACGAACGATGCTGCGTCGGCGCTGACGCGCTTGATGGACATCGGCGTCAAACCGTTCCTCGTGTCGGCGTCGGTGCAGTCGGTGATCGCGCAACGCTTGGTGCGCAAGCTGTGCAAGGAGTGCGCGCAGGAGTACGTGCCCGCGGAAGGCGAGCTCGAAGCGCTCGGCATCGATCCGCGCATCGCTGCCGGCCGCAAGCTCAAGCGACCCAAGGGCTGTCGCGCCTGCGAGGGCAGCGGTTACCGCGGGCGCGTCGCGCTGTTCGAGCTGCTCGAGATGGACGCCGCCGTGCGCGACCTGACGTTCAAGGCGGAGAGCCTCGAATTGATCCGCAAGACCGCCGCCGCCTCGGGCAACCTGCGCGGATTGCTCGCCGACGGCGCGCGCAAGGTGTTGCGCGGCGACACGAGCACCACGGAAGTCATGCGCGTCGTGCGCCTGGCGACGAACTTGGAGATGTGAGCGCATGAAGATCGCAACGAACACGAGCACGCCGATCCACAGCACGGCATCTCTGAGCACAGCGTTTCTGAGTTCAGCAACGCAGAGGAACGACTGAATGGCCACCGCTCGCGAGCTCATGAGCGTGTGCATCCAGCGCCGCGCATCCGACCTGCACTTGACGCCCGGCCGTCCGCCGGTCTTGCGCATCAAAGGCGGCCTCGTGTCGATCGGAGAGACCGTGCTCGACGACGCGGCGACGGAGAAGCTGTGCAAGGAGCTGTGCGACGAGAAGCACTGGGCCGAAGTAGAGAAGATCGGCACCACCGACCTCGGTCTCGCGCACGAGGGCGGCGACCGTTTCCGCGTCAGCGTCATGCGCCAGCGCGGGCGCTACTCGGCGGTGCTGCGCCTCATCCCGTCGAAGCTCTTGTCGTTCGAGCAGATCGGTCTGCCGGAGTCGGTCAAGCCGCTCCTGCGCAAGCCGCGTGGGCTGATCCTCATCACGGGACCGACGGGCTCGGGCAAGACGACGACGCTGGCGACGATGATCGACTGGATCAACCAGACGATGGACCGCCACATCATCACGATCGAAGACCCGATCGAGTACTACCACACGCACAAGCAAGGTCTCGTCACGCAGCGCGAGGTCGGTTCGGACGTGCCCAGCTTCGTCGAAGCGATGCGCCGCGCGCTGCGCCAGGATCCGGATGTCATTTTGCTGGGCGAAATGCGCGACCTCGACACGATCAGCGCGGCGATCACCGCGGCCGAAACGGGTCACTTGGTGTTCGGCACGCTGCACACGACGGGCAGCGCGCGCACGGTCAACCGCATCATCGACGCGTTCCCGGCCAACCAGCAGGAGCAGATCCGCGCCCAGCTGTCGGTCGCGTTGTTGTGCGTGGTCAGCCAAGTGCTGCTGCCCAAGGCCGACAAGTCCGGCGTCGTCGCCGCGTTCGAGGTCATGCTCATGACGTCGGCGATCGGCAACCTGATCCGCAAGAACGAGACCAACAAGATCCCGAGCACGATCCAGACTTCGCGCAAGCTCGGGATGATCACGCTCGACGACTACCTGTTGGATCTTGTCAAGAAGGGCGTCATCACGCGCGAGATCGCGCTCGATGCGGCGCAGGACGACAAGGATTTGGAGACGCGTCTGTGAGCGCGACCGTCAAACAAGCCAAGGGCGGCGAAGGTCGCCGTCTCCTGGGCCAGATCCTGAAAGCGCGCGGCGTCGTGCGCGAGGGTCAGATCCAAGAGGCGCTCGGCGAGCAGCGCAAGCACGGCGGCTTGATTGGGCAGTGTCTCGTCGAGCGCGGCGCTTGCTCGAAGCTCGACGTCGCGCGGGGCCTGGCGGAGCAGTCCGGGCTCGAGATCGTGGACCTCGACAAGGTCGTGCCCGAAAAAGCCGCGCTCGCGCTCGTCGACGCGACGGCGGCGCACACGTTCGGCGTGCTGCCGCTGCGCGTCGAGGGCGCGATGCTCGTCGTCGCCATCTCGGACCCGCTCAACACGGCGGTGATCGAGGACCTGCGCTTCACGACCGGCGTCGCAGTGCGCGCGGCGCTCGGTGAAGAGGAGAAGCTCAAGGCCCTCGTCCTCAAGTACTACGGCGAAGAAGCCTCGCTCAAGGACGCGATCGCCGAGGCCGCGCGCGCGGTCGGCGGCGCCGACATCGCCTCCGCGGCGAGCAGCACGCCCGTCGTGAGGTTGCTCAACTCGATCCTGCACCGCGCGATCAAGGACCGCGCGTCGGACGTGCACTTCGAAGTGTTCGACAACGAGTTCCGCATCCGCTACCGCGTCGACGGCGCGTTGTACGAGATCGAAGCGCCGCCCTTTCACCTCGCGCTGCCGCTCGTCGCGCGCATCAAGGTCATGTCCGACCTCGACATCACCGAGGTGCGCATGCCGCAGGACGGGCGCATCGAGCTCTCCATCGACGGTCGCCCGGTCGACCTGCGCGTCGCGACGATCCCCGGCGTCGTCGGCGAAGGCTGCGTGATGCGCGTGCTCGACCGTTCCGCGGTCAGCCTCGACCTCGAGGGCCTCGGTCTGCAGCCCGACGACCACAAGGCCCTCACGCGCCTGACGCAACTGCCGCACGGCATCGTGCTCGTCACCGGACCGACGGGCTCGGGCAAGACGACGACCTTGTACGCGATGCTGCAGGAAGCCAACCAGCCCGACATCAAGATCATCACGACCGAGGATCCGGTCGAGTACGACATCGACGGCATCGTGCAGGTGCCGATCAACGAGGACATCGGCGTCACCTACGCGCGCGTGTTGCGCACGGTGCTGCGCCAGGACCCCGACAAGATCCTGATCGGCGAGATCCGCGACGGCGAGACGGCGTCGGTCGCGGTCGAAGCCAGCCTCACCGGCCACACCGTGTTCTCGACGCTGCACACGAACGACGCGCCGAGCACGATCACGCGCTTGATCGACATGGGCGTCGAGCCGTTCATGATCACGGCGACGCTCGAAGCCGTCGTCGCGCAGCGGTTGTTGCGCACCGTGTGCCCCGACTGCCGCACGAGCTACCGGCCCGAGGAGGAGATCCTGATGGAGCTCGGATCTCACTCCGAACGCCTCGCCGAGGCGACCTTTCACTACGGCAAGGGCTGCGACCGCTGTCACCACACCGGCTACCGCGGACGCACGGGTGTCTTCGAGATCATGCACCTCGACGACGTGATCCGCGACGCGATCCTGGCGCGCGGTTCGACGCAGGAGATCCGCGAGGCCGCGATACGCAACGGCATGCGCACCTTGCGCGAGAGCGGCGTCGAAGCGTTGCTCGCAGGACGCACGACGGTCGAGGAAGTGCTGCGCGAGACGCAGGTCTGATCCGCAACGCTTCTACCCCCCCCAAAAAAAATAGAGATCGCAGAGAGATCGCAGATGGCGAAGAGGATCCAACGAGCAGCACCGCGCCCGACCGGCGCTTCCGCGTCGGCGACGAGCGCGCCGACGGGTGGGGGAACGGCGCCGCGCAAACGTCGTCGCGGCCGCGTATCCACGCAGGTGGTGACGGACTTCACGATCCAGCTCGCGACGTTGACCGAAGCCGGCATTCCGATCGTCAAGGCGCTCACGATCCTCGAAGGACAGACGCGCCCCGGTCCGTTCAAGGACGTCCTCGCGGACCTCGTCGAGGACGTGTCGGCCGGCACTCCGTTGTCCGAGTCGATGGCCAAGCACCCCAAGGTGTTCGACCGCCTCTACTCGAGCATGGTCAAGGCCGGCGAGGCCGGCGGCGTGCTCGATCGCGTGCTCAACCGGCAGGCGATGTTCCTCGAGAAC
>JBBQNP010000066.1:0-23432 GCA_038330085.1 Planctomycetota bacterium | reverse complement strand
ATCACGCGGCCCGCGAACTCCGCCGAGAGAGCCGGATCCTTGCCGAAGACGACGCCGAAGATGCCGCACATGATGGGCGCGCCTCTAGCGCACGCTGCTCGCAGTTCCAACCGAACGAATCGGCGGACACAGCGGTTGTCTCGGCACACCGCCGACGTCGAGCACGAGTGCTTGCAACAACATCTGCGCGCCCAGGATGATCGGCATCGCCGCGAGCATGACGACGCCGGCCGAAGCGTACTGGTTCTCGCGCGCCAAGGTCACGTACTGAAACGTGCCGTACACGAGCCCGCACAAGAGCAGCGGCAGCCCGAGGAGCACGAACACCGAAACCGCCGAGAAATCGTGCACGAAGTAGCGCCAGAACAAGCGTCGCATGGCGCCCATCAACAGCCGCGGGGGGAACTCGAACAGGATGCGCACCGGCGAGAGCGAGCTGTGCTCGTCGCCGTACCGCGCGGTCATCGGCACGTCGAGCACGACCGCGCGCTGGATGCCGAGCTCGATCAGGAACCCGCTCTCGAAGAAAAAGCGGTTCGGCAACCGTGCGAGGTCGACGCGCTCGAGCAGTTGTGCGCGCACCGCCACGTATCCGTTGGCCGGATCGAACACGTTCCAGTAACCCGACGCCATCTTGACCAGGAACCCGAGGCCTGCGTTGCCGATCAAGCGCACGACCGGCATCTCCTGCAGCGACGCACGGCTCCAGTAGCGGTTGCACTTGACCATGTCGGCGCGTCCGTCGACGAGCGGTTGCACGAGCGCAGGCAGGTACTCCGGATCCATCTGTCCGTCGCCGTCCATCTTGACGACGACGTCGAGGCCTTGTCGCAACGCCTCCGCGAAGCCCGACTGCATCGCGCCGCCGACGCCCTTGTTCACGTCATGGCGAATCAACGTAACGCGCGGGTCGGCGAGGCGCGTGACGCGCTCGGCCGTGTCGTCGGGGCTCTTGTCGTCGACGACGAGGATCGCGTGCACCCACGACGGGATGCCGCGGATGACCGACTCGATCTGACCCGCGACGCGGTAGGCGGGGATCACGACGCCGACGCGCGCACCGCACAGATCGAGAGCCGCACTCGGTGTCGCACGTGCACCCGGCGCACCGCCGCGAGGTGTGCGCTCGGAGGTGCGATCGGGAGTGCGCTCCTGCGTCCGCTCGGAGGTGCGCAGGGGTGCGGATCGTTCGGCGTCGCTGCTCATGATCGCGTGCCCGACCAAGGTGAGGGGCAACGGTCTTTCGGAAGCCCGAGCTCGAGGCCTGGAGCCGAAAACACGGCGAGGTCCGCGCTCAAGCACCCACCTTGAAGGCGATGCAGCTGTCGGGTGCCATCCACGGCTGCGGCGGGATTCCGTACAAGGAGAGGATCGTCGGCGCGATGTCGGTGACGCGGATGACCTGCTCGGCCTCGGTGATGCGCCCGCCCTTGCACCAGGCGAGCAGCCAGCCCGAGTCCTTGTGGTGAGCCGTCGACTGGTCGTTGGTCGGATGTTCGCTGATGTGACGCGCGAAGTCGGCGCGGAACTCGGGTCGCTCGCGGTGACGGATGACGAAACGCTCGTCCGGCTTCGAGCGCTGCGGCATGTTCAGCTCGCAGAAGACCTGCGCGCCCCGCCGTTGCACGGTGAAGAGCGGCTCTTCTTCCTGCACCCACAGTCCGGCGATGGCGCGCTCGGTGAAGCGCGCGGTCTCTTCGTCGGGCATGTTCACCGTGAGATCGGGGTTCATCTGGTGCAGCACGGCGTAGTTCTTCATGCCGATCGAGTCGAAGAGCTCCTCCGCGTTCACGAGGCGCACGACCGGATTGTGGATGTCCGTCACCGGGTCGAACGGACGCTGACCCAGCGCCGTGCCGACGAGCACCACAGTGCGGTCGTCGACGCGCTCGAGCACTTCTCCGAGGAACGCGTCGCTGTAGACGAAGCTCCTCTCGATCCACTTCGAGAACTTCTCCTCGTACGTCTGGCGCTCCGCCACCGACTTGAAGAAGCGCTGGTCGGTCGCCGACAGGTCCGCGCGGAAACGTTCCGGTTCCGCTGCGCGCCAGTAGCGGTGTTGCATGTACGCGACGTGGTTCATGTGCACGCTGGCGTAGCTCGGGCGCGTGCGTTCGTACAGGGTCCAGAACGCGTCGCGCGTCAGGTAGCTGTGCAGCATCGCGCGCTCGGGGACGGCGGACGCTCCGTGCAACATCTCGGCCGGCATCTGACGCAAGGTCTTCCAGAGCGTGCCCGTGCGGACGCCGCTCTTGCGCGTGCGCAGGAGCAGCTTCACCGCCGTCGCTGTGCGCGCACCCGAGAAGCTCTCGGAGTAGTTGCGCGCGCTGAAGACGCAGAACTCCTGCAGCGCGCGCGCGTCCTCGGGAAAACAATCGGCGGTGTCGGCCAGCGACTCGGGCACGTAGTACGCCCCCGCACCGCTCGTGCGTGGCGGGTAACTCATCAAGCTGCCCAAGATGCCCGTCGAAATCCCGTTTGCGTCGAGCACGTCCCACACGCACTTGCCTTGGATCGAGCGCGTGTCCTGTCCGAACCCGACGATGCCGTGATCGTGCGGCTGCATGCCCGTGTACACGGACGGCCAGATGATCCACGGACTGATCGCGCGCCACGCCTTGGAATCGCCGGCGTTCCAACCCGGGACCTTGGTGCGCATGAGCGCGCCGCCGTCGAGCATGCGCGCGAAGTTCGGCAGCTTGCCTTGCGCGACGAAGGCTTCGAGAAAGTGTTTCTCGGCCTCGTTCAGCTCGAAGAAGAGGACAGAGCGACCCTTGCGATCGCGCGACTCGCCGACGCCGGAGAGCGCAGCGCGGTGGCGCGACTCGCCGAGGCCGGATGACTCATCAGGGCGGCGCGACTCGCTTTCGCCAAGGGGAGCAGGGGGCTTCGACCGGGACTGGATCATGCGAAATGGACGCGTGGAGCGGGCCGAGCGCGACAAGTATAGGCGCGCTGAATGGACCCGACAACCAGAGCCCGCTTCGCGGGAGCTCTGCGTCGCGTCGGGTTGCTAGTCTGGATCTTCGGGGACGCGCACGCATGTCTTCGGCCGATCACGCGCTTCGCATGGAAGAACTCGTCCGCACACGGAACACGCGCCGCCTCGGCCTCGTCGCGCTGTGTCTGATCGTGCTCGCGGGCCTGGCGTTGCGGATGACCGGAATCGGTTTCCTGTTGCCGCAGGTGCCGGAGCCCGACGGCGTCGTGATCGACCAGCAGGTGCTCCGGCTGCGCGGCGACGATCGCCTCGAAGCGCCCGCGTTCGTCGCCGCTTTCTATCCGACGCTCGTCGCGCACGTGGCGGCGTGCATGCCGCGACCTGCGACGAGCGGCGGAGGGATGAGCGGGACAGAGACGCTCACGCTCGCGCAGCACCTCGATCGAGCGAGCGAGTACCGGCGCGACATCCGCATCACGGTCGCGTTGTTGTCGTTGCTCGCGTTGAGCGGCACGTGGTGGTTGGCGCGTCGGTTCGTCACGGATGCATGGGCGCTCGCAGCAGCGTTGCTCGTCGCGACGAGCGTGTTTCACATCTGGTTCGCGCAACAAGCGCGTCCGCACGCGCCCGAAGCGAGCTTCGCATTGCTGGCCGTTGTCGCCGGCCTCCGATTGCGGGAGCGCGGCGGATGGATGGCGTACGTGCTCGCAGGCATCGCGTCCGGTCTCGCGATCGGCTGCTTGCAGAACGGACTTGCCGTGTTGCCCGCGCTGCTCGTCGCGGTCGTGCTGCGCGCGCGAGCGGAACGGAGCCTGCGCCGCTCGGCGCTCGATACGACGACGACCGCGGAGCGCGTGGGTGGCGTCGGACCGGATGACCACGAGATCAGCCCCGTGAAGCGCGCGATCCTCGGCAGCGTGATCGGCCTCGTGATCGTGGGGATCGCCGTCAGGATCTTCTATCCCTTCGTGTTCGACGTGCCGAAGCGCGCTGAGATCGGCACGGACGGCTCGACGCTCTCGCTTTCGGGGCACCGCATCGACCTGTCCATGTTCAACGGACGCGGCTTCGCGACGGTCGCCCGCTCCTTGTGGGAGTACGACCCGCTGATCGCGGGGCTGTGCGTGCTCGGGCTCGTCATCGCGCTCGTCGACTTCGCCCGCAAGCGCTCGTCGAGCGACTCGAGCGGTCGACGCGACGCGCTGTGGATCGTGCTCGCGTTCGTCGTTCCGTACACGATTGCGATCGGCCTCTACCAGCGCACCTATCAGCGTTTTGCGCTGCCGCTCGTGCCTTTCGAATGCGTTCTCGCCGTATTCGGACTCATGCGCTGTGCGAATGCGGCGAAGAGCGCGGGCGTTGGCCCGCATCGAATCGCGCTGACGACGGCGTCCTTCCTCTTCGCGGTGCAGGCGTACGCCGCGTGGAAGCTCGTGCACGTGCGCGCGCAGCCGGACACGATCACGCAGAGCGCCGAGTGGATCGAGTCGCACGTCCCTCGCGACGCGCGCGTCTCGATGATGACCGCGCTCGATCTGCCGCTCCTGCAGAGTGCGACCGCGCGCAACGCCAACTTCCCGTTGATGAACGACCTCGTGTATCCGTGGTTCAACTACCAGTGGAGGCTGCCCGAGAGTGAGCTCGAAGGTCGCGGCTTCGACCTGCGCTCCATGCCGCTCGTGACCGAAGGCATGCGCCAGGCCGCGCGCGCCGACCTCGACGGCTTCGTGAGCGCGCAACAGGCGCAATGGACCGTCATCGAGGTGTACACGCCCGATCGCCGTGCTCTACCCGCCGCGCTACGTTCCGTGATCGCCGCGCACGGAGAACTGGCCGTTCGCCTGAGCCCCGATGAAGTCGACACAGGCGAGAACCTCCCGATCGTCTACCAGGACGACGAGTTCCCGTACACGACGCCGTGGTTCGCGCGCGTCCTTGGAGCGCGCTGCGTCGGGCCTGTCATCGAGATCTACAAGATGCGCTGACGCCGGCGCGTCAGACGTCTGACTGCGGGGCGAACGGAGCCTGAGCGTGGCGGAGGTCTTCGATCTCGCGCACGAGCGCGTCGGCCCAACCGTCCATCAGGATGCGACCTTTCTCGCGCGTTGCGAGCGTCGGATCGCCATAGCATCCGCTCGCGGAGTACGTGCCCTCGAGCTTGGGATCGCGCACGAGCGGCGCGGGGCCTTCGACGGTGCACTCAGCTCTCGCTTTGCTCATGTCGACGGTCTCGGGCGCGATGTAGAGCATCATCGACGTCTCGATCTCGTCGGCGTGCGAACCGAACGGCTGCGTGGCGACTTGCTTCTCGAGCGGCGCAAGCATCGGGTTGAGGTTCGTCCAGTGCAGCGCGATCCCTTCCTGCGCCAGGATCTCGCTCGCCGGGCCAAGCGCGTGCCGCGTCGACACGCCGGTGTTGAGCACGTAGAAGCGCTTCGGTCCGTGCCGCGCGAGGCTGCGACATGTTTCGACGAAGAGGTCGCGCGACGTCTCGAGCGAGATCGAGATCGAGCCGGGGTACGCGTCGAACGCCGGGTAGTAGCCGTACGTGACGGGCGGCGCGACGACGACGTCGCAGCGTTCGAGCACGCGCTGCGTGAGGTAGCGCATCAACGTTTCGTCGTTCGAGAGGCGCAGGTGCAGGCCGTGCTCCTTCGATCCGGCTCCGAGCGGGATCACGACGACCGTGTCCGGCCCGAGAGCACGCTCGGCCTCGTCCCACGTCATGTCGCCGAGCATCACGCCGCGCATCGTCGTGTTCCGCGGCCCGTCGACGTCGTCGTGCGCACTTGCCGCACAACCGAGCGGCAGCAGCGCGGCGGACAGCACGAACAGTGCATGAGCGGGACCGAGCACGCGTTCACGTTAGCGATCGAAGTTCAGATGCGCACGCCGAGCTGCGCGCGCGCGAGGAGCTTGAGGAAGACCACCGACGACGCCATCGACACCGCGGTCGCGATCGCGGCGCCCTCGAGCTGCATGCGCGGGATCAGGATCGCGTTCCCGATCACGTTCACGAGCACGGTGAGCGCCATCAACAGCGTGTGCCATCCCGGTCGGCGTCCCATCAAGAGGATCTGGCCGAACGGGATGTACCCGGACGCGATGACGATCCCGCCCATGAGGATTGTGAACGGGAGCCAGCTCTGCCCGAACTCGGGCTTGTTCGTGAGAATGGACAGCGCGAGCGGATACAGCGCGACGGCGATCGCTGCGACCGCAATCATGCCGAGGTACGTCCACTTGCGTCCGCGCCGCACGAGAGCGTGCAGCTTGTCCCAGTCGCGCGCCGACAGGAGCTGCGCCAGGATCGGGTTGTAGTTGTTCTGCAGCACGACGAGGAGCTGGTATACGCCCTCCGCGATCATCGCCGCGAACGTGTAGATGCCGACGGCGGTGTCGCTCAGGAAAACGCCGATCATCCAGATGTCGACCTTGGCGTTGAGCTCGAGCATGACGCCGGCGAGCGCGCTCTTCGCGCCGTACACGACGTGCTCTCGCATCCACGTCACGAAGCCGGACGGAATGCGCCACTCGACGAGACGGCCGACGTCGAACGCGAGCACGAGGAAGAGGAATGCCTCCGACGCGCTGAACACGTACGCCAGCTTCTCGCCGCTCATGCCGATCCGCATCGCGACGATCAACGCGACCAGGATGCCCGCGTAGCGAATCGACGTGAAGATCGCGAACGCGCGCATGCGCTGCACTCCGTTCACGATCGACATCAGCACCTTGTTGATCGCGAACAGGAACAGTCCCGGCGTGGCCCAGGCGATGCCGATCGCGACGCTCGGGCTGTCGAGCATGTCCGCGAGCGCGCCGCGTGCAAACCAGAACACCGCGGTGACGAGCGCGGACAACAGCACCGTCGGCGCGAGGCTCGACCACGTCACGACGGTCAACCGCTCGCGATCACCCGGACGCTCCGCGATCGCGCGCAACGCCGACAGGTTGATGCCGCCGACCGCCGCTTGCGAGAACAGCGTGTACGCCGCGAGCACCTGGTTGAACACGCCCAGCACCGCCGCGTCCCAGTGCCGGCTGATGAGCACGTTGAGCGCGATGCCCGACACGCCCAACACCGCCAAGCTGCCGAAGTTCCACACCACGTCGGAACGGAACTTCTGCTGCGATGCGCGTGCTTCGCTCATCCCGCGTGAAAGGTTCCGCCGTCGCGCGCCATGTCGCGCAAGGAAGCGGGGGGGTCGAACCGAGCCTTTCCACCGGGACGCGCCGCGACATCGGGCTCGCGCGCGAGCGCTTCGAGACGCGCGACGATCGTCGCCGCGCCGAGCGTGTCGGCCCACACGAGCAATCCGCCGCGGAACGGCGGGAAGCCCATGCCGAACACGGTCGCGAGGTCGAGTTCGCGCGCGGAACCGACGGCCTTGTCTTCGAGCGCACGCGCGGCTTCGGCGACCATCGCGAGCACCGTGCGCTCGGCGATCGCTTTTTCTTCGAGTGGGCCGACGCGCGGCGCATCGGCCGGGACGAACCGCGCGAGGTCGCTCGCGAGTCGCGGCTTCTGCTTCTTCTTGTCGTCGGTGTGCACGTAGAAGCCTTGGCCCGACTTCTTGCCGAGGCGCTTCTGCGCGATGAGCGCGTCGAGCACGGTCGTCGGCGACATGCGTTCGCCGTACGCCGCGTGCAGCGACTTCGCGGCATGCTGCGCGATGTCGAAGCCGACCTCGTCGAGCAGTTCGAGCGGGCCCATCGGCATGCCGAACTCGCGCAGCGCATGATCGATCTTCGCGGGGTCGACGCCGCCCGCGAACAGGCGCAATGCTTCGTCGAGGTACGGGCCGAGCAGCCGGTTGACGACGAAGCCGGCCTGGTCGGCGACGACGACGGGAGTCTTGCCGAGCGCGAGCGCGAATGCTGCGCACGTCGCGATCGTGCGCGCGTCGGTCTGCTTTCCGCGCACGATCTCGACCAGCGGCATGCGCTTGACCGGGTTGAAGAAGTGCAGTCCTGCGCAACGCTCGGGGTGGGGGAGCCCGGCTGCGATCGCATCGACCGACAGGGACGACGTGTTCGTCGCCAGGATCGCACCGTCGTGCACTTGTCGCGCGATGTCGCCGAAGACTTTGTGCTTGACGTCGAGGCGCTCCGCGACCGCTTCGACGACGATCCCGCACTGGGCGAAGCCGCTGAGCTCGCGCGCTACGTCGAGGTGGTCGATTGCTGCATCGGCTTCACTGCGCTCGATCTTGCGGCGCTTCTTGCTCTTGTCGACGTCCGCGCGGTGCTCGAGCAACGCGACGTCGAGCGCGGCGGGCGCGATGTCGAACAAGCGTGTCCATGCACCACGCTCCGCAGACAGGCTCGCGATCGCGCGGCCCATCACGCCCGCACCGAGCACGCCGACGTGCGTCGGGCTCACGGCAGCCGTGCCGTCGGGCAGGAGCTTCAACTTCTTCGCCGCCTCCGACATGCCGAAGATGCGGATCAGGTTCTTGCACACCGGGCCGACCGCGAGCGCAGACACTGCTTCGCGTTCGGCGAGCAGGCTGTTCTCGATGCTGCGGCGCGGGGCGTGCGACACGATGTCGATCGCGGCGAGCGGTGCCGGATACGCGCCGCGCGTGCGGGCGAGAACCTGCTCGCGCGCTTTCGACGCGATGATCGCGGTAGCGAGCGGGTTCTTGTCGACCAACCACTCCGACATGCCGCGCGAGCTGCGCTCGAGGTGCTCGCGCTTCATCGCGATGTTGCTCGCGACGCGCAAGAGGTCTTCGGGGAAGCACGTGCGATCGACGAGCCCCTTGCGACGTGCTTCGCGCGCGTTGAAGAGTCGACCCGTGAGGATCACTTCGAGCGCGAGCGGCACGCCGACGCGCCGCGGCAATCGCGTCGATCCGCCCCAGCCAGGCAGGATGCCGAGCTGCGTTTCGGGCAGGCCGATGCGCGTTTCCTTGACGTCGCAAGCGACGATGAACGAGCACGCGAGCCCCAATTCGAACGCTCCGCCAGGTGCTGCGCCGCCGATCGCGGCGACGCTGACGAAGCCCTCTCGCGTGGTCGAAAGAGCCGCGATGCGCTGAAACAGGTTCTGTCCGATCGCGACGACGCGCTCGACCAGCGCCGGGTCGGTGAGCGCCGCGATCGCGTCGATGTCCGCGCCCGCTGCGAATGTGCGCGCATCGCGTCCGGTGATCACGAGGCCCTTCGCCGTCGCATCGCGCTCCACTTTCTCGATGGCCACATCGAGATCGCGCAAGAGCGGTAGATCGAGAACCGGCAGCTTGCGGTGCGGCGGATCGAGCACGATGCGCACGAGACCCGGCTCGGGTTGCTCGACGCGCACGCACGTTCCCGGCGCGGGCGCACCAGCAGGCATCGGCAGGCCTGTCACGTCGATCACGACGCGCGCTCCAGCAACATCGCGCCGCCCTGTCCGCCGCCGATGCACAGCGTCGCAAGCGCGAACGGCCGGTCGCTCTTCGCAAGCTCGTGCGCCGCGGTGAGCGCAAGGCGCGCGCCCGTGCAACCGACCGGGTGGCCGACCGCGATCGCCCCGCCGTTCTTGTTCAAGCGCGCCATGTCGATCGCGCCGATCTTGCTGGAGCGGCCGAGTTGTTCGCGCGCGAACGTGTCGCTGTCGAACGCCTTGACGCACGCGAGCACCTGCGCCGCGAACGCTTCGTTGATCTCGATCGAACCGATGTCGTCTAGCGTCGCGCCGCCTTCGTCGAGCACCTTCGACGTCGCGTACACGGGTCCGAGGCCCATACGCGCCGGATCGAGACCCGCGTACGCCCACGCGCGGATGCGCGCGAGCGGCGTGATCCCGAGCGCGCGCGCCTTGTCCTCCGACGCGACGAGCAGCGCGCACGCACCGTCGGTGATGCCGCACGAGTTGCCGACGGTGACGCGACCGTCGGGCTTCTCGAAGTAGGGCTTGAGCTTGCCGAGCTGCTCGAGCGTCTGGTTGTCGCGGATCGCGTCGTCGCCCTCGAGAGCGTGCGCACCTTCCTTCGCCCCGAGCGGCAGGTAGGGGACGACCTCGCGCTTCAGCAGGCCCGAGTCGCGCGCGATCTTTGCGCGTCGGTGGCTCTCGAGCGCGTACCGGTCCGCGTCGTCACGCGAGATCGACCACTCGCGTGCCAGGAGTTCGGCCGTCTTGCCCATGATCAGTCCGCTGATCGGGTCGGTGAGCCCCTCCATCAGCGCGATGCGCGGCGCGAGCATGCGCGGGCGAAAGCTCGAGATCACAGCCAGCTTCTGCATCGGCGATCGAGCCGAATTGAGGCGCGCGAAGACGCGCGTCATCTCGTCGCCGACGATGAGCGGGAACCGGCTCATCACCTCGACGCCCGCAACGAGGTAGAGGTCGCCGCGCCCCGCTTCGATCGCCTCAGCAGCAGAAGTGATCGCCTCCATGCCGCTGGCGCAGTTGCGCGCGACCGTGCGGCCCGGGACGCGGACAGGAACGTCCGCGCGCAGACCGATGACGCGACCGACGTTGGCCTGGTCGTGCGGCGGTCCGACGCAACCGACGATGACCTCGTCGATCTCTTCGGGGTCGACGCCCGCGCGCGCGATGGTCTCGCGCGAGATGGCGGCGCCCATATGGCCCGCGTCGTCGCGCGCGTACAGACCGCCCGAGCGCGCGAGCGGCGTGCGCCAGCCGCTGAGGATCACGACGGGCCGGGACGGAGTGCGCTTCATGGAGAGGTGACGCGCAGAACCTACGCTTCGGCGGGTCGCGAAGGAACCGGAGGGGTCATTCATCGCTGCTCGGAGGCCGACTTGATTCGGCATTGTTCTCCGATCGCACGCCATCGACACCATCCGACCCCGTCGTCACCGTCAGCGCGGGGCTTCGATCGCAATCGCCTGCACTCTCTTCGCACTCGCCCGGGAGAGGGCACGAAGGAGAGGGCGGAAAAAGCAAACGAGGGAGAACGCCCATGGCATCCTCCCCCGCAAAAGCAGATCAGCGGAACCCGTCAACGGGAGTTGACAGGTCCATCCATTTCACGGCACCCAGGAAACCTGAACGCCGTTCGTCAGGTTCCACCCCGAACCGCACGGTCCCGTCGCGTTGCGATACCACGCCTGGTAGGTGCGCACGCCGCCCGCAGCCGGGATCGACCCCTTCACCGAGATCGGCAGTTCACTGCCCTGCGGATACGCCGAGCCGTTTCCGACGTTCACCTTCGGCGCGAGCCGCATCACGGTGCCGCCCGCACAACGCAGGCCGTCTCCGAAAACGGCTCCCGCGCCGGCGCCGACCTGCACCGTGCCCTGAAAGTAGAGGACCGACGAGTTGGGCATCCCCTGGCCGACGAGAACCAGCGAATCCGCGGACACGCTGGCCCTGCCGCGAGACGTGAGCTGACCGCCAGCGGCGACGATCGAGTTGGCGCAGCCATGGTGAGTGTCGCCGGTGTTGCCGCACGGGCAGGTTGCTCCCGAACCGTCGCCCGAGCAGAACGGGACGCCCGGGCTCGCGTTGTTGCGGTAGAGGAGCAGCTCGTCCGCGCCGCTGTCGTTTCCGTAGAGAAGGAGGTCAACGTCGCCGTCGACGTCCGAATCGATCCACTCGACGCCGCCGAGGAACACCTGATGGAACGCGAGGCCGCTGTCGATGAACACACCTGCGTCGTTGCGCCACAATATCGAGCGGTTCACCTGTGCGACCGGGTCGTACCCGACGATCATCGCGTCCAGATCGCCGTCCTGGTCGTAGTCGCCCCATGCGGCGCCCGCCCACAAAACCGGCAACAACCCCGCACCGACGTCGTTGAACGCGCCATTGTCGTTGCGGTACAGGCGCGCGATCGTCCCGGACAGCGAGTTGCCGCCGAACAAGAGATCCAAATCGCCGTCGCCGTCGAAGTCGCCGAACGCCGCGTAACCGAGGTCGAGGCCTGGCAAGTTCAGCCCGGCGTCGACGAAGACGCCGCCGCCATGGTTGTTCCACAAGATCGCGCTGAGCGAGCCCCCGCTCTGCGTGCCGCACAAGAGCAGGTCCTGATCGCCGTCGCTGTCGTAGTCGACCCATTTCACCGGGCCAAGATAGGCGTCTTGGAACGGATGCGCGACGGACGTGAACACGCCGTTGTCGTTGCGGTAGAGGCGCGTCGCAGCGGGGCTGCCGGCGCTGCTCCCGGTAACGCCCGTGACGAGCAAGTCGAGGTCGCCGTCGCCGTCGAAGTCGCCCCACGCAACGCTGCCCGCGAACACGCCGAGGTAGCTGCCCGGCAGCGCGGTGAACGTCGTCCCGTCGTTGCGGTACACGCGGGTCGTCGGAACCTGGTTCGTCGTCAGGCCGGTCATCGCCAGGTCCAGGTCTCCGTCTCCGTCGAAGTCGCCCCAGCCGGCCGACGCACGCGCCAAGCCGAGCAGAGCGATGCCGCTGTTGGCGAAGCTTCCGCCGTCGTTCCGATACAGCGTCGTGAACGCGACATCATGCGGGCCGGAGCCCGCGTCGAGCACGTCGATGTCCCCGTCACCGTCGTAGTCGCCCGGCACGACGCAGGGAGATGCGCTCGTGGTCATGCCGGGATTGGTCTGCGTGAACTGCGCGGCGGCGTTGCCCGAGAGAGCGAAGCAGGCGGCCGCGGTGATCGCCGATCCGATGCAGCGCCTGTTGATGTGAAGGAGCATGAGGTTTCCGTTCCCTTCTGGATGAATCCACCGAAGCCGGCGCATCAGGTTCGTCAACGCGAAGGGCCGCTTCGATACGATCCTGTGCGTAGGGTCCTCGGGTCGATGGGCGCACGTTGCCGCGCGCATCGCCCTACATCGGGGGGATGTTGCGCTCCACCTCGCGGCAATGAGCGCCGTCGGGTGATCCGTGTGTGCGCCCGGCCGGTGCAAAGCGCATCCTCTTGCAATGACCGACGCCGACATCGAGCTGGCGCTCCGTTCGCTGCCCCACTTCAAAACGGTACCGGCCGATCTCCTCGAGCAGATCGCGTCGACTTCCAGGCTCGTCCGTCCTGACGTCGGCGAGATCTTGTTCCGCGAAGGAGATCGCTGCCGCGCGTTCTACGCCATCCAGTCGGGCGCCGTGAAGCTCTATCGCTCGCAAGCGGACGGACGCGAGCTGATCGTGCACAACCTGAGCGCGGGCGCGACCTTTGCCGAAGCAGCTCTGCTTTCGTTCGGCCGATTCCCGGTGGATGCGATCGTGACCGAACCCGACACCGTCCTGCTCGAGATCGGCGGCGAACGCTTCCTCGAACTCCTCCGATCCGACGTACGCCTCGCGCCGGCGATGATCGGGTCGCTGTGCATGCGCCTCGGGTCCCTGGTCGAGCGCGTCGAGGATCTCTCCTTGGTGCAAGCAGGATCGCGCCTGGCGCGCTGGCTCCTGCGGCAGCCGGCACACGGAATCGACGAGCCGGCAGTCGAACTGTCGTTGGCGAAGAAGGACCTGGCGGCGCACCTGGCGATGACGCCCGAGACGTTGTCGAGGCTGCTCAGCCGCTGGCAGGATTCCGGCTGGGTCCACAACGAGCGTTCAAAGGTCATCCTGCGCGACATGCGGTCGCTTCTGGCGCTGGCTGACGGCAGTTCCGCGCCGGCTTGACATCGGTCAAGGAGAGCGCGCAGAGCAGCGACGATACTCCGGGAGCGCGTTGCAGACACGCAACCGCCCAAGGAGACGATCATGGAAGCCATGCATGCGAACGCCACACGAACCAAGGCCACGGACATCCTGCGCAACGAGCACGAGATCATCCTCGACGTGCTGAACATCCTCGAGTCGATCAGCCGTCGCGCTACCTCCGGCGGCGGCCTCGACCTGCGCCCGGCGCAGGAGCTGCTCGAGTTCCTGAAGGGCTTCTGCGATCGGTGCCATCACGGCAAGGAAGAGCAGTGCTTCTTCGCCAGCCTCGAGACGCGCGGGTTGCCGCGCGAGGTGGGACCGATCGCCGTGATGATGTCCGATCACGAACAAGGACGCGCACTCCTGGCCAGCATGGGCGAGGGCCTGGAAGCAGCGAAGCAATCGAAGCCCGAGGGGCCGGCTCTCTTCGCCGCAGCCGGCCAGTCGTACGTGGACCTGATGCGCGACCACATCGACAAGGAGAACAACGTGTTGTTCCCGATGGGGGACGAGATGTTGACCGAGGCCGACCAGGCATCGTTGCTCGATCGGTTCGAGCACTTCGAGCACGCTGACATGGGCGAAGGAGCACACGAGCGCTTCCTGGAGATCGCGCGCGATCTAGCCAAGCGGTTCGGTCTCGAGCGCTTGTCGCGCAAAGTCTCTTCCGGCCACGGATGCTGTGGTCACGGTACGCCCTGTTCTTGACGTCGACGTGCGTCGTTGGCGCTACACTCCCGGGCTCTGAGCTGGGCCGGACGGACGACGAAAGGAATGCGTTGAGACGCGAAGTGGCGATCAGCACCGCATGGGGAGTGCTCTTCACGGGAGCGCTCGGAGTGCTGATCGTGGTTGGTTCGCGCAACCTGGCCCACTTCGACGCGGCGTTGGTCGGGTACACGTTCGCGTCCTTGTTCGCGGTCTTCGGGTTGACGTACCGCTACGCGATGTGGCTCCAGCGTCCGCCCACCGCGCTGTACTGGCGGCGCGGTTGGCAAGTGTTTTTCATGCGCCGCCATCGGCTGGAAAATGCGGTCACCTGGGTGCGCCGCGTGGTCAGCGATTTCGCGCTGAACCGCTTCATCCTGCGTCGCGGGCGGTCCCGCTGGGTGGCGCACTTTCTCTTGATGTGGGGCTGCCTCATGGCGGCAGCGATCACGTTTCCGCTCGTGTTCGGCTGGCTGCACTTCGAGACCCTGCCGGGTGACATGGAGACGTACCGCGTGTTCGTCTTCGGCTTCCCGTCGGTCGAAATCGGCGTCGGCACGCTGCCCGCGTTCCTGATGTTCCACGGACTCGTGTGGTCGGCCGTGCTCGTGATCGGCGGCGTGATGTTGGCCATGCGCCGGCGCATGCGCGACGAAGGTGCTGTGTCGCTGCAGAAGTTCCACGAGGACTTCCTGCCTCTCATCTTGCTGTTCGCCGTCAGCCTCACGGGTCTCTTGCTCACGGCGAGCTACACGTGGATGAAGGGCTACGCGTACGACTTCTTGGCGATCGTTCACGCGGTCACCGTGATCTTCACCCTGCTGTGGCTGCCGTTCGGGAAGTTCTTCCACATCTTCCAGCGTCCGGCGCAACTCGGTGTGAGCTTCTACAAGGACGTCGGTGCGCGCGAAGAAGCAGCGTCTTGCCGCCGTTGCGGGCACGCGTTCACGTCGCGCATGCACGTCGAGGACCTGATCGGCGTCCAGCGCGCGCTCGGATTCCGCTACGAGGCCGACGGCGACGTCGAGCACTACCAGTGGATCTGTCCGCCGTGCCGACGCGCGCTGTTCGCGATCGCGCAAGGCCGACCCTTCGGCCGCGAGGTCGCCGCGCGCGATCCGAAGCAGCACGTTCCGACGCCGGTTCTCTCCAACCCCGGACTTGGCAGTTGCCCGCTCGGCACCGAGGACCTCACGAACTTCCACGCCTGAGAACGACATGGCCCAGATCCCGACCGAACCCCTGAACATCATCGAGCGCTTCGGCCCGCACCGGTCCGTCGCGACGGATCAGCGGCTCGACACGGCCATCGTGCCGGAGAAAGCCGTGAAGACGCACTGTTGCTTCTGCGGACAACAGTGCGGCGTGCAGTTGCTCGTCCAGGACAATCAGGTCGTCGGCATCGAACCGTGGATGGAGTTCCCGTTCAACCAGGGCAAGCTGTGTCCGAAGGGCGTGAAGCGCTACCTGCAGGGTGCGCACCCCGATCGGCTGTTGCACGCGCAGCAGCGTGATCCCGCTTCACCGGGCGGCTTCAAGGACATGCCCTACGAGCAGGCGATCGCGCGCGTCGCCGGCGAGATCGCGCGCATCCAGCAACAGCACGGCAACGACGCGTTCGCCGTGTTCAGCGGCGCGAGCTTGACGACCGAGAAGACCTACCTGATGGGCAAGTTCGCGCGCATGTGCCTGCGCACCGCGAACATCGACTACAACGGCAGGCTGTGCATGGTCAGCGCCGGGGCCGGCAACAAGAAGGCCTTCGGCGTCGATCGCGCCGCCAACCCTTGGAGCGACATCCTGAAAGCGGACGTCGTGTGGATCAGCGGCGCCAACGTGGCCGAGTGCGCGCCGATCACGACCGACTACGTCTGGCAGGCGCGCGAGCACGGCGCCAAGGTCATCGTCGTCGATCCGCGTCTGACACCGATCGCGCGCACGTGCGATCTCTTCCTGCCGGTGAAACCCGGTCGCGACGTGGCGTTGTTCAACGGCATCCTGAACCTGATGATCGAGAACGACTGGCTCGATCACGAGTTCATTGCGCACCACACGGTCGGCTTCGAAGCTCTCGCAGAACACGTCGCGCAGTGGACGCCGCGGCGCACGGCCGAGGTGACGGGCATCGCCGAAAAGGCGATCCGCCAAGCGGCGGAGTGGTGGGGGACCGCGAAGTCGAGCTTCCTCATGCACGCGCGCGGCATCGAGCACTCGGCCCACGGCGTGCAGAACGTGCTCGGTGCCATCAACATGGTGCTGGCCTCGGGGCGCATCGGCCGCGAGAGCTGCGGCTACGCGACGATCACCGGACAAGGCAACGGCCAAGGCGGTCGCGAGCACGGACAGAAGTGCGACCAGCTCCCGGGCGCGCGCGACATCACCAACCCCGAGCACCGCGCGCACGTCGCCAAGGTGTGGGGGATGCAGCCCGAGGAGCTTCCGGGTCTGGGCGTCGATTGCTACGAGATCCTGCGGCGCGTCGAGCGCGGCGAGATCAAGGGGCTCATCTCGATCTCGTTCAACCCGTTGGTGTCGTTGCCGGACAACGCCTACGTCCGGCGCATGCTCGAGAAGCTCGAGTTCTTCGTGGTGATCGACTTCTTCCTGACCGAGACGGCGCGCCACGCCGACGTCGTGTTGCCCGGATCGTTGCAAGAGGAGGACGAGGGCACGGTCACGACGACCGAGGGCCGCGTCATCCGCATCCGCAAGGCCATCGATTCACCGGGCGAGGCGCGCGCGGACTGGCGCATCGTGCAGGACATCGCACGCGCGCTGAAGCGCGAACGCGGCTTCACGTTCACGAGCCCGCGCGAGATCTTCGACGAGTTGCGCGCGGCTTCGAAGGGCGGCATCGCCGACTACTCGGGGATCACGTACGAGAAGATCGAAGAGACGTTCGGCATTTTCTGGCCGTGCCCGGACGAGGATCACCCCGGGACGCCGCGGCTGTTCGAGCCCGGATCGTGGAACCCCATCGCCAAGGGGAACGGACCGTTTTATTTCCCCGACGGCAAGGCGCGCTTCGTCGTCCCGCCGTACACGCCGCCGACGGAAGACGTCGACGCCGAGTACCCGCTCATGCTCACGACCGGACGCGTCGTCAGCCACTTTCTATCGGGCACGCAGACGCGTCGCATCGCGCCCCTCATCGATCACTGTCCCGCGCCGACGATCGAGTTGCACCCGCAGCTCGCCGAACGACTGGGCATCAACGACGGCGACTGGGCGACCGCCGAAACGCGCCGAGGAACCTGCACGTTGCAAGCGCGCGTCGTGCGCACCATCCGGCCCGACACGATCTTCATCCCGTACCACTGGGCCGGACCGAAGAGCGCGAACCAGCTCACGATCTCGGCGCAGGATCCGATCTCGAAGATCCCCGAGTACAAAGCTTGCGCGGCGCGCCTTTGCAAAGCGTCAGAACCGCCCGCGTACGCCGCGGTCCTCGAGCCCCAGCAATAAGGACACGCATGCCCGTTCCCGATCACATGCAGTTCTTTGTCGACCAGAGCCGCTGCATCGGTTGCCAGGCGTGCGTCCAGGCTTGCACCGAGTGCGACTCGCACCGCGGCCACTCGATGATCCAGCTCGACATGATCGATCGCGAGCTGTCGCCGCAGACGGCACCCGTCGTGTGCATGCACTGCGACACGCCGACGTGCGCAGAGGTGTGTCCCGCCGACGCGATCAAGCGCACGGCCGACGGCGTCGTGCAGACCGCGCGCAAACCGCGCTGCATCGCGTGCAACAACTGCGTGCTGGCCTGTCCGTTCGGTGTGCCCAAGATGAACACCGGCATGAGCCTGATGATGAAGTGCGACATGTGCTACGACCGCACTTCGGTCGGCAAGAAGCCCATGTGCGCGTCGGTGTGTCCGAGCCAGGCGCTCTTCTACGGCACGCGCGAGGAAATCGAGAGGCTGCGGCCGCGCTCCCGCCCCGTCGACACGTTCGTGTTCGGGCACCAGACGATCACGACGAAGGTGAACCTGATGACGCCGCGCGATTCGAAGCTGCGGGCGTTCGACGTGCTCAGCGCGCTGGTCCCGGCACGCGAAGCAGCGTTCGATCCCATGTTGGCCATGCTCGACGTGGTCGACTGCGCGCCGAAGGGAATGTAATCATGAACCGTGAACAGCAAGAAGGCGGCACGACTGCGCCGGATGGGCGCCCTGCTCGCGAACAACCCCGATGGCGCCGCGACTTTCCCGTCGGCGTGGAGGCCGACGAGTACGTTTCGCGCCGCGATTTCACCAGCTTCATGGTACTGATCAGCTCGGCATTCGCCTGCGGACAGCTGTGGATCGTCGGACAAAACGCGTGGCGCGAGCGGCGCGGCAAACCGCCAGTGAAGGAGATCGCGCGCTTGTCCGAGCTGCCCGTCGGCGCGTCGATGACGTTCCACTACCCGAGCGAGACCGAGACATGCGTCCTCGTGCGCCTTGAAGATCGCAAGCTCGTCGCCTTCGACCAAGCTTGCACGCACCTGTCTTGTCCCGTCATCCCGCGCGTGGCCGAGAAGCGCTTCGAGTGTCCGTGTCACCACGGCAGCTTCGACATCGAGAGCGGCCGACCTCTCGCGGGTCCGCCGCGTCGGCCGCTGGCGCGCATCCGCATCGACATCGCGGGCGACAAGGTCCTCGCCAACGGATACGTCTGAGCGGGTACTTCTGAGGAGAGCGACATGCACAGCCGACGATTCACCCTCCAGCAACGCGCTCCCATCGTGATGGCGGTGTTGTGCATCGTGATCACGATCGTCGTGCTGCAGTTGTGGCTCCTCACGGCGTCGATGGACGCGTACTTGCGAGGCGACGCGAGCACGCTCATCCCGGCCGCGCTGGCGAGCCTCGTTTGTCTGGCTCTCAACGTTGGGTTGCTCTTCCACCTGCGACGCCTCGATGCCTGACGCCGAACTACGGTCCTCGCGCATGCCTGCATTCATCGAGAAGCTCTCTCCGGGCTATTTCTCGCTCGTGATGGCGACCGGCATCGTGTCGCTGGCGGCACACTTCCTCGACCTCGATCCGATCGCCATGGCGTTGTTCTGGATCAACGTCGTGGCGTACGGCGTGTTGTGCATCCTGACGCTGGCGCGGCTCCTCTGGTGCGTACGGAAGGTCGCGGCCGACTTGTCGGACCACGCGCGCGGTCCGGGGTTCTTCACGCTGCCGGCCGGCACGTGCGTGCTCGGCGTCCAGTTCGTGATCTTGCGCGCACAACCTCACGTGGCGATCGCACTGTGGTTCGTGGGGATCGCATCGTGGGTGATCGTCACGTACGGGTTCTTCACCGCGGTCACGGTCAAGGCCAAGAAGCCGGCGCTGGGGGACGGATTGAACGGCACGTGGCTGATCGCGGTGGTGGCGATGCAGTCGATCGCCGTGCTCGGCTGTCTGGTGGCGCCGTCGTCGTCCTCCCCTGCGACGGTCATCTTCGTCGCTGCAGCGATGCACATGGGCGGGTTCATGCTCTACCTGCCGTTGATCGCGCTGCTCTTGTACCGGTGGACGTTCGTCGATTTCACGCCGCAGCAACTGACGCCGCCGTACTGGATCAACATGGGGGCGCTGGCCATTTCGACGCTGGCCGGCGCGCGGCTCCTGCAGTCGACCGTCGACACGCCGTTGCTGCATCGGCTCACACCCTTCATCGAAGGGGCCACGTTCTTCTTCTGGACTGCTGCGACGTGGTGGATCCCGCTCCTGCTCCTGCTGGGTTTCTGGCGCCACGTGGTGAAGCGGATGCCTCTCGTGTACGACCCGCAGTATTGGGGAATGGTGTTCCCCCTCGGCATGTACACGACGTGCACGCTGCAGATGTCGCGCGCTCTCGAGCTGCCCGGCTTGATGCCGGTCGCACACGTCTTCATCTGGCCGGCGTTGATCTCGTGGCTGGTCGTTTTCTGCGGGCTCATGCTCACGCTGACGCGCGGAGTGCGACATTCGACGGGCGGTTGAGCGCGCGAGTCCCCGTCGGCGCTCTGATTTCGGCTCGGCATGACATCCATCTGCGAACTCGGCGACGAACCGTCGAGGTTGCCAACGTGTGTCGATTGCGATGGCTCCCAAGGTCGCATGACGCTCATCCGAGCCGATCGAGCAGACCGCGCTTGCGCCAACCCTTCGTCATCAACCAGGATCGAGCGCGTGGCAGCGGACAGTACCGGAGCAACACCTCGAGCGCGGGACTGCGAGGATTCCAGCCGTCGAACCAACTGCTCGACGAAAACGGATCGATGCCGCCGACGTCGTGGATACCGTGGTGCTGTGCGTTCTTGAGCACGTAGGCGAGCGTGTTGCGCACTTCGCGCGGCGATTTCAGCGGTCGCGAGTGGAAGCGGTCGGCGAAGGTCTTGCCCACGCGCTTCCACAGTCGATTGAGGGCGCGCGCAATCCGCACGCACAGGCCTTGCACACCTCTCGACAACGCACGCGCGTCGTCGGCCTCGCACACGAGGTGCACATGGTTCGACTGGGCGGAGTAGTGGACGATCCGAAAGTTGTCGAGGCTGGCGCTCGCCGCGAGCGCGTCGAGGAGCGCACGATGCGACCGCCCCTGTCGCAACGTCGGCAACCCGTCTGCGAGGCGCAGCGTCACGTGCACCGGAGTGTGCTTGGTCACTCGCGGTCGCGCAGAGTGCTCCACGCGAGCTCGCGCAGTCGCAGGCTTGCGTCCCGCGCCGGCTCGAAATCCTCCCCACTCCGGATACTCGAGCGTCATCTGCTTCGTCTTCGTCATGTCGATCCCTCCATCGATGAAGACGTTCGGCAAGTGCTGGAGTATCCATGATTCCGTGTTTGATTTGTGCAGTCGGAAATCGTCACGCGGCGCTCGGTCTTCGCGCGCGCAACATGACTCGGCACTGTTCGCTGCCGATGTCGTGCGTGCTTGTTGCGACGACTGCATCCGGAATCAGCCTCCAAGATCAGACGTGATCCGGCGGATGGACGCGAAGTAAGCGTCGAATCGCTCGGAGGTACTCTTTGTCGCCTGATACGGGGAGAATCGGTGAATCTGATCCCGTCCCCCCATTCGTCACGCCACTCGGAGCAGCGAGGGCTTCCAGGCACTGCTCAGCTCATGTGGTCGAAAAGCTTCGCGAACGTTCGCCCGACGGTCCATGCGTGTTGATTCCGCACTGTTTCCAGGCCGACAGTTTGGCGTCAGTCAGGTGACGGGACCGGACCAGCGATACAGTCGCATGCCTTCTGTCGCGATCGGTCTTTCGTAGGCAGCCAAGCGTTTCCAACCGCCCGTACGACCATCTGTCGATTCATGCAGTACGACTCGGTCGGAGAACAACTCAGCAAGGAAGTCGACGACGTCCTCCGTGGTGTTCTCGAGCTGCTCCCGCTCCGTGTCGGCTTTGGGAAGACCGCAGAAATGTGCGTGTGCGATGCGACCGATGTGAACCCTGGCCTCTTCGCCGGCGTCGAAGACTGACACTTCTCCGACCTGGGGATGAGCGGCAGCGAACACGGCTATCGGCTCGGGTGGTGTGCCGAACCGGATCTCCATCCTTGCGAATCTGGATCGCAGCACGGGAAGGAGGACATCGCGGAGTCGGGTCATGATTCGATGCTCTTTGACGGGTGATCAACGGTGCTCAGGCACAAATGGGCCGCGGGCCAACGGCACTACTTCGGCCGCGTGTCGATGAAGCGCTTCTCCTTCATCTCCGTCTCCATGCCGAGGAACTCGAGCATCTCCTTGCCCGTGTGCACGTCGACACGACTCGGCCCGACCTCGAGGCCTTCCGCGATCGCGCGCGCGCACTCGCGCTGGAACTTCGCCGCGTCGGTCCCCGGCTTCAGCGACACGCGCACCGTGAACACGTCGAGGTCGTGCGGATCGTCGTTCTTCTTGCCCAGCACGACCTGCCACTCCTCGACCTCGGGCATGCTCGACAACATCGCGCCCATCGACGAGAGGTCGACGAGCGTGCCCTTGATCTTCGTCAGGTCCATCGAGCGCTGATCGCTCGCGCGCCGCAGCTCGGACGAGATGCGCGGCACGGTCCGACCGCACCAACGACATGGATCCCACGTGATCCCGCCGACCGCGAGATCGCCCGTGCGGTACCGCATCAACATCGTCCCGTGCCCCGCGATCGGCGTGTACACGAGCTCGCCCGTCTCGCCCTCTTTCACCGGCTCGAGCGTCTTCACGTCGATCACTTCGAACACGCCGAGGTCGGGATAGATGTGGTAGCCCGACGACTGATCGTGCGGCGTCGGGCACTCGCTGAACGCCATGCGCGCTTCGGTGAAACCGTACGTGCCCGAGATCGTGACGTCCTTCGATCCGAGCGCCTCGAGCGACTCGGCCATCTTCGCCTTCAAACCCGGCGTCACCTTCTCCGCGCCGAGCACGACGAGCCGCACTTTGTCCAGCCTCATGCCCTTCTCGACGCCCTCGCGCAGCAGGTGGTACACGAACCCCGGCGTACCGAGGATCGTGGTCGTCGCCATCTTGTCGAGGATGCGCAGGTTGCCGCCCGTGCCCATCACCTTGCCGCCGCCGGTCGACATCATGAAGCGGCCCGTCTCGAACCCCGCGAACGCGGACTGCCAGAACGCGAGGTGCGGCGCGAACGGGAACGTGTTGACGATGCGTGCATCGACGTCGTGGATCGCGTGTACGTCGAGCATGCGCGCGCCGCTTTCGCGCAGGATCTCGATGTCGTGCGGCGTGTAGAGGAACAACACCGGATCCGACGAGCGGCCGGTCGTGAACGTCGCGAAGTTCGGCGTGTAGGCCTTGCGCAGCGCCTCTTTGGCCTGCGCCCCGCCCAGCAGCAGCGGCACTTTGCGCGACAAAGGCCAGCTTGCCTTGATCGACTCGGGCGTCGGCACGAGCACGAAGTCGCGCTTCGTCTTCTCGCCGCTCTGCGCGGCAAGCAAGTCCTGCTTCGTCGTGAGGGGCAGGCGGCGCAGGTCGTCGACGGTGCGAATCTGATCGGCGCGCACTTTCGCGTCGGCGAACACGCGAGCGTAGTGCGCCGAGAAGGGGACGACTTCCTGTTGCACGTGCCGGCGCAGCTGCGCGGCTTGCACGGCGCTCTGCTCAGCGCGGTCGGCGCGTGAAAAACGTTCCCAGCGTATCGGGGCCGTCACTGTGTTCGTCTCGGCGGGAGGAGCATCGGTGAGACAGTGCCGCGTCGGTTGCTCGGGCTCAAGGTCGAGGAGCGGGGAAGTGGTCTGACGTCGT
>JBBQNP010000065.1:0-23689 GCA_038330085.1 Planctomycetota bacterium | reverse complement strand
ACTCCACGCAAACGCGCGCGCCACGCGTCTCGATCCGCTGGCTCGGAGCGCGACAGAAGGGCTCGTTCAGGACCTCCGCGTCGCCCAAGCGCAAAGCCGGCGCTCCTTAAAATCCGCTCGCGTTCCGATCCAAGGCCGCTCCCAGCACCAGCACCGTCCCTGCGCCGCATCGTGAATCCCCGGGCTCGTAGCGTCCTGCACGGGACCGGGTGTGTGCGGAGCCGGATGCAACCTGGGCGAGCGGTCAACTCCAGACGTTCCCCACGTTCTCGCACCGACGTTCTCACACAGAGGAGATCGCATGCTTCGCCGAACTCTAGTTCCCGCGAGCTTCGCGCTCGCCTGTTCCAGCGCACTCGCGCAGTCCGTCGATGCGCTCGCACCGTCCGTCGATGCGCTCGCGCGGGGTTTCGTGCGCGGCCCTTCCGCCGTGTCCGCGTCGGCGCCCGGGAGCGTGCCGCCGATCACGCTGCCCGGTCCGCTCCCGCCCAACCCGTTCCCGACCCCGCCGCTGGTCGGCGGATCCGACAACTGCTCCACCGCGGACGTGATCGCGGGCACGGGGTCCTTCGCGTTCGACTTCACCAGCGCCACGACGGGCAGCGAGGGCCAGATCTCGTTCCTCGGCGGCGACTGCAACGCGGGCTGCGCCGAGTACGGCAACGCGCAGGTCGCGATCCCGAGGGACGTGTGGTTCACCTGGACCGCGCCGACGAGCGGCCGCATCGACATCAGCACCTGCGGTCAGATCACCGACACCAAGCTCGCTGTCTACGACGGCACGAGCGGTTGTCCGACGGGTGCCGTCTGCATGGGCTGCAACGACGACTGGCACTACGCGTACGGCTTCCAGTACGACTCGCGCGTCGTCGTCAACGTTTCCGCCGGCCAGAACATCAAGATCCAGATCGGCTCGTCTTCGTACGGCACTTTCGGCACGACCGGCACGATCTCGATCGGCTACCTCGCCTACTCCGACATCAAGGACGACGGCACGACCGAAAACGCCTACGCGGCGGACACGTCGGGCACTTCCGGGCAGGCCATGTTCGCTCTGTCCGCGTTCGGTGAACCGACGACGACCACCACCATCACCGGCATCCAGGTCGCGTGGGGCTCCCTCCAGTACGGTGGTGCGACGAACGGCACACCCGCACGCGTCGCGATCTGGAAGGACCCGACGAACGACGCCGACCCGATCGACGCGATCCTGCTGCAAACGCAGCCGACCACGGTGCAGCTCGCCAACTCGGACACGCTCGTCAGCGTCGACCTCATCCCGCCCGTGACCCTCACCGGCATTTACTTCGTCGGCGTCGTCGAGAATCGCATCACGGCGCAGGACTTCCCGTTCGCGTACGACGGCAACGGTTGCCTGTCGCAGCCGAACACGACGTGGCTCGGGCAGAATCCATCCGGCACCGCCGACCTCGTGAACCTCGGCAACAATCCGCCCTTCGCGTTCACCGCGCTCTGTCAGTCGCCCACCGCCTACAACGGCGAGTTCCACGGATCATGGCTCTTGCGGCCGGTCGTCCAAATCGGGCCGATTCCGCTCGGCACCACGTTCTGCAGCGGTGACGGCGTCGCGCCGCACTCTGCTTGCCCGTGCAACAACGACAGCGGGACGATCGATGCAGTCGGATGCCTCAGCTCTCTGGGCATCGGCGGCAAGTTGCGCGCAAGCGGAGTCGCCTCGCTCGCGGCCGACACGGC
The DNA here is from genome assembly GCA_038330085.1 of Planctomycetota bacterium. Lineage (GTDB taxonomy): Bacteria > Planctomycetota > UBA1135 > UBA1135 > JAEUIA01. The sequence goes on along the minus strand of JBBQNP010000065.1, from coordinate 21,973 downwards.
ACTCCTGCAAGGAACGCAGATGCCGAGCAGCACATGCCTCTACTTCCAAGGCACCACGCAGACGAACGGCGGCAACGGATTCACCTTCGGCGACGGGCTGCGTTGCGCCGGCGGCACGATCATTCGACTCGGCGCGACGACGAACGTCGCGGGATCCTCGAGCTATCCCTTCGGCGCAGCACAACCGATCCACATCCGCGGCGCGATCACTGTTCCCGGCGTCCGCACGTACCAGGGCTGGTACCGCAATGCCGCTTCGTTCTGCACGCCTTTCACGTTCAACCTCACGAACGGACTCGAGATCAGTTGGGCTCCGTAGCACCCCGCGAATCGACACGCATCCAGAGCAACGCGGGACCGCCTGCACGTGCAGTCGGCCCCGCCTCTTGGCTTCGCCGCTTCCGCGTCATCGGATCCCGGCTCACCCCGCGCAATTCACCACCCCCGGCCTCCGACACCCCTTTGGTCGATCGGCGTGGACCGCGATCGGTGCTTCGGTCGCGTACCACGTCGGCCGCAACTGCGCCCTGGTTCCGGAACGCCTCCCCCCGGCCGCAGTGCTCCGCGCGCCCCTCGGTTCCTCGCGGGCATCGTCATTCCTCATGCTTGGGTGGCCGTCTGCCTCCCCATCTCCACGGGGCGAAGGAACCCGCTCGCGCTCCCCGCATCCCATTCACACCCCGCTTTCCCAGCAAATCCCCACCGGATGCTAGAGTGGCAGTGCACACCCAGTGGGAACCGGACACGAACCTTTTGCGTCCAAGTTTCGTCCGCTGCACCCGCTCACTCCGACCTCCACCGGCGTGAGCATCCGCACAGCAGACGGGCCCCACCTCACTTCGAGCGCTCAACTCCCTCCACTTCGATTCAGGAGACAGACATGGTTCGATCTTCGTTCACGGCCCTCGGCATCCTTGCCACGGCTGCGACATCCTTCGCACAAGCACCCGCCACCCAAGCGATCGCCGCGCGCCCGCAACCTACACCTGCGGTCGTCTTCCCTTCCGCTCCGCTCATCGGTTCGGACACCTGCACCGCGCCGACGCTTGTCGTCGGAAACGGTCCGCACCAGTTCGACACCACCGGCGCCACCACCGGCACCGAAGGCCAGTCGACGATCAACTGCATCTTCGCCAACGTGATCGGCATCGAGAGCGACGTGTGGTTCGAGTGGGTCGCGCCGAGCACGGGCTCGTTCGAGGTCACCGACTGCGGCATGGTGTTCACCGACACCAAGATCGCCGTGTACGCCGGCACGGCGAGCGGCACGACCTGCCCGACGCCGGGCATCCTCGCCGCGGGTTGCAATGACGACATCAACGCGCTCGCCAACACGAACGCACACCGCGAGAGCCGCGTCACCTTCACGACGACGGCCGGCAAGCACTACCTGATCCAGATCGGGCAGAAGCCCGGCACCGTGCAAGGCGCGGGCACCTTCGAGTTCGATCCGGTCGTCTTCCAACCGCCGTACATGCGCCACGACGGAACTCCGGAAGTCGTCTACCGCCTCAACAACGTGACCGACACGATGTGGATGCAGGCCGAGGGTGACGTCACGACCGGGGACCGCCTCGTCACCGGCGTGAGGACGGCCGCCGGTGCCGCTTTCGCGCTCACCCAATCGCTCGTCGTCGACGGCAACCCGATCTCGCTCGGCGTGTGGGAAGATCCGAACGACGACGGCAACCCCAACGACGCCGTGCTGCTCGCCACGTTCAACAGCGTGGTGTCGCTCGCGAACACGGACCAGTTGGCGCTCTACACGCTGCCCACGCCCGTGTCCGTTCACAACGCCTTCTTCATCGGCGCTTCCTATTCGCACGGCACGGGCGCTGGTTTCCCGGCGCCGGGTGACACGAACGGTTGCAGCTCGCGCCCGGCTCAGGTCTACCTGATCGGAAACGCGGGCCCCATCGATTTCACGCTCGCGACGAACAGCGTTCCCGCCCTCCAACTGAGCGCGGTCGACTCGATCGCGTGGCTGATGGAAGCGGACACGATCAACGGTTCGACCGGCACCATCTTCTGCGCCGGCGACGGCGCGGGTTCGCACACGGCCTGCCCGTGCGGCAACAACAGCCTGCCGGCGGACGGCGTCGGTTGTCTCAGCTCGATCGGCTCGGGCGGCAAGCTCCGCGCGATGGGTGTCTCGAGCATCGCGGCCGACTCGATCGTGCTGCAAGGCTCGCAGATGCCGAACAGCTCGGCCTTGTACTTCCAAGGCACGACGCAGCAGAACGGCGGCAACGGCTCGACGTTCGGCGACGGCTTGCGCTGCGCCGGCGGCACGGTCATCCGCCTGGGCACGACGACGAACGTCGCGGGAAGCTCGACGTATCCCTTCGGGGCCGCGCCGGCCGTCCACGTCAAGGGCGCGATCACTTCGCCCGGCACGCGCACGTACCAGGGCTGGTACCGCAACGCAGCCATGTTCTGCACGCCGAGCACGTTCAACCTGACGAACGGTCTCGAGCTCGCCTGGACGCCGTGAGCTCCGGCGCACAGCGCTGAAGCGGATTTTCGCGGGGCCGGATGCGATGCATCCGGCCCCGCTTTTTTTGTTGCCGCGCGACTTCGGGCAGCGACGTTGCCTGTTGCGCAGGGCAGGCCTCGGTAGAGTGAGCGGCATGAGCCCTTCGCGGATCGAGTCGCGCGCACAGGCTCGTCGCGTGCTCGCGTTGCTCGCTTGCGCCGCAGCGGTGTTCGGGAGTCCGGCGTGTTCGCATCGAGAGACCGTCACCCGGTATGGCAGCGGCGCGAGCGAAGCCGTGATCACGTGGCACGGGCGCGCGCGCGACGGACGCTTCGTGCGCTACCACGAGAACGGACGGAAATCCGTCGAGACGAACTACCGCGCCGGGCTGCGCGACGGCCCTTGGCTCGTGGGGTACGAGGACGGGACACCGGCGCAAGAGGGGCGTTTCGTCGCCGGGCTGCGCGAGGGGACTTGGACGGAATGGAACGCGGCCGGCAAGAAGGTCCTCGTCGGCACGTGGCACGAGGGCGACAAGACCGGGACGTGGTCGGAGTACGACGACGACGGCGCGCTCGTCGCGACCGAAACGTTCGAAGACGGCACGCGTCGGGCACGCACGTCGGCTACAGCGCGCTGATCTCCACGCGGAATCAGGCCTGAGAACATGCTCAGGGCGGTGACGACGAGCGCACGCGCAGTCGGGCGCAGCGTTCCTGCTCCAACGAACGAGGCTGACCGATCGCCGGCCAGCCTCGCGTGCACATCAGCCTCTGCGCAATCAACCTCTGCGCAATGAGCACAGGACCGTCAACTCGAGCGTTGACCGGTCCAGCGCGGTCAAGGAGTCCAAGTCACGGCGTACCCGTTCGACAAGTTGAACGTGCTTGCCGTGCAGAACGCGCCGGCGTTGCGGTACCACACCTGGTAGTCGAAGCTCGTTCCCGCCGTCGCGCCGCCCTTCACCGAAACGGCGGGGTCTCCACCCGAAGGCCACGTCGATGTGCCGCCGGCGTTGGTCTTCAAGCCGAGCCTCACGACGTTGCCACCGGCACAACGCAAGCCGTCGCCGAACGAGCCACCTGCACCGGCTGCGACTTGCGTCGTGCCCTGGAAGTACAGCGCCGAAGAGTTGGGCATGCCCGTTCCGGTCAGCGCCACCGTGTCGGCCGAGACGCTGGGCGTTCCGGTCGCAGTCAGCCCAGCGCCGTTTCCGAGCGAGCTCAGACAGCCCAGTTGGGCGCCGACCGCGCTGTTGTTGCCGCACGGGCAAGCGGTCCCTGATCCATCGCCCGGGCAGTACGACGTGCCCGTCGCAGCCGGTCCGTTGACCGTGACTGTGCCGACCATGCCGGACAGGAAGTGGATCGCGCAGAAGTAGTGGTACAAGCCGCCCGACATCGGGTGCGCCGCGACGAAAGCCGCGTCGAACGTGAACGTCACCACCGGATGCGCGGGATCGAGCGGGAACGTGAACAGCTCGTTGCCGTTGATGACCCCGTCGGTCCCTTCGGACACCGTGTGGCTGAAGTTCTGCCAGTTCCACTGGACGGTGTCGCCGACGTTGATCGTGATGTTGGCGGGCGTGAACCCGAAGTTGCTCTGCGTGACGATCACCGTGTTGGCATCGGCCATCGAGACGGAGGCGCAGCAGGCCGCAGCAGAAAAGAGGACGCGCAAGACGAATTTCATGGGTGCAGTTCTTCCTGTGGATGTTGTCTGCCGACAGACGGAGTGTACTCGACTCCAAAGATCGCAGTCGCAGTTGCCGTCACGGCATCGTCAAGGACGCGTTGCGCGGGGCCAGAACCGCCCCTTGGCGCTCATCCGCTCCTTCCATTCGGGAAGGGTCGCGAGGAGCCTCTCCTCGCCGCGGATGCGCGCGGCGAGCACGGGAGCGTGCAGTGCATTGAGCACGATCCAAGAGATCCAGGCACCGCCGGCGAGCGGCACGGCGCTGAACTCGACGAGCACCGCCAGGTAGTTGGGGTGGCGCACGAACCTGTACGGGCCGCGGTCGCTGACCTGCATCGAGGGTGCGACGACGGCACGCGCGTTCCAAGCCGTACCGGCGCTCGCAATCGCCCAGTAGCGCAGCACCTGCGCGGCGGCGAAGGCGATCAGGGCGGTGCAGAACAACCACGGCGGGGGGTGGCGGTCGAATACGAACACTTCGCAAGCGGGCAACACGACGAGCGACGCGTGCACCGCCACCATCGCTCTCCATGTCCATGTTCCATCGGCGCTGCGCGCGCGCTCGTCCACGGGCAACGCGCGCAACCGCTGACGCGTGATCACGAGCTCCACGATGCGCTGCAACGCGACGAGCGCCAGCAGTGTTGCGTACGCGAAGGGGAACCAGCTCATCTGGGTGAACGGGGTCGAGGGAGCGAGGTCACTTCTTCTTCAAGATGTCCTTCACGCTGTCGAGGTCCTTCTTCGCGTCCTTCCACTGGTCCTGCGCTTGCGCCTTCAACGTGTCGAGGTTGCCCTTCAGTTCGCCGAGGATCTCCTTGGGCAGAACGGCGTCCTTCGAGTTGACGGTCGCATCGAGCACGGCCGTCACGATCGCGCTCGTGAGCTTGGCGATGTTCTCCTGCGTCGTACCGTTGCTGTGAAAGTCGTTGAGCTCGATCTTCGGCACGGTCACCGACGCGTTGCCGGCAGCGAGCGGGATGCCCGAGAGGTGCACGGTCGCCTTCACGTTCGTGATCGAGACGTGCTTCACCACGAGCGAGTGCTTCGACCCGCCGTCGCTCGGCGCGCTGCCGCCGTCTGGACCGCCCAAGGACTTCAGATGCTCGAGGATCTTGCCGAAGTTCGTGCGTCCGTCCGCGCGCTCGAGGTTGACCGCGATCCCATCCAGCCCGATCTCGTCGATCACGAGCTCGTTCGAGAAGATCGTGCCGTTCTCCCAGGCCGCGTGGATCGCAGCCGCGCTGACGAAGGGCTCGTCCTGGAAGCCTTCCGGGTTGTGGATCGAAAAACCGGCCAGGTCGAGCTTGCCGCTCGTCAGCGCGAAGTCGGCCTTGTCGAGCGTCACCTGCGTGCCCGTCGCATGCGCGCCGCCCTTTTCGACCGCACCGCGCACGATCGAATCCAGGAAGAAGAAGGCGGCGACCAGCAGCACCAGGACGAGGACGGCGATGCCGAGGAGGATGCGCACGAGGATCTTCATGCGCGCGAGGATACACGGCTCGCCGCAGCCTGCATCCATCCCTCTGGATCACGCGCTCGACGTCGCGCGTGATCCCGGCACTCGACGTCGACGCGCGTTGGAACCGACGTGGCTCAGTAGCAGAAATCGACGTGCAGCGCGTTCGTGATGCCGTAGTGCTGCGGAGCGTTGTTGTCGCGGAAGAAAGCCTGGTAGTTCTGCGACGTGCCCACCATGCCGGGTGAGATCGGAACCGGAACGCTGGCGTGTCCCTGCGCGTCGATCTGGAACGATCCGACCAGCGTGCGCGCGCCGCCGAGGAGCAGCGTGCCGCCCTTGAACGGGACGCTGTTCGACGTCGAACTCGCCTCGACCACGCCCAGCGAGCGCGGCAGACCGTTCTTGACCTCGACCGTGAAGTTGTTCGTCGAAAGGCGCGGCTCGCCCGTCGAGCCGATGCCCGGCGTGCGTCCGTTCGAGAGCATCTTCGCCTCGCCGTAGGTGATCGGCGGAGCGTATCCCGGCGTCGCGAAGTCGATCGACACCTGACGCATCTGGACCGGCGCACTCTTGCCGTGCAGAACCCACTGGTCGTAGGCCGTCTGACCGTCGGTGTTCGTCGTGTTCGTGTCCCGCAGGAACTCCATGTATTCGCGCGACGAAGTCTGGTGGTACGTCGTGATCGTGGCCGACGACGCCATGAGCGGGATGGTGAACAGCGTGTCGTCCCAGTACTGCTCTTCGGCGTACGTCGCGGCGACCACCGGCGATTGCACGGCTGCGAACGCGGCGTTCGTGAAGCCACGCGGCGGGATGCGGTTGTCGGAGATCACCGTGTTGTTGAGGACGAAGTGGAACGACTCGCCGACGGGCAGACCGGTCGCGGCGGCTTGCGTCGCGTCGATGCCCTGGCGCTGTTGGTAGACCCTCGTCGTGGATGCGTCGAGTGTCGCCGTCGCGAGGTCGTAGCCGCCGAGCTCGCCGATCTGCTGGTGCGCGGCGTCGAAGTACTTCACGTCGATCCACATGCGCCGGCCTTCGCTGTAGCCGGTCGGCAGCTTGTGGCCTGTCTGGTTGACGATGCGCACGGCGAGCTGTCCGCTCTTGACCCACACGCGCACGTCGGTCGCGCGCGCCTGCATCTCGTCGTTGCGCGCGTGCGCGTCGGCGACCGAGGGCGTGGTCAAGCCCGTTTGGTTGTCGGGGTAGAGCGAGCGCACCGCGTCGAGCACCCACGAGTTGACGGCGTTGAAATCGTGCAGCGGCAAGTCGGGGCGCACCGCGCCGCCGAGCACGGGCTGGCACGCGGTCCCCGTCGTCTTCGGCATGTGGCAGTCCATGCACGTCGAGACCTGGTTCTTCGTGCCGCCGAAACGTCCGGCCGGATACTGCGCGTCGATCGTGTTGATCGGGGCCTTCGCGTAGGAGCTCGCGCTCCACTCGCTGAACGTGCGCTCGATCGGGTACTCGTCGTGCTTGTTCTGCGTCGGATGCGGGGCGTTGTTCGCGTTGAGCTGGTAAGAGCCGTCGAGCTGCTTCGACAGCGTCGGGTTCGACACGTCGTGGCAGTTCGCGCACAAGAGCGACTCGAGGTGGAACGGCGACTGCAGCCACTCGTGGAAGAAGAAGTTCGGCCCGAGCATGAACGGCCCGCGGCGCACGTCGCGCGGATCGATGACGTACTGCCCGTTGCTGGGCGTGATCGGTGCTTCAGGGAGCGCGTTCAGGATGCGCGCGTCGATCGACGGATCGACGCCGGGCTCGTGCTCGGGATCCACCATGCGGTGGCAGAGATGGCACGTGACGCCGTCGAAGTCGCCTTGCGTAGCGTCGAGTGCGGAACCGTCCGGTGGCGTGCTGCGGCCGCCGAGCCAGGCCGCCGGCGCGTGGCAGCGCAAGCACAGCTCGCCCGCTCCGTTCGCATCCTGGTTGGCGATCGCGAGCCCGGCGTGGAAGACGGGGTCGCGCGTCGCCTGCGCCATCATGCTCGTCTGCCAACGCGTGTAAGGCTCCTGGTTCGGGTCGTAGCCCGAGTGGCAACCCTGGCACGAGCCGGAGTCGTAGATGTCCTGCTGCAGCGTCAACGGCTGCGTGCCCGGCTGATGAAAGTCCTGGAGCGTCGTCGGGAGGGGGCTGCTCTGGGGCAACGCCGCCATCGCCAGGCCGAGCGCACCGAACGCGATCACCGTGAAGGTGAGCTTGCGCAGCGGGCCGGACTTGCTCATGGGGACAGGAGGTTGGGTCTGCATTCCGATTGGGCCTGATAGGACTCGCCCGCGCGTGCGGGGCGCGGGCGGTGGGATCGACGAGGCGCGGGCTCCGCTGCCGGGAGGCTTGCGCGCGTGAGAGAGGGACCATGAATCCTCCACCGCTTTTGGAAAGGGGTCAAGGGGAGTTCTTCTTCCGCGGCTGCAAGGGTTTCCGCCTGCCGGTCTTTTCCGGCGCCGGATTTTCTGCAACCGCTCGGGATCCCGGCCGTCGTCGTCGGTGCAGGCGGAGATTCGAGACCGCACGCACGCACGGCTCCTCCGAGCCGGGCCACGGCTCGGCCCGCCCCGCCGAACCGCGGCGATTTCGAGCCGGGGCCGCAAGGCAAACCATGAACCAAAGACACATCCTCGTCGCCGCAGGCGCGCTCTTCCTCGGCACCGTCGCGGGCATCTCTCGCGCGAGCGCGCAGATCAACCTCGCTGCGGGTGACGTCGCGATCATCGGCTGGGTCGACAACGGCAGCCCGGCCGACGTGCTGACGATCGTCGCGCTGGCCGACCTCCCCGCGGGCACGCGCATCGGCTTCACCGACAACGGCTGGGACAGCACGGTGGGCGGCTTCCGCAACACGAACGGGGCGCACGACGGCGACGGCAACGAGCAGCTGATGCTCTTCACGGCGCTGCTTCCGATCGCGCGCGGCCGGATCATGAGCAGCGGTGATGCTGGGGTCGACTTCGCGTGGACGACGTCGGGCGCGATCACCGGCACGGGCGTCACGTCGGGCTCGTACGGCATGCCGAACCTGGCTCAGAGCGGCGATCAGGTGTACGCGTTCCAGCACTCGACCGGCAACAACATCCTCAACACGCCGACGATAGCAGCGTTGTTCGTGCTCGACGACACGGGTGCGTTCGAGTCGGCGACGTCGACGGCGACCGGTGACGTGCCGCCGGGGCTGTCGGCGGCGGCGCACACTGCGCTGACGTTCGCGCAGTCGGGCAGCGGTCAGGACTTCATGGCGTTCGACACGAGCGCGCTCGCGCACGGTAGCAAGGCCGAATGGCTGACCGCGATCGGCAACGCGTCGCACTGGACGTTCGGTGCGTCCGGCTCGTTGCCCAGCGGCAACATCGCCGTCGATGCGCCCTTGGTGGGCGCGGTGTTCTGCGCGGGGGACGGCAGCCACACCGCGTGTCCGTGCGGCAACTCGTCGCCGGTCGGGGCGGACGAGGGCTGCCTGACGTCGCTCGGGATGGGCGGCAAGCTGCGCGCTTCGGGTACAGCCAGCCTCTCGGGCGACACGGCACAGCTCATGGGCACGCAGATGCCCAACAGCTCGGCGCTCTACTTCCAGGGCACGACGCAACAGGCCGGCGGAGCGGGAACCGTGTTCGGCGACGGGTTGCGCTGTGCTGCGGGGACGATCGTGCGGGTCGCGACGCGCGTGAACGTCAACGCGAGCTCGCACTACCCCGTCGCGGGCGAGATGGCGCTCTCGATCAAGGGCGGCGTCGCCGCGCCCGGCACGCGCACCTACCAGATCTGGTTCCGCAACGCGGCGCCGTTCTGCACGCCGAGCACGTTCAACCTCACGAACGGCGTCTCGATCACGTGGAGTGCCTGAGGCGGGACGTCACGCGCGACAGCGCGCGCAACGGATCGCGCTCAGTGTGAAGAGGGGATGAAGGGGGTGTGCCGGGTGCCTCGCGTGCGAACGCGCGGGGTGCCCGGCACCGTTTTGGGATCAGGCTCACGCAGGCGCGAGATGCGTGGCCGTGCAGGCGGCCGAGCGATCGACCCCGATCGGCTGCGAATGGGAAGGGATCGGGTCACGCGAGCACGGGAATCCCTGTGACGCCGAACCCGCTCGCGCAGCTCGCGCATAGAATCGCAGGCACCTCCTGGAGTGCGCCTCGACCCAAGTTTGCGAGAGCGGCGCTCCAGCCTCACACCCAGATCGGAGACCCTTCATGTTCGGTTCCGCGACGACCCTCCACACTTCGGCCTCGAAGTCCGTCCTTGCCTGGCGGACGGCCTGTGCGAGCGCCGCCCTCTTCTTCGCCTCCCTCGCGCCGGTCCACGCCAACGCGCTGACGCCGGGCAACCTCGTCGTCGTGCGCGTCGGCGACGGCACGCTGGCGCTCACGAGTGTCGCGACCGCGGTGTTCCTGGACGAGTACACGCCTGGCGGCGCTCTCGTGCAGACGCTGGCGCTGCCGACGACGACTTCCGGCACGAACCAGGTGTGCACCAACTCGGGATCGGCCACGTCGGAGGGCTTCCTCACCGTCTCGAGCGACGGTCAGTACCTCATCAGCGTCGGTTATGCAGCGGCGCCGGGATTCGGCAGCGTCGCGACCTCGAGCACGGTGAACGTGACGCGCGTGATCGCGCGCACAGCGCTCAACGGAACGATCGACACGAGCACGTCGCTCACCGATGCGTTCTCAGGCAAGAACATCCGCAGCGCCGCCAGCGACAACGGGACCCAGTTCTGGGCGGCCGGTTCGGACCAGGGCATTCGGTACGTGTCCGGCCTGGGCGCGACCACGTCGACCGCGCTCAACACCACGAACCCTCTGAACAACCGCGTCGTGCAAATCGTTGCTGGACAGCTCTATGTCTCGAGTTCGTCCAGCACGTACTTCGGCCTGAGCACGGTCGGTACCGGATTGCCGACCACGGCTGGTCAGGTCGTCCAACTGCTCAACGGCTTTCCGGCGGTGACAGGACCCTCCAGCTACGACTACTTCTTCGCCGACGCGAGCACGCTGTACGTCGCCGACGACAGCACTTCGGGCAGCGGCATCCAGAAGTGGACGGAGTCCGGCGGCACGTGGAGCCTGCAGTACATCCTCTCGCCGGGCTCCGGTTGCCGCGGCCTCAACGGCACGGTCAACGGCGGCGTGGCCACGCTCTACGCGACCACTTCCGTGGCGAGCCCCAACACCCTCGTCACGGTGACCGACACGGGTGCAACGTCGGTCTTCGCGACGGTCGCGACCGCCGGGACGAACATGGCGTTCCGCGGCGTGCGCGTGCTCGCCGGCGGATCGTTCGGTCCGGGCGTCGCGTTCTGCTTCGGTGATGGAAGCGGGACCGCGTGCCCGTGTGGGAACAACTCTCTCGTCGGCAACCACGAGGGCTGCTTGAGCTCGCTCAACATGGGCGGCAAGCTCGGCTCGAGCGGCGCACCGAGCCTGGCCGCGGACACCCTCGTGCTCGCGGGCTCGCAGATGCCCAACAGCTCGGCGCTCTACTTCCAGGGCACGACTCAGATCGTCGGCGGCCTGGGCGCCACGTTCGGAGACGGCTTGCGCTGCGCGGGCGGGTCGGTCGTGCGCCTCGGCACGAAGACGAACGTCGGCGGATCGTCGCAGTATCCGGGGGCGGGCAATCCGTCCGTGTCGGTCAAGGGCCTCGTGACGTCGCCGAGCGTGCGCACGTACCAGTGCTGGTACCGCAACGCGGCCGCGTTCTGCACGACGAGCACGTTCAACCTCACGAACGGGCTCGAGATCACCTGGACGCCGTGATTGTTCCGCGCGCACCGGCCTCGTGTCGGTGACGCGCATCATTCAGAGCGGGGCGGATCGCAGTCGATGCGGTCCGCCCCGCTGTTTCGTCGGGGCCATGCCGTGAGGCAAGGCGCGCCACTTTGAAGGCCTGCGGACGTCGCATACCATGCGCTCATGACTACGACCGCGCCGACGACGACCACGAGTGAATCGAGCCACAAAGACCGCGCCGTGTGGGCCGCGGTCGATCAAGAGAGCGCGCGACAAGAAGCGCAGCTCGAGCTGATTGCATCGGAGAACCACGCTTCCGCCGAAGTGATCGCCGCGATGGGCACGGTGCTCACGAACAAGTACGCCGAGGGATATCCCGGCCGGCGGTACTACGGCGGTTGCGAGTTCGTCGACACGGTCGAGGACCTTGCGCGCAACCGCGCGAAGGAATTGTTCGGCAGCTACGGCGCGAACGTGCAGCCGCACAGCGGCACGCAAGCCAACCAGGCGGCGTACCTCGCGCTGTTGCAGCCGGGGGATCACGTGCTCGCGATGTCGCTCGACCACGGCGGGCACTTGTCGCACGGTCACCCCAAGAACTTCTCGGGCATCGAGTACCGCTTCTCGAGCTACGGCGTGGAGAAGGGCAGCGAGCGCATCGACATGGATCGCGTGCGCGATCTCGCCAAGCAGACAAAGCCGAAGCTGATCGTCGCCGGTTTCTCGGCCTACTCGCGCGTGCTCGACTTCCCGGCGTTCGCGGCGATCGCGAAGGACGTGGGCGCGAAGCTGCTCGTCGACATGGCGCACGTCGCGGGTCTCGTCGCGGCCAAGGTGTATCCGACGCCGATCGGACACGCCGACGTCGTGACGTTGACGACGCACAAGACGCTGCGCGGTCCGCGCGGCGGGATGATCTTGTGCGGCGAGGATCAGATCAAGCAGATCAACAGCGCGACGTTCCCGGGTGCACAAGGTGGACCGCTGATGCACGTGATCGCGGCGAAGGCGATCGCGCTGCGCGAGGCTCAGCAGCCGGAGTTCGTCACGTACCAGAAGCAGGTCGTGGAGAATGCGCGCAAGCTTGCGGCGCGACTTCAGGAGCGCGGGTTGCGCATCGTGTCGGGCGGGACGGACAACCACTTGATGCTGGTCGACGTGACGCCGATGGGGTTGAGCGGCAAGGAAGCGGAGGACCTGCTGCACGCGGTCGATCTGACGTGCAACAAGAACCTGATTCCGTACGACACGAAGCCGCCGATGCAGGCGTCGGGGATTCGGTTGGGCACGGCCGCGATCACGACGCGCGGGTTGAAGGGCGAGCAGATGAAGACGCTCGGCGATTGGATCGCGGACACGCTCGAGAAGCGCAGCGACGCGGGCACGCCGAAGCGCGTGAAGGCAGAGGTCGCGCAGTTGGTCGCGAAGTTCCCGATCTACCGGCGCTGAGGAGAGAGGGGGAGCACGCTCGGGTGTGAGGCTGTCGATGCGCGGCGAGCGGGCGACGGACCGAAACAGCTCGGGGCGAGGGACTGCCGGGCTCGGACTCCCCTCCAATGCTGGTCGCGCGCTTGCGCGCGACGGGAAGTACTCGAGATCCTCAAGGAACTCGGGAGTACCCGAGCCCCTTGAGGATCTCGAGTACTTCCGACCAATTCGGAAAGGGCCGCTGGTTCACGCGCTTGTAGAGATCGATAGCGTGGATGAACTCGAGCACGTCGGGTTGCATCTCGTCGGGCCGCGGCGCGCCCTTTTTCTGTTCGGATTCGACCTTGTCGCCGGGGCGAGCGGTCTTCTTTTTCGCGGTCGTGGTCGTTTTGCGGTGAGCGGCCATGCTGTCGATCGATGCGTGCGGAGAGATGGGGGATGACTTTGGGTCTTTCGGCAGCCCGGCGAGGCGATCTGGAATGTGGAAGGACATTCCTCATCCACCGCCGCGGGCAGCGCGCGGATAGGAGAGTTCGAGGAACATCGACGAGCCTCGCCGATCTGGACTGCGGGTTCCGTTGCACACCGCGCCACGCGCAGACACCGACACACGGACCTTATCCGAGGCTTCGGCGAGTCTCTACCCAGGCCGTGCCGTCGACTGACGGGACCGTGCGTCGCCCAATCAAGTGGTCCCTTGGTCAGCACCGACCCCGGTGCATGAAGCTGAGCTTCATGGTCGTTGGGAGCTATCTCGGCGCAATCGCCGCACGGTCACGACTTGATCGGGCGACCCGCGAGTTCGTCAGCACGCGGGAAGCAGCGAAGAGGGGCGGTGACAGTTCCACACCGCGCCGTGCGCGACCCCCGAAAGACGAAACTCGTCCGAGTCCTCGTCGAGTGTCTACCCAGGCAACGTATGACGAGGAATACCGGTTATCGGAGTGAGGCGCCTCGCGCCAACGTTGCCGCGGCGCGGTTCGCGAAGATGCGCGCGATGCCGGCGGTGTCGGGACGCGCGATGAGGCCGGCTTCCGTCACGATGCCGGTGATGAACGCCGCCGGTGTCACGTCGAACGCTGGGTTGTAGACCTTCACTCCCTCGGGCGCTGTGCGCGCGCCGAAGCCGTGCGTCACTTCCTCGGCGGCACGTTGCTCGATCGGAATGTGGGTGCCATCGGGGATCGACACGTCGAACGTAGACAGCGGAGCGACAACGTAGAAGGGGACACCGTGCTCCTTTGCCAGCACGGCGAGCGAGTACGTGCCGATCTTGTTGGCCGTGTCACCGTTGGCAGCGATGCGATCGGCGCCGACGAAGACCGCGTCGATCTTGCCTTCGAACAACACGCGGCCGGCCATGCTGTCGGTGATCAACGTCACGTCGACGCCGGCGCGCTGCAGCTCCCACGCGGTCAAGCGCGCGCCCTGCAACAACGGCCGGGTTTCGTCGGCGAACACAGCGACGCGCTTGCCTAGTTCCTTGGCGCGGTAGATCGGCGCGAGCGCCGTGCCCATGCCGGCCGTCGCGAGCGCGCCCGCGTTGCAGTGCGTCAACACCGTCCAACCGTCCTCGATGATCGCGGCACCGACCTCGCCGAGCTTCTTGCAGGTGGCTTGGTCTTCCGCGTGGATCGCGTGCGCTTCCTCGAAGAGACCGTCGAGCATCGCTGCACCCGACAGCCCGGCGTGCATGTCGCGCCTCGCGCGCGAGGTCATGCGTCGCGTGGCCCAGGCCAGGTTGACCGCCGTCGGTCGCGACTTCTCGAGTGTCGCGGCGGACTCTTGAGCGCGACCGAGCACGTTCTCGCGGCTCAAATCGGTGAGGTGCTGGATGTCGAGCAGCACTCCGTACGCCGCCGCGACTCCGATCGCGGGCGCGCCGCGCACGGCGAGGCGCTTGATCGCGTCGCACATCTGGTCGACGGTGCGCACCTCGATCGTCTCATGCTTCTGCGGGAGGCGCGTCTGCTCGATCAAGCGCACGAACCCGGGCCGTCCGCCCTCCCAGCGCAGCGTCTCGGGATGCATGTTGCCCGTCGCGTGATCCGCGCTCACGAGCGCGGGTTGGCGAGCTTGTCCTGAAGCGCCGCGTCCTTCGCGAGGACCTTCTGCGTCTGCGCTTCGCGGTACTTCACCAGCTTCCCGGCCAGGTCTCGATCCGACAGCGCGATCACGCGCGCCGCGAACAACGCCGCATTGACCGGTCCGCCCGCTCCCGCGCCGAGCGATGCGACCGGCACTCCGCCCGGCATCTGCACGGTCGCGAGCAACGCGTCGAGCCCGCCGAGCGGCGGATTGTCGAGCGGGATGCCGAGCACCGGCAGATCCGTGTGAGCCGCGACGACGCCCGCGAGGTGCGCCGCTCCACCGGCTGCGCACACGAACACCTTGATGCCGCGCTCCGGTGCCTTCGTCACGAAGTCGACGACCTGCGCGGGTGTGCGGTGCGCCGAAAGCACGCGCGCTTCGAACTTCACGCCGAGATCGCGCAACGTCTGAAAGCACGGCTCGAGCCGCGGCAGATCCGAATCGGACCCCATCAAGATCGCGACGCTCATGCGTTCACCCCGACCGGCATGCGGCCCGTGATCAGCTCGCACACTTCCAAGTAGCGCTCGCTCACGCGCTCCATGATCTTCGGATCGAGGCGCGGAGGCGGCGGTTCCTTGTTCCAATCGAGCGTCTCGAGCCAGTCACGCAGGATCTGCTTGTCGAAGCTCGTGGGGTTCGTGCCCGGCTTCCATGTGTCCTTCGGCCAGAAGCGCGAGCTGTCGGGCGTCAGCGCCTCGTCGATGAGGATGAGCTTGCCGTCCAAGAGGCCGAACTCGAACTTCGTGTCGGCCAGGATGATGCCCGCGCGCTCGAGCACCTCCGTGCCGCGCGCGAAGAGGGCGAGCGACGCCGGCATAGCCTTGTCGAACACGGCCGAACCGACGCGATCACGTGCCTGAGATGGAGTGAGCGGCAGGTCGTGGTGCTCTTCCTTCGTCGTCGGCGTGAGGATCGGTTCGGGCAGGCGGCTCGAGTTCTGCAACCCCGCGGGCAGCGGCACGCCGCAGACCGTCTTCGTCTTCTGGTATTCCTTCCAACCGGACCCCGCGAGGTAGCCGCGCACGACCCACTCGACGGTGGTCGGCTGCGCGCGCTTCACGATCATGATGCGGCCGCGCAACATCTCGCGCGTCTTCTCGTCGAGCATCGAGAGGTCCTCGACCTTCGTCGACACCAAGTGATTCGGCACGACGTCGCGCGTGTTCTCGAACCACCAGGCGCTGATTGCGGTCAACACCGCGCCCTTGTGCGGGATGCCCTCCTTCATCACCACGTCGAAGGCCGACACGCGGTCGGACGTGACGAACAGGAGGTGCTTCGCGTCGATCGCGTAGATATCGCGCACTTTCCCGGAGGCAATCTGCTCGAGCTTGCCGACGGGCACGTTGCGGCCGAGGTAGACGTCGTTTTTCATTGTTGGCTGGGTTCTCGTTGGCTTCGCATCGCGCGCGAAGTGGGGACCGAGTATGACCGCGCCTGGTCGTCGCTACAATCCGCCGCTCGCCAAGGTGTGCATTCCGAGCGGCCGATCCCGATGAAAAACGTACAGGGCCTGCGTCCCGGCTCGCCCGTCTCCGGGATCATCACCGTCCCGTGCTCCAAGTCGCTCGCGCAGCGCGGGCTGATCTGCGCGAGCCTCGCGAGCGGCACGACGCGGATCACGTCGCTCGGTCGCGCGGGGGAGACCCGTGGCGAGGACGTCGTCCAAGCACTCGCTCTCGTGCGCGCCGTCGGCTGCAGAGTCGACGTGCTCGCGCCCGCCGCCGTGGCGATCACGGGTCGTCCGCCCGGTCCGCACCGCGGCTGGAGACCGACCGCGCCGTTGCAGGTCGCCGAGTCCGGCACGCTCGCGCGCCTCGCGACGGCGGCGCTTGCGTTCTGCGGCGAAGCCGGCCGACCGTTCGAGATCCACGCGAGCGGAACGCTGCTGCAGCGCACGAGCGCGCCCCTGTTCGCAGCGCTGCGCGCGGCCGGGGTGAAGCTCGAGAGCATGGATCGAGCACCCGGCGATGCGGCGATTCCGGTGGGATGGCCCCTGCGCATCGTGCCGATCGGTCCACCGCCGACGGTCCGGCTCGTCGCGCCTCGTTCGAGCCAAGAAGTGAGCGCACTGCTCGTCGCGTTCGCTGCCTACCCCGACACGACACGGCTCGAGGTCGAAGGGCCCATTCCGAGCCGGCCGTATCTCGAGATGACGTGCGCGACGTTGCGCGAGTTCGGAGTACAGATCTCGAGTTCGAGCGACGACGCGTTCGAAGTGCGCGGTCCGCTCGTTCCTCCCGCACACCCGATCGCGATCGAGCCGGATGCGTCGGCCGCCGCCGTCGCTCTCGCGGCCGGTTGTCTCTCCGGCGGCGAGGTCGAGGTCCGCGGGCTCGGTTCGCTCTCTCAGCAAGGCGACGTGAGCATCGTCGAGCACCTGCGCGCGTTCGGTTGCGATGCGTCGATCGATGCAGACCGCGTTCGCGCCAGCGGAGCTCCGACGCGTGCCGCAATCCTGGATCTCGCGGGCGAACCCGACCTCGCGCCGGTGCTCGCCATGATCGCCGCGCGCGCCGCCCTCGACGGTCACGGTCCGTCGCGGCTCACAGGGCTCGCGACCCTGCCCGGCAAAGAAAGCTCGCGCATCGAAGTGCTCGCGTCCGGTCTGCGTGCCGTGGGCCTCCATGCTCGCGCCGGCACCGATGAAATCTCGATCTCGAAATCCGCGGGCGCATGGCGCGCGGGAAAGAGCCCGACCTTGCTGGACCCTCACGCCGACCACCGCATGGCTTTCGCCTTCGCTCTGCTCGGCTTGTGCGTCGACGGAGTCAGAGTGGGTGACGCGACGTGCGTCGAGAAATCCTGGCCCGGCTTCTGGCGCGCGCTGCACTCTGCGGGTGCAAACACGCTGACGCAAACACGCTGAGGTGCGTGTGCGGTCGCCGGTCGAGCGCACGAAAATAAGTCGGCCAGATGACGAGGTCTACGCCTGCGGGGATCGTGAGATCGTGCTAGGGTCGAGAGATCATTCCCACAGGAGAATCCTCATGAGACTGCAACCCCTCTGCATCCTTCCCGTCGCCCTTTTGGCGGCCGTCCCCGCCTCCGCCCAGACGATCGTTCCGCTCGTGCTGCAGGGTGACTCCGTCGCGGGCATCGGCCTCGTCACCGGCATCCAGCGCGTGGCCATCAACGACAACGGCGACTGGGTCGTCGAAGTCGACACCGACAACGCCAACACGGCCCTCGACGAAGTCATCCTCAAGAACGGCACGCTGTACCAGCAGCAAGGCATCCCGATCGCGCAGCCTGCCGGTGCGAGCCTCAACGACTTCCTCGGGCAATCGCTGCGCACGAACAACGCAGACGTCGCCTTCATCTGGAGCCTCAACGGCACGGCTGGCGGCACGACGGACAACCAGGGCGTGTACATGAACCAGCAACTCGTCATCCAGAAGGGCACGACGCCGATGGGTGCCGTGTGGAACCCCGGCACGGTCTACAGCTCGTTCTCGTGGGCCAAGCTCAACACGGCGAACCAACTCTGCCTGCGCGGCTTCAACAACGATCCGATCTCGACTCCGACGAACGACTACTACGTCTCGATCATCCAGCTCGACGGCGCCAACAATCCGGTCTCCGAGACCGTCGCCGCACAGTCCGGTCAGATCCTGCCGGGCCAGGTGGACGGCGTGAACACCGTGCGCACGAGCCAGGACAGCAGCGGCTTCAACAACCTCGGGCACGTGATCTACGGCGTCAGCTTGGTGAGCACCGCGCCGACCGCGACCAACTCGATCGTGTACTTGTGGGACGGCAGCACGAACACGCTGTTGGCTCAGAAGGGGATGCCCTCACCGGTCGCCGGCCGCAACTGGTCGGACCTGCTGTCGCCGGAGATGGCGCTCAACGATGCAGGCGACTGGTTGATCAAGGACAAGCTCGACGGGGCCGCCGCGACCGCCGACATCATCGCGAAGAACGGCGCGAAGTTCATCCAGGGAGGCGACACGCTCCCCTCGATCGGCGGCGTGTTCGCGTTCACGTCGTTCGTCAACGCGCCGGTGTCGCTGACCAACGCCGGAAACGTGTGCTGGTACGGCGACTGGAACGACCCCGTTCTGACCGTCGACACCGGCATCTTCCTCGACTACGACCTGCTCGTTCAGGAAGGCGTCACCACGAACAGCAACGGCTTCACGTTCAACGCGCTGTTGACCGCGGGCATCAGCGCCACGGCGGGACAGAACAACCTGCTCTACGTCAGCCCGAACGGTCGCTACGTCATCTTCAGCGCGCGCCAGAGCAACAACGTCTTCGGCGCGTTCCTGCTCGACCGCGGTCTGCCGATCACGTCGTTCTGCTCGGGTGACGGGTCGGGGACCGCTTGCCCGTGCGCGAACGCCGGCGGTCCGGGTCGCGGTTGCGCGAACTCGGTCGATCCGACCGGTGCGGTGCTCACGACGACGGGCAGCGGCAGCGTCTCGTCCGCGGACTTGGTCCTCGTCTCAACCGGCATGGGCAACTCTTCGTGCTTGTTCTTCCAAGGCACGACGCAGGTCGCGGCCGGCGCGGGAGCCATCTTCGGCGACGGCTTGCGCTGCGCCGGGGGGAACATCACACGCCTCGGTACGAAGCAGGTCTTCGGCGGCACGGCGTCGTTCCCCGGCGCCGGCGATCCGTCGATTGCGGTGAAGGGCATGATCCCCGTGGGCGGCGGCGTCACGGACTACTATCAGTGCTGGTACCGGAACGCGGGACCGTTCTGCACTTCCTCCACGTTCAACCTCACGAACGGCATCGCGGTTCCCTGGGTCCCCTGAGCTCCGGGCAATTGGCACTGCTCCATGGCTCTGCTCCATGGCAGAGCTCGGTGGCTGAGCTCGGTGGCTGAGCGCAGTGGCAGTGAATCGACGCCGCGCACGACGGGCCGGACGTTGGCCCGCCGTGCGCGGTTCTCTAGTCTTTCCGAATGAGCGCACGATCGAACGCTGCAGTGGGGCCGGTCCTCGTCACCGGCGGGGCCGGGTACATCGGCAGCCATACGACGCGCCTGCTGCAGGAGCGCGGCGTCGACTGCGTCGTCCTCGACAACCTGTCGACCGGCCATCGCGAGGCGGTCACTGCGCCGCTCGAACTGCTCGACCTCGGTCACGTGGCGGCGCTCGACGCGCTGATGAAGAAGCATCGGCCTTCCGCCGTCGTGCACTTCGCCGCGCGCACGTACGTCGGCGAGTCGGTCGAGGACCCCGCGCGCTACTACCGCGAGAACGTCATCCACACCTGGAACCTGCTCGAGTCGATGCGCCGCCACGCCGTCACGCGCATCGTGTTCTCGTCGACGTGCGCGACCTACGGCGACCCCGTCCAGATGCCGATGACCGAGAGTCATCCGCAAGTTCCGATCTCACCCTACGGGCGCACGAAGCTGCACATGGAGCACATGCTGCAGGACTACGCGCGGGCGTACGGCCTCTCGATCGCGGCGTTGCGCTACTTCAACGCGGCCGGCGCGCATCCGCAGGGCGACATCGGCGAAGTGCACGAGCCCGAGACGCACTTGATCCCGCTCGTGCTGCAGGTAGCGCTCGGACAGCGGAGTGACATAGCCATCTTCGGCGACGACTACCCGACCGACGACGGCACGTGCGTGCGCGACTACGTGCACGTATGCGACTTGGCCGACGCGCACCTACGGGCCCTGAGTGCGCTCGAAGCGGGTGAGCGCGACCTGCGCCTCAACCTCGGCACGGGCACGGGCTACTCCGTCAAGCAGGTCATCGAGTGCGCCCGCCGCGTCACCGGCCATGCGATCCCCGCGCGGATCGCGCCGCGCCGGCCGGGCGATCCTCCCAAGCTCATCAGCGGCGGAACGGCTGCGCGCGATCGATTGGGGTGGAAACCCGTCCGTGCGGACCTCGAGACGATCGTCGAGGACGCGTGGAGGTTTTTGCGTGTTCATGCAAAGGGCTACTCGAGCTGACGAACTATTCGCGGCGCGAATGCACGCTGCTCCGCGCTCTGACGAGATTTTTTCGACTGCGTTGAAAACACAACTGTCTCCTCGCCGCTCCAGGACGTGTACATCCGGAACCTGGCACGCAGACACCGCCTATCGCAAGCGGGACGAAGAGAGAGACGGCAGATGCACGACCTACTGGACGAATACGCTCGACTTTTGACGACGGACACGCGCGCTTGCGCGGAGCTGTTCACGAACGACGCGCAATATCGGGCTCGATTGGGCAGCCACGATTTGTACTTCGAAGGACGCGCCGACATCGGTGAGTTCCTGCAGCACGTGCCGCGACAGATCGCCTTCCGCGCGGCGCACTGCGAGCAGGAGGGAAACGGTTACCGCGGGGCGCTGCAGCTTTCGAGCGCGGACCTCGGTGCCGGCACACAACAAGTCCGCTTCCGCGTCTCGGACGGACGGTTCACGCGGTTCGAAGTGCTGTAGAACAGCCTTCGTCCGTGGGTCGGCAAGCGTAGACTCGCGCGGATGGAGTGGACCGTCCTGGGAGCGGGCACGATCCTGCCGCGCGCGGGTTACGGTTGCGCCGGGCATGCACTCCGTCCACGGCCTGGCGGTCGGGTGACGCTGTTCGACTGTGGGCCGGGCACGATCCGCGCGTTGGCGGGTTCCGGCCTCTTGGTCGGCGACATCGAGCGGGTGTGCATCTCGCACTTTCATCCCGATCACTGCCTCGACCTGTTCGCGTTGGCGTTCGCTCGGCGCAACCCGGGTCTGCGGTCGGCCGGCCTGCCTCGGCTCGAGATCATCGGGCCCACCGGGATCGCGGCGATCCTCGAGCGGGGTGAGCACCTGTTCGGCGAACGCGGTTGGACGCGGTTCGAGGACACGGAGGTGGTCGAAATCGATCCTTCCGGCAAGGGTGCTCCTCTCTCTCGCGCCGACTTCGACCTGCGCTGGCAGGCGACGGGACATGCACCCGAAGCGGTCGCCTGGCGCATCGACGGCCGCGATGGGACGTCGGTCGCCTACAGCGGGGACACCGGCGAGAACCCGGCCGTGGCCGAGATTGCGCGCGAGGTCGACCTCTTCGTGTGCGAGTGCTCGTTCGCCGACGATCACGCAGTCGCTCGTCATCTGACCCCGAGCGGCGCCGCACGGCTGGCGAACATGGCTCG
>JBBQNP010000064.1:0-24160 GCA_038330085.1 Planctomycetota bacterium | reverse complement strand
TGGTTGCAGCTCTCGCCGCAGAACATGCCCTCGCCGCGCGAGGCGTTCGGTCTGGCGTACGACGCTGCGCTCGGACATGTCGTGCTCTTCGGCGGGAGCGACAACGGCTCGCCCGTGTTCAACGACACCTGGTGGTTGACGGTGCCCGTCAGTTGCTGCGTGCCTTATTGCCTCGGCGACGGATCCGGAACCGCTTGTCCGTGCGGCAATTCGAGCCCTGGCGGAGTTCCTGCGGGATGCCTCAACTCGCTGGGCACGGGAGGCAAGCTGCTGACGAGCGGACAGGCGAGCCTGACAAGCGACTCGCTCGTGTTGAGCGGATCCGACATGCCCTCGAGCTCTGCGCTGTATTTCCAAGGGACCGCGCGCACGAACGGCGGAGCCGGCTCAACGTTCGGCGACGGGCTCCGTTGCGCGAGCGGCACGATCGTGCGCATCGGGTTGAAGACGAACAGTGCGGGTGCGTCGCAATATCCATCAGCCGGCGATGCGTCGGTGTCGGTGCGCGGACAGGTCGCCGCGCCGGGCACCCGCGACTACCAGGTCTGGTATCGCAACGCGGCGCCGTTCTGCACGCCGTCGACGTTCAATCTGTCGAACGGGTTCGAAGTGACTTGGACCCCGTGATTTCGAGAGCGACTTCCACTCAGGCCGAGTCGCGTTCCTGACCGGACGTCGCGAGGCAGGTTGCGGGCGCAATCTGCTTCGCGGCGTTGCCCGATCGACGCTCGTGCCCTCGCCTCATCATCGCCGCGGATCGCGCGAGGGCTTCGTCGTGTTCAACAGCGGACCGCGCTCACGGTGCTCCTCCTCTTCGAGGTGACGCAGACGCGCCGCAAGGATCTCCGCGCGCCCGAGATAACCGCAGAGAATCGTGGGGTCGTCGGGGTCCACGACAGGGAGTCGGCCGACGTCCCGCTGAAGCATGGTGGCGATCGCCTGGCTCAACGGCTGATCGGCCCACGCCAAAGCGGGGTTCGCGTTCCCCGCGGTGAGCACGCTCGTGCGCCCGGAAGGATCCGCCGCGAGACCGCGCAGCGCGTCGTCGCGTGTGAGGATGCCTGCGAGACGCCCGTCGTCGTCGACGATCAAGGCGGCGTGGCGCCGGCTGACGGCGGGATCGTTGCGTGCGACGCGCTCGGAGAACTCCCCGATCGTCGAAGCCGCATGAACCGTGGGGAAATCGCGCTCCATGACGTCGCCGACGCGGATCAGCTCGAACAAGTCGACGCTGTACTCGCGCGCGATGTGCTGGCCGCGGCGCGCGAGCTTCTCCGTGAGGATCGATCGACGCATCAAGAGCACGGTCACGCACAACGCCGCCACCGTGCCGACGAGGACGGCCGGCATCGCGTCGAGATCGTGCGTCAGCTCGAGTACGAAGACGATCGCCGTGAGCGGCGAGCGCATCGTGCCGCCCATCATCGCGCCCATGCCGACCATGGCGAACAAGGGCACGTCCGCGCCGGGCAACCACTGTCCCAAGAAAGCGCCCAGCGCGCCGCCGATGATCAGAAGCGGAGCGAGCACACCGCCGGACGTGCCCGATCCCAGCGCGATCGCCCACACGAGCGCCTTCGCGACGAGCAATCCCGTCAACGCTCCGGCGACGATGTTGCCGCGCAACAGCGCTTCGATCGTGTCGTATCCGACGCCGAGCACGCGCGGCTCGATCACGCCACCGATGCCGACCGCGATGGCGCCGATCGCCGGCCACCACATCCAGTGGATGCCCAGTCGCTCGAAACGGTCCTCGAAGCCGTACACGATCAGCGTGAGCAGCCCCGACACGAGCCCCGCTGCGATCCCCACCAGCAAGGCCGAACCCAGACCTGCCGCAGGAATCGCCGCATGCGCGACGACCGGGAAGATGGGCCCCGATCCGAGCAACGGCACGCGCACCAGCGAGGCCACGATCGCAGCCGCAGCGACCGGGATGAAGCTGCGCGGCTTCCACTCGAACAAGAGCAGCTCCACGGCGAGCAGCACGGCCGCGATGGGGGTCGCGAAGACCGCCGACATTCCGGCTGCCGCGCCGGCGACGAGCAGGGTCTTGCGCTCCGCGGAGCTGAGGTGAAAGAGCTGCGCGAACAGCGAGCCGAACGCCCCGCCCGTCATGATGATCGGACCCTCCGCGCCGAAAGGTCCTCCGGTACCGATCGAAACGGCCGACGAGATCGGCTTCAGCACGGCGACCTTGGGGCTGATGAGGCTGCGACCGAGCAGGATCGCTTCAAGCGCTTCGGGGATGCCGTGTCCGCGAATCTTCTCCGAGCCGTAGCGCGCCATCAGGCCGATGACGAGGGCGCCGACGATCGGAACGGCGATGACCCACAGCCCCAGGTGATGGTCCTGCGGCAACGCGGGCGAGGTCGAGAAGCGCTGGAAGAACGCCAGGTTCGTGATCGCGGCGATGAGCCACAGGAGCGCCTTCGCGACGAGCGCTCCCAACGCACCGATCGGTACGGCCAGTGCGCACAACACGAGCACGCGGCGGTCCGTGCGAAAGTCGGCCAGCAGGTCTTGCGGGTGCTCGCGCCCGTCGCGCTGGGCAGCTGAATCGGACAGATGTGATCCGTGGTTCGAAGTGGTCATGGCAAGAACCGAAATTGTATCGTAGTACGATATGAATTCGAGGCCGCGTGTGGAAATCGAGGCGCGTGCGGCACACTCTGGGGGGGATGCCCGCCAAGTCCGATCCGGTGACCCAGGCCCAGTACGACCTTCTGTCGGATTTCCGTCATCAGATGCGCCTGTTCGCGCGCTTCAGCGAGGAGGCGGCACGGGCCGCCGGACTGACGCCCGCTCAGCACCAGGCCTTGTTGGCGATCAAGGGCGCCGGATCAGTCCGTCCGATGTCGATCGGCGATTTCGCGGAGCGGTTGTGCGTGCGGCATCACAGTGCCGTGGGCCTCGTGGATCGCCTCATCCGCGCCAAGTACCTGCGCCGCGTCCCGGACGCGACGGATCGGCGTCGGATCCACGTCTTGCTGACGGCTCGGGGCGAACGGATCCTCGCCAAGCTGTCCGCGTCGCATCGCGACGAGCTGCGGCGCATCGGTCCACACGTCCAAGACCTGCTCACCCGCCTGCGGTCCGATGCGCGGTCACCGCTCCAACGTCGTTCACGAGAGCAGCGCTGATCGGTCGCGACCGACTCGCTGATGCTGCGACGCTGCGAGAGCAGCGCCGGCAGAGGCCGTCACGTCACTGCACCGCAGTCCAGACGGACCCGTCGTGACCGCCGGCGATGCCGACGCGTGGAGCCGAGCCCATGTCGCCGGCCACCGTGAACGCCTCGTCGAACGCCGGCATCTTGACCGTGTTCGAGTAGGGCGTGGCCCCGCGGTTGGTGCACTGCAACAGCTCGCCGTGCTGGTTGATGAAGAACGCGCGGTTGCCGGACTGGTGCGCCACCATCGGCCACGCGTACGCGCACCACAGGAACTCGGACGCGTCGGCGTCCGGCAGATTCCCAGGCACCGCACCGCCCACCGTCGGTAGTTCGCTGATCCCGCCTGTCACTCCGCCCACAGGCGTGGAAGGCAGGAACATCTGGAAGAAGTACCCCGAGTGCGACACGAGCCCTTGGGCGTTGACCAGGCCCAGACCCGACGAGAGCAGGATCGGATCCATGCGCTTGACTCCGATTCCCGGAACCCCGCCGATGTCCGCGCGCATCGCCGCGGTGCCCGCCAGCTCGCCGAAGTATCCCTCTTCCCCTGCGCCATCCGCATCGACGTCGATCGTGGCGCGCGCCATCACCTGAACTTGTGCAGTCGAGAGAGCGCGCATGGTTGCAAGCGCTGATGTCTCGTTGGCGTTCAGGCGCGCGGCCAATAGCTTGGGCAACAACACCACCGCGATGATGGCAATGATGATCGATACGATGATCAGCTCCATCAGCGTGTAGGCTGATCGAGCGCTGCGGGGATTCGGGCGCATGATCGGTGCTGTCCTGGCGGACTCATCATCGGTTCGCGGGGGGATCATCCTTGACGGGTGGCATTCCCTTCCGGGCGAGCCTCTCGCGGCAGACCCTTGTCGCGCTAACGATCTCGAGTGAAAGCGCACGCGTTTCGTGTCTCCGCGGACTACGGCTACTGGTGCCTGGCGCGAGCGAGTGTTTCGCTGCATCCGCAGCGCGGGCACGAGGTGCTGCGAAAGATGGATGACCCGGGTGCGGATTCGACCTCCGACACGCACCTCCGGGAGCCGGGCGAGCTCACGCCTGCGATATCACTGAACAGGTTTCCAGACGGTGCCATCGTTGCCGCCGGGGATGCTCAAGCGCGTCCGCGAGCCCATGTCGCCCGCGATCGCAAACGCTTCGTCGAAGTTGGGCATCTTGACCGTTCCCGAGTAGGGGAGCGGCGCGCGGTTGTCGCACTGGAGCATGTCGCCGTGCTCGTTGATGAAGAACGCGCGGTTGCCCGTTTCGTGCGTCAAAATCGGCCACGCATAGGCGCACCACAGCATCTCACTCTCGTCGGCGTCCGGGAGGTTGGCGGGATCGGCTCCGCCGATGCTCGGTCGCTCGCTGATGCCCGCTGTGAGTCCGCCGACGGAAGACCCGGGCAACCAGATCTGGAAGAAATAGCCGGCGTGCGAGACGAGGCCTTGCGCATTCACGGTGCCGAATGCCGTGGAGAGCACGGTCGGATGGAGCAGCTCCGCGCCGAGTGCCGGCACTCCGCCCACGCTGGTGCGCATACCCGCCGTACCGGCCATCTCGGCGAAATAGCCCTCTTCACCTGCTCCGTCGCCGTCCGAGTCGATCGAAGCCTGCGACATGATCTGCACTTGCGCCGTCGACAACGAGCGCAGCGTCGCGATGGCGGACGTCTCGTTCGCGGAGAGGCGCGCTGCCATGAGCTTCGGCAAGGCGATCGCGGCGATGATGGCGATGATCGAAACGACGATGATGAGCTCGACCAGTGTGAAGCCCGAGCGGGCGTTGCCTTGGGTTCGATGCATGCGTTTTGTGTCCTGCCGACCTCATCGGTCCCGGAACCTGTAAGTCTTGATAGTCGGAAAAGAGTTCTCGGCCTGATCTGGTCATGTCGCCACGCGAGCGGACATGGAACGGGCAGGGGACCGGGCGTTTCCCGCCCGTTTCGAGCCCTGCGCGTAGACTCACGCGCGGCGCCACGCCCCTTTTTCCCTGCTCTCTTCCCCGCTTTTCAGCAACACGATCCCTCCCGATCGGAGAATCCCATGCGCACGCTCGCCCTCTTGTTCGCGCTCGTTCTCGTTCCCGAAACCCGCGCCGATCAGTTGTGCGTCGCCACCGACGTGCCGCTCACGGCGACGAACTGGAACACGACGGTCGTCATCCCGCGCTTCGACCCGGCGCTCGGCACGCTCAACGTCGTCGACGTGTGCGTCACGGGCCAGATGCTCGGCAACTACAACGTCGAGAGCCCTGTCGACGCACCGAACCAGGTGATCGGAGCGGCCCAAGTGGATGTGTCGCTCGGTCGACCGAACATGAGCGTGATCCTCACCGCCATGCCCGTGCAGATCGTCGTCGACAACTTCACGGCCTTCGACGGCACGATCGACTTCCGCGGGACGTCGGGCGCAATGCATCCAGGGTTGACGGCGATCGTGACCGCGCAGGTGTACTTGACCGGAGCGACGGACCTCGCGCTCTTCAGCGGAGCGGCGGGAAATCCGGGCACGGTGATGCTGCCAACAATTGGGCAGGGAGCCGGCACCGCGACGGGCAGCGGACACATCATCACGCAGTTCCAACTGCAGGCCGCGGCGATGATCTCGATCTGCTACGACTACACGCCGGTCGCGGCACCGTACTGCGCGGGCGACGGCACCGGCACGGCCTGTCCGTGCGGCAATGACAGCCCGGTCGGGGCGTACGCCGGGTGCTTGCACTCGCTCGGCAGCGGAGCCGTGTTGCGCGGCACCGGCTTCGCGAGCATTGCGTCGGACTCGCTCTCACTCACGTGCTCGAGCTTGCCGGCGACGACGAGCGGACTGTTCTTCCAGGGCACGGGGCAGACGAACGGCGGACTCGGTGCCGTATTCGGTGACGGCTTGCGCTGTGCCGGCGGCACCGTCGTTCGGCTCGCGAGCAAGACGGCCGTCGCCGGCGTCATGCACTATCCGCAAGGTGCCGACGTGCCGATCTCCGTGCGCGGTTCCGTCCCGGCGGGAGCGTCACGCTATTACCAACTCTGGTATCGCAACTCGACGCCGTTCTGCACGAGCGCGACCTTCAACTTGTCGGGTGGCGTGGCGGTGAGCTGGACGCCGTGAGGATCGAACGCGCAGCGGTGACGATGGGCACCGCTCGCGCGTTCGGTTGACGATCAGGAAGTGACGGGGTGGAGCTGTCTCGTCGACGTAGTCTCAGCTCTGCCAGTCGATCTGGATGCCGTTGGAGAGGTTGAAGGTCGCATCGTGGGTCACCGGATCTGTCGATCGAGGATCAGGAACCTCCGGGCAGTTCTCCGCCCCCGGCGAGAATCGCAACACCGTGGCAGGATGTAGGTGTCTCGGCGCCTCGAGCACCTGAGCCCTCCACGCCGGATTCTCCGGCATCTTGCGCGCTCGATCACCGAGTCGAAAAGCACTGGAGTAATGCCATGCGGTTCCAATTCGGTCCGTCGTGCTTCGCGGCAACCCTCTTCGCTGCCGTTCTTTTCGTGCCCGCCACTCCGGCCAGCGCTCAAGCGTGGACGACCGGAGCCTCCACTCCAGCGCCCGTCGTGCGCGGAACGGGCGCGTGGTTCGCGGCCAACAACCGCTTCTACGTTCTCGGCGGACGTTCATCGGATGCAGTTGGATCCGACTACATGAACCCGATGGAGTACGACCCGTCGTCCAACACGTGGACGACGAAGGCCGCGACGCTCCCGAGCAACGAGGTCAACAACATGGTCGCCGGCGTGCTGACCGATGCAGGCACGCCGTACATCTACGTCGTGGGCGGTTCGGCGGCGGGTGCTGCGACAGCGACTCCCACCGTGCGCCGCTACGATCCGATCGCGGACGTGATCACGACGGTCACGACCGATCCGTGGCCGGCGATCGCGAACACGCTGCCCGGCGGCGCCGTCGTGCTGAACAACAAGCTCTACGTGTTCGGCGGGTTCGTGATCAGCGTGTCGATGTCGACCGAGATCTGGGTGTTCGATCCGGCCGCCGCCGCGGGTTCGCGCTGGACGCTGAAGACGGCCGCGTTGCCGACTGCGATCGGATACGTGCCGGTCGCGGCCGTCGGCGGCTTGATCTACATCGGTGGCGGATCGACGTGGACCGCGGCCACTTCGACGCTCGGGGACAGTGCCAGCTCGTACGTCTACGATCCGACCGCGGACACGATCGCGTCGATCGCGGCGATCCCGAGGGCGACGGGTGAGACGCACGCCGTGAACGAAGGCGGCCGCCTGTGGGTGCTCGGCGGAGGACGCGTTGCGCCCAACCCGAGCAACGAAGTCGACGTGTACGACACGACGTTGGGCACGTGGTCGCTCGGCCCGGCGTTCGCCATCGCGCGGCGCAACGCGGCGATCGACATCGATTCGGCGGGCACCGTCTACATGCTCGGCGGGTATGAAACGGCGGCGTTCACTCCGGCCGCCGACCTGGAGATCCTGCGCCAGGTCTCGACGCCGTTCTGCTCGGGCGACGGCAGCGGAACCGCTTGTCCGTGCGGCAACGCCGGCACGAGCGGCAACGGTTGCGCGAGCTCGGTCAACGCGAGCGGTGCGAACCTCACGACGAGCGGCATCCCGAGCTTGTCGGCCGACACGCTCACGCTGCTCGGTACGGGGATGCCGAACAGCTCGGCGCTGTACTTCCAGGGCACGACGCAGATCGGCGGAGGTGTCGGCGCGACGTTCGGAGACGGCCTGCGTTGTGCCGGCGGATCGATCGTGCGCCTGCACACGGAGACGAACGTCGCGGGCGCTTCGCAGTATCCGCAGGCAGGGGATCCGAGCGTGTCGGTGAAGGGCATGGTTCCGTCGCCCGGAACACGCACGTACCAAGCGTGGTACCGCAATGCCGCCGCGTTCTGCACGCCGAGCACGTTCAACCTCTCGAACGGCGTGCTGCTCACCTGGTCGATGTGATTCGCACCCGCCTGTACCGTGCCTGGCACGGTACAGGCTGTCATGGCCTCGCGCTCGGGGTGGCGTGCGGACGGATGTCCCACGACCAGCCCGCGCGTGAGTGCGCCCCGTCGGTCGCAAGGCCCACGCTGGTCGTGTAGCTGCTGTCCGGGCTGAAGCGGAACTTCAGCGGCAGCTCTAGCGGCATGTCGACCTGCTTGACCAGAGCACCGTCGGGATCGACGAGCCGGATCGTCACCAGCACTTTGTCGATCGCATGGTTCGTCGTGTTCACCCACGTGTAGCGCATCCACAACTGCTCGTGCTCGAGCGGTCCGTCGAGCGCGCAGTCGTGGATCAGGATCGTGCCGTCCTGGCCGAAATCGAGTTGGCGCGGGACCGGGTTCGATTGCGCGAACGCGGACTGCGCCTGCTGAAAGGCCGAGAGATCGTGCGTGTGGGTGGCCGAGATCTCCGTCAGCTCGCGGCGCCGGACCGCTTGATCCTCGCTGCATGCGGACACGAGGAATACAGCCGACAGCGCCAGCCAAAGAGAAGAGGGGAGCTTCATGTGTTTCGCAGGGGAAACGGATGGGGCGCTGGCTGACGCCGCATTCTGTGTGACCTTCCGGAAATGCTGCGATCGTCGCGCGCGACGCCGATCAGCCCGTGGTCAGTGTGCAGTTCCATGGCTGGTGAGCAAGAGCGTCGAGTCCTGCACGAGACCGATGCCGCGCGCGTAGAGCTTGTATTCCTTGCTGCCGGCTTCGATCGGGGTCGTTTCCTCGACCTTCACGCAATGCTCGAACCGGCCCGCCGGCGTCGTGATCGGGGTGTCCATCGACACGATCTCGCAGCGGTCCATCGCGACATGGGGCGCGACCTCGGTGTGGTAGCGGATGCCCACCGCCGGCACGCCCGGCATCATCATCCCGAAGTGCGCGCCATGCACGCCGGAACGCCACGCACCCTCGTGCGACTCGATCTCCCCGTGCTCGTACATGTCGACGTCCTCGCCGAAGTAGTACACGTCGTGCGTGCGAGTGGAGATGGCGAAGTAGTTGCGTGACACCTCGACGAGCTCGCCGGCCTGGCTTTCGCGCTCCTCGACGACGCGCGTTTCGACGCCGTCGACCGTCTCCGTCCGATCCATGACCGTGATCACGAGATCGACGTCCTTGCCGTCCTCGCGACCGCGGTAGGTGAGCTGATAGCCGGGCTCGAGCACGAAGTACGGGTTGGTGCCGCGCGACGCGAGATCAGAGCGATCGAGCGTGAACTCGCTCTGCCACGGCTGAGGTCCGTCTGGAGCGATGACCTTGTCCTGCGTGTTGGTGCAGCTCGCGAACGCCAAGGTCACGGCGCACGACATGCAGGCGGCGAATCGCTGGTTCAAAATCATCTTGCTCTCCTGGATGGGCGAGGGAGGAACTGCGGCGCCGAGGATACCCAGAGAGCATGATCCGAGGATGATGACCCTCGAGCTCGGCGGGCCCGGTGGGAGTGATCGTGACGAGCAACGCGGGGTGGAGCACGAGCTCCAACCCGCGCGATCGGAAAACGAACTACACCGGATCGTGATCGGGATGCGGCGTGTTCGGCGTCAAGCCCGCGGTGCGCGCCCTGTGCCAGAAGTACGCGATGCCGCTGCTGCCGACGAACAACGACAAGCCGATCACCACACGCGCAATCGGTGCGAAGGAGGCCGGCCAAGCGTAGCGAGCGAGCGTCGACATCTGGCTCTCATCGCCGAAGCGTCGCGTGATCCATCGGACCAGGACGGCGATTCCGTCGGGAAGGCCGGTCGCGAAGACGACGAGGCCGGCGACGGCGATCGCGATCGCTTGCACTTGCTCCAGCGATCGACCACCGGTCGCCGGCGGCGTGCGCAACAGCCAGACCGCGATCGAGTTTCCGCGCACGAACAGCCACGTGCCCATGACGACGAGCAGGACCAGGGTCGTGAACAGGGCGATCGATCCCAGCGAGTCGCCGACCAATCCGCGCACCAGCGCGCTCGGTACCCATTCGATGGCCCACGTCCAGAGCACGATGCCGAAGATCCTCAGCGCCAGCCCTCCGATCTCGGCGTGGTTCTTCAGCGGCGCATCCGGTTCGACGGGGAACATGCGGCGCGAGAGCGGAACTGCCCACATGAAGAGCAAGATCCCGCAGACGACGTACGCCACCGTCGACGCCAACACGGCGGCCAACGGGTCGAAGTCCGCAGTGTTGCCCTTGAACGCAGACCAGAACGCGAGTCCGCGGCTGGCCTCTCCGAATGCCTGGAACCACGCGTAGACGGCGAGAAGACGCAGCGCGAGCACGGTGACGATGGCTCGATTCATGAGAGCGACCTCGGGAAGAACAGTGTGCCTGGCATGTCCGTGAGCGCACCGGACCCAGCGCTGTGTTCCAGGCTACGCCCGACACCGCTGCACGGTCGAAATCCATCACGATTGGGCGCACATGCCCGTCCCGCCGCATCCGGATGCGTCACGAGGTGATCTGCGCGAGCGTCATCACGGCGCGCGCCAACTCCGCGGCTTCGATCGGCTTCGTCAGGTGCAGCGCGAAACCAGCCTGCAACAAGCGACGGCGATCTTCGGCGCTCGCGTACGCGGTCACGGCGGCGATGGGCAAGCGTCCGCCGCGATCGGCGGGCAGCGCGCGCACGCGCAACAAGAGCTCGTAGCCGTCTTCCCCGGGCATGCCGATGTCGGTGAGCACGAGCGTCGGGACGCCCTGCTGCAGCGCGATCAATGCGGCTGCGACCGACGCCGCTTCGTCGACCGAAGCACCCCAGAACTCGAGCATCTTGCGTGCGACCGCACGCGCGTCGGCTTCGTCGTCGACGACGAGCACGCGGACCCCCTCGAGCGACGGTCGTTCCACAGGCAGCGCTCGAACCGCGTGCGATTCGGTGCGCGCGCTCGCAAGCGGCAACGAGACGCTGAGGATCGCGCCGCTGCCCTCAACGCGATTGCCCGCCGCGACGGTGCCGCCGTGCAGCTCGACGAGGTGACGCACGATCGCGAGGCCGATGCCGAGGCCGCCGTGATGGCGCGTCGTGCTCGCGTCGGCCTGACGGAAGCGGTCGAACACGTGCGGCAGGAAATCGGGGCGGATGCCCGGGCCGTTGTCTTCGACGACGATCGTGGCTGTGTCGCCGTGCACACGCACTGTCACGTTCACGCGGCCGTTGTCCCGCGGCGCGAACTTCAGCGCGTTCGTCAAGAGGTTGCCGACGACCTGTTGCAGACGCACCGGGTCGCCCTCGACCGCGGCGGGCTGCGCATCGACGGTGAGCAGGATGTTGCGTGCGTGAGCAGACGGCTGCGCACCGTCGACGACACCCGCGACGAGCGCGTGGAGCTGCACGTGCTGCATGTCGAGCTCGACCTTGCCGGACACGATGCGCGACACCTCGAGGATGTCGGCGATGATCTTCGTCTGCGCCTGCGCGTTGCGCGCGATGGTCTCGATCGCGCTGCGCGTCGTGGCTTCGTCGAGGCCGCCCCCGCGCATGAGCTCCGCCCAGCCGACGATCGCGTTCAGCGGCGTGCGCAGCTCGTGCGACAACACGGCCAGGAACTCGTCCTTGGCGCGGTTGGCTTCTTCCGCTTCGCGGCGCGCGCTCTGCTCGCCGACGAGCTGCTCGCGCTCGCGCTCGACGCGCTTGCGCTCGGTGATGTCCTGCGTGGTGCCGCGCATGCCGCGCGCCCGGCCGTGCTCGTCGACGAGGACTTCGCCCGTCGCTTGCACCGTGCGCTCCCTCCCGTCGGGGAGCAGGATGCGATGCTCGAACGCGAACGGACGCGGCGACTCGAGCGCTTCGTGCAGGATCGCTTCGATGCGCACGCGGTCGTCGGGGTGCAGGCGTTCCGCGTAGCCGCGGTAGTCGGCGCTGAACTGCGCGGGGTCCAGGTCGTAGATGCGGAAGAGCTCGTCTGACCACCACACGCGGTCGGCGACTTTGTCCCATTCAAAGCTGCCGATGCGCGCGAGGTGCTGGGCTTCGATCAAGCGCGTTTGGCTGCGCTCCAACTCGGACAACGCGCGCCGTCGCTCGGCAACCTCGGTCGAGAGCTCCGCGTTCGACGCGCGCAACTGCGCGGTGCGATGCTCCACAGTGCGCTCGAGCTCGGCGTTGAGATCCTGCACGCGCGCCTCGGCCGCTTGGCGGTTGCGCACGCTGGCCGCGACCGCGAGCGACATCAGGATCGTGACCGCCATGTACGACTGCAGCAGCACCATCGACTCGTTCGGCGTGCTTTCGACGAAGGGACCGGATCCCATCAACGTCGCGCGGACCGCGAACGCGCACAGGAGCGCTCCGCAGGTCGCAGTCTCGCGCGGGCCGAATCGGAAACCCGCCCACAAGAGCGGGGGAATGCACAGGAACTCGAGCGGATACCGCTCCGCCGTCGTGGGCCACAGGCCGCCGAAAACGATCCCCGCGACGAAGGTCACCGTGATCAAGAGCAACAGCGCTTCGGCGACCTTCCACCTCTTCCAGTCGCGCGGCGTGTCGTCGATCCACAAGAGCAGGAACGGTGTCACGATCAACGCACCCGCGACGTCGCCCAGCCACCAGGTCGTCCACACAGCCGGGTAGTCCGACCACTGCGCGAACCCGCCCAAGGCGAGGCTCGTCAGACCGAACGTCGGGCTGATCACGGTCGACACGAGCGCGGCGAAGACCGCGAAGCGGAACAGGTTGGCCGGTCGATCGAACGCGCGGCGCCCGTTGGCGAACCGCTCGACGAGGGTCGCGGCGACCACGGCTTCGAGCGTGTTGCCCAGTGCGATTCCGAGCGACGTCGCGATCGAGCCCTTCGTCGTGATGTTGACCGCGAACGCACCGACGAAGATCGCCGGCCACAACCCGCGTCCGAACACGAGCATCACCGCGATCGCGAGACCGGTCGACGGCCACACGGCGCTCGCGTTGGCGTGGATGAACGCGAGGCTCAATCCGAGCTTGCTCGCCAGGAAGTAGGTGACGCAGACGCTGATCAGGGTCGCGGCCCGCCGACCGGCACCGATGCGCGTCGCGAGGCTGGGTGCAGCGGCTGCTGCGGTGCCGACGTCGAGACCCTGCTGCAGTTCGTCCATGTGCGCCCCGAGGCTTCTCAACATACGCCTCGGCGCTCGGCCAGGATCACGAGCAGCGCCAAAACCCCCGCGGGGTGCCCTGGAATCACGTCGCGGGCCCTCCGGTCCAGGCTGCGATTCCGGCTGCGGAATACCCGCTCTGATACCGCCCTCTGGAAGCGCCCTCTGGATCCGCTCGCTGACCGCCCGCGGGTTTACGAGACGCAACCCGAGCCCAATGCGGCTCGGCGTGAACGATTCAGCGGTTGCTCTTGTCGACGCGCGCCGCGGACTTCAGCGTCCTGTACGACGGTTGCCGCACGAAGATCTGGTCGCGGTGCTCGTGCGGGCGTCCGTACATCTCGGTCGTAAGCGAAGTGACGAGGGCGCGCGCAGCCGCCGTTGCCGCAGCACGATCAGCGTGCTCGCTCACGATCGATCGATCGAAACGCGGACGCAGTGAGCGCTCGCCCGACCAGCGCGCATGCACGACGTGCCAGTGGTCGGAGGTGAGGGCGGGGTGGCTCAGACTCCCCGGGTGGTTCTTGGTGCTCTGCGTCTCGTGGATCATGACGTGGGTCCATCCGTCCGGGGCCCGCCCGTGGGGCCGTTTTCGAACTCGGCGTAGGAGGTATCGCGAACCGGCGGCAGCTCTCCGGTGGCGCGCTTTTCCTTGTCCTCGCCACGTTCCTTGCGGCGCTCGCGCTTTTCAGCCTGCTTTTCGCGCTTGCGGCGCTCACGCTGACGCTTTTCGAAGCTTTCGACCATGGGCGGTTCTCCTGCTTGCTCTCCGATGAGCTGTGGCTCTCGACATCGAGCCGCCTTCGTGCCGAGCCTTGCAGGAAGATTCGGGTCCGCGTCGAACAGCGGGCCCGCAGAGCGCGATTCAGCCCTGATTCTAGCTGAAATGGCCGCGGATTGCGAACAGCGTTTCGGTTCGATGGCGCCTGTGCGGATAGGAATGGCGAGGTACAGCGCATCACCAGCGGCGCTTTGTGCGTGCGGTCGAAGGAACCCGCGCAGCCCGGTCGTGAACGCACGCACGACGAGCAGCTTCGATGTCGTGGCGACGAGCCTGCGCGCTTGCGATGCTGTGCGATGTGCAGGTCGACTTCGGGCGCACATCGGAAGACTACGCGCGTCATCGAGCGGGCTTCCCTCCGTCGTTCTTCGACGTGCTCGCGCAGCGCGGTCTCTTGCGCGCCGGTTCGCGCGCGCTCGATGTCGGCACGGGCACGGGCACGATCCTGCGCGGGCTCGAGAGCCGAGGCGTGTTCACGATCGGGGTCGATCCGTCGACGCAACAACTCCACGCGGCACGTGAGCTCGCGCAGTCCGAAGGGGTCGCGGAGCGTCTCGTGCGCGCGCGAGCCGAGCATCTTCCGTTCGCCGACGCGACGTTCGACCTAGTGTGTGCCGGCGTGTGCTGGCACTGGTTCGACGGCGTGGCGGCCGCGCGCGAAGTGCGGCGCGTGCTGCGAAGATCCGGGACCGGCGAATCGGGAGCGCTCGTGATCGCCGGCTTCGACTGGCTCGCAGCGCCCGACTCGATCGGCGAGATGACCAACGTGCTCGTTCAGGCCGAAAACCCGCAGTGGAAGCCCTGGATCAGCGAGGACCTCGCCCCCGGATGGATCGCCGACCTGCGCCAGGGCGGCTTCGAAGAGCTCGAGTCGATCGCGTTCGACGTCGACGTCACGTACACGCACGCGAGCTGGCGGGGCCGCATCCGCGCCTGCTCCGGCATCGGAGCGAGCCTGCCGCAAGTGCGCGTAGACGACTTCGATCAGCGCTTCGCACGCGTGCTGGCCGAGCGATTCCCCGACGACGCGTTGCACGTCCTGCACCGCGTGTTCGCGCTGATTGCGCGCGCCTGAACGCTCCGGATCGTGCGGGATCTGCAGCGCGGGAGTAGCATCCAATAGGAACACGGCCCGAGCGCGAGGCTCGGGCCGTGTCCGTTGCTGGATGCGTGTTCGCCTACCGCATCACTGGCAGAAGTCGACGCGCAGCGCGTTCGAGAGCGCCGCTCCCGTGCCGTCCGGGTTGGACGGATCGCGATAGAAGAACTGGTACCAGCGCGACGTTCCGACCATCGCCGGCGTCACCGTGACCGAGTAGCTCGTGCTCCCCGTCGGGCTGAGTTGGTGGATGCCCGCACGCGTCTTCGCGCCCGCGACGCACATCGTGCCGCCGAGGAAGGGTGTGTTGGCCGGCCCGTTCGTCCCGAAGAACAACAGCCCGTTTTGATTCGGCAGTGCTGCGCTGACCGTCACGTTGAAGTTCTGCGCACTCAGGCTCGTCGTCCCAGCGGAGCCGATCTGCGCGACGCCGCCCTGCGAGTTCACCTTGCCCTGGCAGTAAGTCGTCGCCGAGCAGCTCGAGCCGCCGTTCGCGTTGAGGAAGACCGAGACGTTGCTCGATCCGTCGTTCGCGACGACGAGGTCGAGGCTGCCGTTGCCGTCGAGCAGACCCGCAGTGATGTGATGCGCCTGGCTGCCCGCTGCGAGAAGTTGAGCCGGACCAAACGTGCCGTTTCCTGCATTGGCCAGGACGCTGACGTTGTTCGAGTCCTTGTTGGCCGTCGCGAAGTCGACGTCGCCGTCGAGGTCGAAGTCGCCCGTGACGATCGACTCCGTGCTCAGCACGCCACCCAGGTTGTACGGCGTCGCGCCGCCGAAGCTGCCGTTGCCGGAGTTGAGGAACACGAACGCGAACTCGACGTTGTTGATGTCCGCCGTCGCGACGATGTCGAAGGAGCTGTTGCCGTCGAGGCGCGCGATCGCGATCCCCTCGGGCTTCTCGTTGTTCACCGAGAGCGTGGCGTGCAGCACGAAGTTCGCTCCGCCCGTGTTGCGCAGCACGTTGATCTGGCGGTTGTCGTGCGACGCTACCGCGATGTCGATCAGGCCGTCGCCGGTCACGTCACCGACCGCGATCTGGCGCAGACCGGAGCCCGCGGCGATCGTCGTCACGGTGAAGGCCAGGCTGCCGTCGTTGCGCAGGACGGAAACCGAGCCGCCCGAGCGGTTCCCGGTCACCAAGTCCAGATCGCCGTCGTTGTCGAGGTCGGAGATCTCCATGTCGCGTGGCTCGGTGCCGACGAGGAACGACGGTCCCAGCGTGAACGTCCCACCATTGTTCACCAGGATTTGCACCCGATTCGTCCCCTTGAGCGACACTGCGATGTCCATGTCGCCGTCGCCGTCAAGGTCGCCGATAACCGGAGTGTTCGGCGACGAGCCGTTGGGCAATGCGACGTTGACCGGCGCGGCGAAGACGCCGTTGCCCGTTCCGAAGAGCAACGACACCTTGTCCGGCGCGTCGGTCGGAACAGCGATGTCGCGGATCCCGTCACCGTTGAGATCGCCGATCGCGGTCGCGTCGGGGGTCGTACCCGCCGGGTAGTTCACGGCCGATTGGAAGGAGATCTGTGCCGAGGCGAAAGCTCCGGTCATGGCGACGGCGATGGCCGCCAGCGAGTTCCTGTTCAAAGAGTTCATTTCAGTTCCCGTTCTTCTCGTTCGATGCTTGGGGTCGAGTCGGTCTGCCGATCTCACGCGTGCAATCCGTTGCACGCCGGGCGCAAAGCAATGCACGTGCCTTCGCACACGCTCGTGCTCGCAAACCAATCGGACCGTCGGTCGCGCACGCTCGAACCGCGCAGCAATCGACTGCAGAGACGGTCGCACGCAGATCACACGCTCATGCGCGTCGTGCTCTATCACCCAACGATGCCCACAACTCGCAGCGCACCACGGGTCGACAGTCCGTCTCCTGGATGCACTCGACCGGAATCTGGACGCGAATGTCGGTGTACCGTGCCAGAGCGGTTTTTCCGGCGCTGACTCCGCCACGTGCCGTAAACAGCGCCGGAGCGACGCTGGAAAATTGCTCTGGCACGGTATTTCGGCGTTCGCGGATAGAGTGGACGTGTCCGTATCTCCCTGGTCTTCGTGGAGGTCCCCCCGGTCATGACAATTCGAATCCTGCGCTCTTCGTCTGCTCTCGTTTGTCTCGTTGCGTCGTTCGCTGCGCCGTTGCGCGCGCAAAGCGACGATGCTGCGCGCGTCATCGCACTCGGTCGCTCCGACAGCCATGTGATGGAGCATCTCGACACGCTCACGAACCGAATCGGGCCGCGCTTGACGGGCTCGCACGGGTTCGACAACGCGTGTCACTGGGCGCTCGGTCAGTTCGAATCGATCGGCCTGTCGAACTGTCACCTCGAGAAGTGGGGCGAGTTCCCCGTCGGCTTCAACCGCGGTCCGTCGTCGGGGCGCATGATCGCGCCCGACGCGAAAGAGCTGCACTTCGGCACGAACGCGTGGACGGCGGGAACGCACGGTCCGACGAGCGGACCGGCGGTGCTCGCGCCGACCAACGAGACAGAGCTCGAAGCGATCCGCCCGAAGCTCGCGGGCGCGTGGGTCGTCATCGCGCCGACGCCGCCGCGTGCCGCGGGAGCGCCGACTGCGAACGCGCGCGCTGAGGGATCTGCGCCGGTCGAAGCGGGCGCCCCTGCGAACGGCGCACGCGGCGACGCGGCTTCACGCGACGACAAGACTGCGAGCGCTGACAAACCGACGAAGGCTGACAAACCGACTAGCGGCGAAAAACCGACTAGCGCCGACAAGCCCGCTAGTGGTGAGGCGCCTGCGCGCGGACGTGCTGCTCGCGAAGAAGCTGCTGCCGACCGCGCGTTCCGCGAGAAGCTCGACAAGGCCTACGACGAGGCGGGGATCGCGGGCACGATCCGCTCCGGCCGCAACGACCTGATCCTCACCGGCGGCAGCTCGAAGATCACGTTCGACAAACTGCCCACGCGGCCCGCGATCAACCTGCTCGCGGCCGAGCACGCGTCGATCTGCGAACGCCTGAAGGCGGGCGACGCCGTGCAACTCGAGTTCGACATCCGCAACTGGTTCGAGAAGGGTCCGATCGCGCTGAACAACGTGATCGCCGAGATCAAAGGCACCGAAAAGCCCGACGAAATCGTGATCGTCGGCGGTCACCTCGACTCGTGGGACGGCGCGACGGGCGCGACCGACAACGGCACCGGCGTCGCGACGACGCTCGAAGCCGCGCGCTTGCTCGTGAAAGCCGGCGTCAAGCCCAAGCGCACGATCCGCTTCATGCTGTTCGGCGGCGAAGAGCAAGGCTTGCTCGGCTCGGCGGCGTACGTGAAGGCGCACAAGGACGAGATGCCGAAGATCTCCGCGGTGCTCGTGCACGACGGCGGGACCAACTACTGCGCGGGCATCACCGCGACGCCGCCGATGGTGCCGCTGCTCGAGCCGATCTTCGCGAGCGTCAAGGACCTCGATCCGAAGATGCCCTTCGAAGTGCGCGAAGTGAAGGGTCTCTCCGGCGGCGGCAGCGATCACGCTTCGTTCCTCGCCGCCGACGTGCCCGGCTTCTTCTGGAGCCAGGCGGGTCGAGCGAACTACAACCACACGCACCACACGCAGTTCGACACGTACGACGCGGCGATCCCCGAGTACCAGCGCGAGTCGGCGATCGTGATTGCGGTGGGTGCGCTCGGCATCGCGAACCTGCCGGTGCTGTTGCCGCGCGACAACCTGCGCGCGCCGGGTGGTGGCGGACGCAGGACGCTTGGTGTGCAGATGTCCGACGACATGACGATCGACGAGGTCGTCGAGGACAGCGTCGCATCGAAGGCGGGCCTCAAGGTCGGCGATCGCGTGCAGAAGATCGGCGCGGAAGAGATCGCCGACAACGACGAGCTGCGCACGGTGCTGCGAGCCGCGCCGGAAAAGACGACGGTGACGGTGTTGCGCGGCGGCAAGCCGCTGGAGATCGCGATCGTGCTCCCGCCCCTTCCGCCGCCGACGAGCGCGAGCGCGCGGCGCCTCGGCGTGCGCTTCGGTGAAGGATTGTCCATCGACGTGGTGACGCCCGGCGGAACGGGCGATCAGGCCGGGCTCCAGATGGGCGATCGCATCACGAAGGCGGCGGACAAGGACGTCAAGAGTGCAAAGGACCTCGATCAGGCGCTCGAAAGTGCAGTCGGGACGGTGCATATCTCCGTCCAGCGCGGGACGGGCGCCGTCGAGTTGACCTTGACGCTCGCCGGACCGCCGTAGGCGGCGTAGAGAGTCCGGACGATCGGTTACCGAGCGGCGACGGCGGGGTTCTCAATCCCGCCGTCGCGCTGCATACTGCTGCGTCCGCACGCACGCGGACCCAAAACCTCTCCCATGCGCATCCACACACTGCTGTTGCTTTTTCCGATCGCGTTCGTTCCCTTCACCGAGCTGCAGAAGCCCGGCGCGAAACCGCCGGCGAAGGCGCCTGAGAAACCGGCCGACACGGCACCTGTCCCCGGTTCTCTCGCGATCCCGATGCAGTTCCTGACGCCGATCGAAGGCGTCGTGCGACAACTCGCCAAGGGTGGGCGTGAGAAGGAGACCAAGGACCTGATGGCGGTCCTCGAGAAGCTGGGCTACCCCAAGGCGGCCTTGGACAAGCTCGAGAAGTCCAACACCGACGACCTCGCCCGCGCGAAGGTGATCATCGACTCGCTACCTGCAGGAGCGAAGCAGTTGCGCAACAGTGCGAAGCAACTCGTCGGGATCATGGAGAAGATGGAGGACGAGGAGGCAAAGAAAGCTCTCGCGCAGCAGATCATCCTCCTCGACGGTGATTGCGAGGCCGCCGAGAAGTTCCTCGGGAACGAAAAGGTCGGCAGCAATTGGGTGCGCAGCGAGTTCGTTCCGCTCCGCAAACACCGCGGCGAGATCCTCCAGAAGGTCGAGGAATCGCGCGCCCTCGAGGTCGAGCTGCAGACGGGCGAAGTCGACGACGAGTACGTCCTGCACGCCTCGGGCGTGAAGGCCACGATGGCGCGCCGCGGCGAAATCGAGCTCCACACGAACTTCAGCGCCGAGAAGACCGAGCGCATCTTGCGCGAAGTGTGTCGTGCCTACGCGTTGAGCGATTGGTTGCGCGGCAGGAGTGGGGACAAGCTCAAGCCGCCGGCTGCTGCGACGGGTGGCAAGCCGGGTGCAACGTGGGTGCTCCTCGACTCCCGCGACCAGTACAAGAAGCTCGCGTCCGACCTCATGTCAGCCGGCAAGGTGAACGACGACGACGCGGCGGTCATGAACAAGCCGGACTCCAACCTCGGCGGGTTCGGCGTCAAGAACGGTCCGGAGATCAAGCTCACGCAGTTCGAAGCGCCGACGGAAGTCGATCTCCTCGTGTACTGGACACACATGCAGGAGGGAACTCACACGGCTCTCAAAGCGGGTCACCTCAACTGGATCGCGCTCTCGTTGTTCGGCACGACGCTGCCGAATTACGTCATCAAGGATGGCGAGGCTCGTGCGAAGGCCGGCGACACGCACATCGGGAACGAGAACGACAAGAAGGAGCGCGAAGATCTGCTGCGCCTGGCGAAGTCGGGGATCGCCGGTTCGCGCGCGTGGATGCAGTTCCTCGTCGAGCACGGCGAGGATCCGCCCTGGCACAACTCGTTCGTCGAGAAGCTGGGCGAGCTCACCGGCAACGACCTGCACAAGTCCACGTCGATCGTCGAGTACCTGCAGGATTCGAATCAGTTCGCTGCCGTCTACAAGCGGTTGAGCGGTTCCAACACCGGCAAGATGGTCGACCTCTTCACTGTCGCGTTGGGGATGCCGCTCGGTGAGTTCGAGTCGAACTGGCGCGTGTGGATCATGGGCGGCAAGGTGGGCGTCGCCGAACGCATCGACAAGGAGAACCTGAACTCCTGGCCGGCCGACGCGCTCGCGGTGCTCGAGTACATGAACAAGCTGCGCACGGACACGTTCAAGGGTCGCGTCGAGGGCGTTCCGAAGCTCAAGTTCGACCCCGATTTGTCCGAGCCGTGCGCGCTGCACGCTCACTATCTTTCGCTGCATCCCGAGCAGCAGAAGTGGCCGGATGCGCACGAGGAATACGCCGGCAAGGAAGGCTACACGGTCGAGGGAGCCTGGGCCGGCCTGCACTCCGACATCCTCTTCAGCACCGACACGGACTACAAACACGCAGTCGACGTGTGGCTCGGCTCCTTCTATCACCGCCTGCCGCTACTCGATCCCGGCACGCTGCGCCTCGGTTGGGGCAGCGAGGACGTCAACACGGTGCTCGACATGGGCTCGCTCGTGGCGCCGTTCGAACAGCCCTACATCATCCTTTATCCGTTCGACAAGGCGACCGACATCCCGACCAAGTTCCAGGGCAACGAGTTCCCTGACCCCGTACCGGACAAGGAGCTCGAGAAGGCCAACGGTGCGCGCGACCAGGTCAACGAATCCGAAGTGTTCGGCTACCCGATCACGATCCAGACGAGGCCTGTCGACGAGAACGGCAACCTGGTCGACATCGACATGAAGCTGTACGAGGGACGCGACGCGAAGACGGAGGTCGAGTGTTTCTACTCGACGCCTTCCAAGCCCACGAATCCGGAGGCTGCTCCGAGCGGAGCGTGGTGTCTGATTCCCAAGACCGCGTTGAAGGGTGCCACCGAGTACAAGGTCGTCGCCAACTGGACGACGCGTTTGAAGGGTGACGCGACCTCGGTCGGGAAGCACATGGACTGGACGTTCCGCACGAAGTGATCAGGGTCGTTTCGACGGCACGCGGATGACATGCCCGAGCTGCCGGACGTCACGGTCTATGTCGAGGCGCTCGAGCGGCGGCTCGTCGGCCCACTCATCGAGGTCGCTGCGGTCCTCGAGGAAGTGCGGCTCGACAATCCGTTCGTGTTGCGGTCGGTCGAGCCGGCGCTCGCGGAGCTGTACGGCAAGCGCGTCGTCAACGTGCGGCGACTTGGCAAGCGTGTCGTCATCGAACTCGATGGAGAGCTGTTCCTCGTCGTGCACTTGATGATCGCGGGACGGTTCCAGTGGGTGGATGCTGGGTCGAAGGCAAAACCGAAGAAGGGGCTCGCGTCGTTCCACTTCACGACCGGGACGCTCGTGCTGACCGAAGCGGGATCGAAGAGGCGCGCGTCGTTGCATGCGGTGCGCGGGCGTGCGGGGCTCGCGCAGCACGACCGTGGGGGACTCGAGCCGATCGGGTCCACGGTGGCGGAGTTTCGCGAGGCGTTGACGCGCGAGAGCCACACGTTGAAGCGCGCTCTCACCGATCCGCGGTTGTTCAGCGGCATCGGCAACGCGTACTCGGACGAAATCCTGCATGCGGCGCGGTTGTCGCCGATGAAGTTGACGCGGTCGTTGTCGGATGCGGACGTCGCGCGGTTGCACGAGGCGACGCAGAGCACGCTCGAGATGTGGACCGAGCGGTTGCGGGCGGAAACGGGCGAGAAGTTCCCGGTGAAGGTCACTGCTTTCCGCGACGACATGGCGGTGCACGGCAAGTTCGGCAAGCCGTGTCCGGTGTGCGGCTCGCGCGTGCAGCGCATCGTGCGCGGCGAGAACGAGTGCAACTATTGCGCGCGCTGTCAGAACGAGGGGCGGTTGCTCGCGGATCGGGCGTTGTCGCGGTTGCTCAAGGAAGACTGGCCGCGCACGATCGACGAGTTGGAGGAACGCAGGGCGGCTCGCGATGAAGGTCGGTGACGGCGGTGTCCGTTTCGCGGACTTGATTGCGCGAACAAGTCGTGTGCGGACGACATGGGAATTGTCCTGGTCGAGGGCTCGAGGCCTCGCTTGGTTCGTTTGCAGTTGCCCTGATCACCCCGTTTGATCGGGCGG
Organism: Planctomycetota bacterium; assembly: GCA_038330085.1. Taxonomy (GTDB): domain Bacteria; phylum Planctomycetota; class UBA1135; order UBA1135; genus JAEUIA01. The sequence goes on along the minus strand of JBBQNP010000064.1, from coordinate 1,284 downwards.
ACAATATTTGCGTTCGACGCCGGAGCCACCTTTCGGGGAATGGACATCCACCTCGTCACGAAATGAACGACCAGAATTCTCAGGAACGACGATGGAGCGGGGTGGCGTTCGGTGCCAGGCACCGGTCGCCGGGAATACCGGCTACCGGCGCCAGGCACCTCCCGCGCGACGCGAAAATTGTCCGCCCCATCAAAGCGTGCGCACGTACAGGTTCCGGAACCACGCGTACGCATCGCCCTTCACCTGATCGGAAGCGTGTCGTTGCAGCCCGATGAACCCGCTCTTGACGCGCTCCGCGAACTTCAGCTTGCCCTCGGGCACCGTCACGTCGTTCGTGTCCACCGACCACAGCTCCTGACCGTTGAGCTTCGTCGCCATGTGCGTCCCGCGGCACTCGATCTCGTACGTGTTCCACTCGCCCATCGGCTTCAAGGCCTCGACCTTCGGCGCAACCGACCCGTACAACGAACCGCAGTGCTGCCACGGCTCGAGCGTCGTCTTCGTCACGCGCTCCCAGTCGAAATCGTCGAGCACCTGCACCTCGCATCCCGTCCACGCCGGATCGCCGCCGCGCCGATCACCGCGCAGGAAGATGCCGCTGTTCGTCATCGACTCCATCTTGAAGTCGAGCCGCAACGCGAAGTCCTGGTAGTCCGCCTTCGTGCGCAGGTAGCCGCTGTCGCCCTGCGTCAAGAGCACGATCTGCCCGCCGCGCACGTCGAAACCGCCCTTGCCGTCGGCGGCTTCCCAACCGTCGAGCGTCTTGCCGTCGAAGAGGCTCGTCCAACCCTGCGCACGTCCCCAAGGCGTCGGCTCGACCACGCCGTTCTCGACGATGCCATTTCCATTCGTGCCGGGCTCGACGCTGCGCACGTCGACGTTGCGGAACTCTTGGGTGACCGTCGTCGACAACTCCTCGATGCGGATGTTGCGGAAGCGACACGCGTTCTGCGCCGGATCGTCGCGCTCGCCGTGCACCTGCAGACCGATCAAGCCCGTCGGCGCGTAGCCTTCGCTCTCCGGCGGCATCTGGAAATCGACGAGCGGTTTCCCGTTCAACTGCACCGCGACGCGCATGTCCTTGCCGGTCGCGCGCACTTCGATCTGGTTCCACTCGTTCTTCTTCCACAACGCGATGCCGTCGGGATTGTGCTTCAAGAACCCGTCGGCATAGATCGCGCCGATCTCGCCGTCCGGCCGGTAGTCGAGCGTGATCTGCGCGCCCTTTCCGTGCGGCGCCATGCGCAGGAAGATCCCCGAGTCGAACGGCCAATCGAGCTGACA
>JBBQNP010000063.1:0-24382 GCA_038330085.1 Planctomycetota bacterium | reverse complement strand
GGTACCGACATCGCACTTGTCCTCGAAGGGGCCGACCGATCTGCTGTCGGCCCATGTCCCTCGACATACCCGTCACGCTGCGGAAGGTTCCGCCCTGGGTTCATCGCGCGCTGCGCGTGTCGGCACTCCTGGCCTGCGTGTACTTCGCGGTTCGCGGCACGCTCGCGTCGTGGAGCGCGAACGGCTCGGACTTCACGATCTACTACGACGCCGGCCGCGCGCTGATCGAAGGACGGAACCCCAACCGCGTGTTCGGCTACATCTACCTGCCGTTCTTCGCGCTGTGCATGACGCCGCTCGCGCTGCTCCCCTTCAAGATCGCGGCCGTCGTGTGGCAGACAGCTTCGTTCGCGGCGCTCGTGTGGATCACGCGCGCGCTCGTTCGACTCGTGCGCGCGGACGGCCTCGCCGCGCCGGTCTGGCTCGAGTGGGCTCCGCTCGTGTGCGTGCTGCGCCTCGTCGATTCGAACTTCGGCAACGGACAAGTGAACCTGCTCGTGCTCGCGCTCGTCGTGCTCGGCCTCTGTGCCTGGATCGACGCGCGTCCGACGAAAGCGGGCGCGTGGCTCGGCCTCGCGAGCGCTCTCAAGCTCCTGCCGGCATTCCTGGGTCTCGTGTTCCTCGTGCGTCGATCGTGGCGGGTGTGCGCGATGCTCGTGGCGACAGCACTCTTCTGCGTGTTCCTGGTGCCGGCGATCGTGCCGGGATGGAGCACGAACCTCGCCTGGATCGGCGGGTGGATGCAGCAGGAATCGGGTCCGTATCTGAAGGGTGGCGACACGCTGCTCGAGCGGCGCAGTTACCTGCCGGGGCAGAGCTTGACGCCCGTCCTCTACCGGTTGATCACGCACACGCCGGCGACGTCGCTCGGCGACGCAGGGCCGAAGGTCAACGTGCTCGACCTCGACTTGGAGCAAGCCAAGTGGGTCGTGCGCGGCGTGGCCCTCGCGTGGTTGGCGCTGCTGGTCGCGACGCTCATGCGATCGCGCGGGAACGACGGGCCCGGCGCGTGTCTGCGCGACATGTCGCTCGCGATCTGTGGTGCGCTGACGCTGGCGCCGCTCGTGCACAAGGCGCACATGCTGTGGTTGATCGTGCCCTACGCACTCTTGCTCGCGGGAGCACCGGCCGGAATGAGCACGTCCTGGCGACGCGTGCGCTGGACGCTGATCGCACTGTCGATCGCGTTCATCGCACTGACGACGCCGGCGATCTTCGGGCGCTCCTTGTCCACGTCGCTCCTCTCGCACAACACGATCTTCGTCGGGCTGCAGTGCTTGTTCGCGGCACTCGTCGTCGACACGTGGCGCGGTCAGGGTGCGCGCAACAAGAGTTCGTACGGACCAGCGCGCTCGGCGAGCGCGTAGCGGCTCCTCAGGAACTCGTCGAAGCGTGCCGAGCCGACCTTGGCGCTGTCGTTGGGCTCGGGCGGATAGTCGTCGGGCGCGAGGACGACGACGCGTGTCGCGCGCGCTTCGAGCTCGGCGATCATCTTCTCTTGCTCGTCGAGACGGTTCGAGAGGTTGGGATCGAACTGCATCCGTCGCACGGCTCCGCGCCGGTCGCACAGGAAGTACAGCTCCATCTCGCTGATGAACACACGTGCGTGTTGGTGGTTCCCGACGAGGACGTGTTCATCCGGCGCAGTGTGCGCCTGAACGAACTCGACGACGTGACGCTGTGCAACGGCCAGGTCCGAGTCCGAGGCGCTGATCCCTCTCGTTCGCGGCAGATCGAGGGGGACCCACGATCGTCCCGTTCGGAAGTGGATGCCGTGCACACCGAGGAGCAGCAGGACGACCAGCACGCACCTCGCAACCGTGCGCGCGACGCGGGACGACCATCCGGGAACGAAGCCCTCCAGCGCGCACGCCAGAATCGCGAGACCGGGTGTCAGACCGCACAGGACGTGAGCCACGTCGGTGCGCTGAGTCATCTGCGGCAGGGCCGCGAGCGACAGCGCGACTAGCGCGAGCAACGCAACCGAACGGCGACCGCGCGCCAGCATCACGAGACCGATGAGCGGTGCCGCAAACCCGACCCACAGCGCCGTCGCGAGCAACGTCGGCTTCCACAGCGGCGGGAACGGCAGCCGTCGCCCCGGCAACATCGAGTGGACCTGGTCGAAGTACAGATCCAGCCACGGCTGGCGTACCCCCGCCTTCCACACGATCCACCCGCCGACGAGCGCGAGCGGCAGGACGATGCCGGCGACGAGCATGGCGCGCATGCGCGCCGGCGGAATCACCTTGTCCAGGGTGAACACGCGCACCGCGACGACGAGAGCGACGATCAGGATCGATGCGTACACGAACAAGTCGTGTCGCATCGTCCCCGCGATGCCGAAGCACACTCCTGCTGCGAACCAGCGTGCGCGCGAAGGACCCGCTCGCAGCGCGAGCTCAACCGCGAGCAGCGCGAACGCGAGCCCGCTCATCCAGGCCGTCGGCCAGATCGGTGCGTGGCGCAACCACAGGAACGTCGCGCCGAAAGCGATCATCGAAAAGCGCCGCGAACCCTCGACGGCGCGCGCCGCGAGACGACCGGACAGGAGCGCCAGCAATATCTGCAAGCTGAGGCCGAGCACGCGCTCCGACAGGACCGATGCACCCACGACGTGCCACCAACCCGCCACGAGCAGGAACACTCCCGGTGGATAGTTCGAGTAGAAGTCGCGGTACGGAACCGCGCCGTGCAACAGCTGGTCGGCGTACGAGAGGACCAGACCTTCGTCGTACACGTCGATCGGCGCGATCATCTGGCGCCACACAGCAAGCAATCCCGCGACAGCCAGGGCTAGCCCGATACAACTCCACGTCCGCGCCGGGAGCAGCGCGCTCGATTTCATTCGGCTCTCGCCGACCGCTTCAATCGCGAGCCCCCGACTCGAGCCACACCACGTCGGCAAGGGCCCTGGGCCGACCGGTCGCGCGCTTGTTCGCGATCAAGTCCCGCATCGACAGCACCGGGACGGGTGTGCCGGCGATGTCGTGGGTCCCGCTACGTTCCCGCGCAGGCGCGAACTCGACTCCGTCGATCTGCGTGATCACATCGATGCGACACGGCACGACGCCGATCTGGAAGCTGAGGTCCTTCGAAGCAAGGTCCGCGACCTGCAAGTCGCCTAGCGGTCCCCCGAAGGCCGCGAGCGCGCTCCAAACACGTTCGGCATTTTCCTTCGTCGGGCGCACCCAGACGTCGAGGTCGCCGGTCGCGCGTGGAAATCCGTGCGCCGCCATGGCGTGGGCGCCGACGACGATGAACTCAGCCTTTTCGGCGGACAACGCGGACAAGATCTCGACGAAGTCGCGGTTCAACGCTGAGTCCTTCCTTGAAGGCCCACGCCTGAAGCGTGAGCTGCCAGACCATCTCCATCCGCTGCGAGGGCGTCAAGCTCATGACGTAGCTCGTGTCCTCAGGATCGTGCAGACGCCGGATGCGGGTGGGGTACTTCGAACGATCGACCGGCGTGTCCATGTCGATGCTCAACGGAAAGCGGCGAGGTCGGTCAGCTCCTGGCCGATCGCGAGCGTGTGGATGTCGTGCGTGCCTTCGTACGTGTTCACGCTCTCGAGATTGCAGAGGTGTCGTCCGACCTGATACTCGAGGCTGATCCCGTTCGCACCCATCAGGTCGCGGATCACGCGCGCGGTGTCGAGCGCGATCTGGCAGTTGTTGCGCTTGCCCATCGACACCATCTGCGGCGTGAGCTTGCCCTTGTCCTTCAACTTGCCCAGGTGCAGCGCCATCAACTGGCCGAGCGAGATCTGCGTCGCGATGTCGGCGAGCTTCTTCTGCGGCAGTTGGAAACCGGCGAGCGGCTTGTCGAACACGATGCGCTGCTTGGCGTACTGCAAGCCTTCGTCGAAGCACGCGAGCGCCGCGCCGAGCGCACCCCACGCGATGCCGTAGCGCGCCTGCGTCAAACATCCGAGCGGCGCCTTGAGGCCTTCACCGTTCGGCAGGATCGAATCCGCTCCGACGTGCACGTCCTGCAGCACGAGCTCGGACGTGATCGACGCGCGCAAGCTCCACTTGTGCTTCTGCTCGGGTGCCGTGAAACCGGGCGTCCCCTTCTCGACGAGGAAACCCCGGATCTTGCCGTCGAGACGCGCCCAAACGACCGCGACGTGCGACACCGTGCCGTTGGTGATCCACATCTTGCGGCCGTTGAGCACGTAACCGCTGCCGTCCTTCTTCGCGGTCGTGAGCATCCCGGCGGGGTTCGATCCGAAGTCGGGCTCGGTAAGACCGAAGCATCCGATCGCTTCGCCGCTTGCGAGCTTGGGCAGCCAGCGCCGCTTCTGGGCTTCGCTGCCGTACGCGAAGATCGGGTACATGACGAGCCCGCCCTGCACCGACACGAACGACCGCAGGCCCGAGTCGCCGCGCTCCATCTCCTGGTAGATCAGGCCCGCCGTGACGTTGTCGACGCCCGGACCGCCGTACTCCGCGGGCGTCGTCGGGCCGAACGCGCCGAGCTCCGCGAGCTCGGGGGTCAGCTCGAGCGGAAACGTGCCGTTCTCGAAGTGCTCGAGCGCGAGCGGCAGGTACCTCTCCGAGACCCACGTGCGCACGGTGTCGCGCACCATCTTCTGCTCGTCGGTGAGCTCGTCGTCGAGGTGCAGGTAGTCGAGCTGGCGGAAAGATTGCATTCGCTTCTCTGTGAGGTGGGTCCCTGCAACCTCGCCGCGAGTCCGGCGGGTGAGGGCTGTTTTCGGGGAGCGAGATCGCGTCCGTCGAAACACTCCGTCTGGAGTTTTCACCGCGACGCCAAGTTCCGCATTCTAGTCGGGCCGGGGTGCCGGCGGGAATGCTGGGCCCCTCCACGAGTATGCGAGCGCGCGTGATCCCCTGCCCCATCTGCGGATACGACGCCCCCGAAGCCGTCTGTCGGCACTGCGGCGGCAGCCTGAGCGAAGCAACCCTGAAGGGGATACCTCCGCGCGGATGGAAGGCGGCACTCGCCGGAGTTCAGGCGCTGCCGATGGGTGCGTGGATCCTGCTCAAGACGCCGCGCGTGAAGCGCTGGCTCGTGCCGCCGGTGATCCTCACGTTCGTCGCGTTCTGCGTGCTGCTCGGGCTCGCGCTCGGCGGAGCGCACGCGCTGGTCGACCACCTGCGTGCCGATGGAAACACTGAGATCAGCGAGAGCGCCGGCTGGTTCGCGCGCTGGATGCACGCCGCCGCCGGTTCGGGCTGGGTGATGGGGATCGTCGAAGGCAGCGCGCTCGTCCTCACGCTGATCGTGCTCACGTTCGTCGCGGTGTGGACGTTCTCCGTCGTGTTCGAAGCGATCGGCGGACCGTTCTTCGACACGATCCAGGGCCGCATCGAGGTGCGCTGGTTCGGCAAGGATCCGCGCGAGACGCTGCAGCCGCGCTCACAGATCGCGACCGGGCGCGCGACATGGATCACGGTCGCTTGCGCCCTTGTCGTGATCGCACTCGTCTTCGCGTTCTTCGTGTGGAGCTCGTGGATCGCCTGGTTGCTGGTGCTCTGCCTGCCCGTCCCGTTCCTCGTCGCGAGCCGACTCGACGGGCACTACGGCACCTGGCTCGCGCGCACGGTCGGCACGGAAGCGCGCTCGTTGCTGGTCAGCGTGCAAGCTTCGATCGTCTCGCTCGTGATCATGGCCCTGCTCGTGTGGACCTTCTTCATCCCGTTCGTCGGCCCTCCGGCGTTCTCGGCGATCGCAGGGTTCGCAGCGTCGATCACGCTGCTCGACATCCCCTGCTCGCGCCGGCGCTGGTCGCTCGGACAACGTCTGCGCTTCGTTTTCCAGAACTTCGTGCCGGTCCTGCTGCTGGGCGTCGCAACGAGCTTCGTGTTCGTCGTGCCCATCCTCGGCCCGATCGTCGGCATCCCGTGCGCTTCGATCGGCGGTCAGTGGCTCTTGTGCCGCCTCGACAAGAGCCGCATGCGCCCGCGCACAGCGCCCGTCATCCAGCGCGTCCTGAGCAATCCGGACCGCGACACGCGCCGACCGAAGCTGCCCTGAAGCGACACACCTCGTGATCCGAGCGTCGGATCACGAGGTGCGCTATCGAAGCGCGCGATCGCGCGGACGTCACGCGCCCCAGGTGATCTCGAGTCCGTTCGTCAGGTTGAAGGTCGAGGGAGTGCAGAACGCCGCCGCGTTGCGGTACCACACTTGGTATGTGCGCACGCCCGGCGTCGTGATCGCACCCTTGACGGACACGCTCGGGTTGCCGCTGCCCGGATAGTGCGACAGGCCGGCGACGTTCGTCACCGCCTTGAGGCGAACGATCGAGCCACCCGCGCAACGCAAGCCGTCGCCGAACGCGGATCCGGCGCCGCTGCCCACTTGCGTCGTGCCTTGGAAGTACAGCGCGGAGCTGTTGGGCATGCCCTCGCCCTTGAGGTCGAGCGAGTCGGCCGAGATGCTGGCCGTGCCGCTCCCCGAGAGCCGCGCGCCCTGCGCGTTGATGCTGCTCGCGCAACCGTGGTTGGCGACACCCGAGTTGGCGCACGGGCATGCGGTCCCGCTGCCGTCACCCGAGCAGAAGCTCGTTCCGACGCTCAACGCGCCGTTGAGCAGGACCAGCCAACCGCCGGTCGGCTGTCCCGACCCGAACCCCGTTCCCCGACCGACGATCGCGTTTCCGTCGCCGCTGATCGCGGTCACGAGACCGATGTCGGGGTAGCTCGGAAAGTTCGGCGTGTTGTGGGCGACCAGATAGTCGCCCAGGCCCTGCGGCTGGTTGTTGATCCAGATGATCGAGTGCGTGCCGCCGATGACGTTGCCGCCCGAGTGACCCACGATGATGGAGCCGTCGTCGCTCACGTCCAGCGCGGCCGCGCTCGTGGTCTCGCCCGGCAAGTTCGGCAGGAGCGTTCCGTTACCCGTGCTCGCGTCCCAGCGCCACGCGGAGTTGTCGCCGCCCCACACGCGGTAACCGACGACGATCGAGCCGCTCGCGTTGGTGTTCTGCGCCTCGCTGAGCGAGTAGGTCGTCATGTTCGGGGCGACGTAGCTGAGGAACGACAGCGTGCCGTTCACCCAGCGCGCGGCCGTGCGCTGGTTGGCGAGCGAGTTCTTCCAACCCACGATCACCGAACCATTGCCGTTGGTCGAATACCCGTTGCTCGAAGGATCGCTGAACTGCCCACCACGGTCGATCGTGCCGCCCGCGGACGTCCACGAGAAGCAGTGCCCCGCACCCGGGGTGGCCCAGCCGAGGCCGACGATCGTCGAGCCGTCGCCGCTGAGTCCGTTGGCCGAAGTCTCCATCGAGCCCGAGATCGATGCGAGTCCGGGGATCTGCGTCCACGTCGTGCCGCCCGACCAGTACGCGGCGCGAGAGATGCCGCCGACCGTCGTCGTCGCCGTGACCCGCGATCCGTCGTCCGAAATGCGGGGGTTGGTCGACGTGGTCTCGCCCAGATGGACGATGCCGCCGCTCAGCGTCCACTTGAAGACACCGGTGTTGTCGGTGCCGACGACGACGGCTTCCGATCCGACGATGGCCACACCGGTGGCCGAAGTGCCCGAGGGAAGATCGAAGTAGAGCGGCGTCTGCGCCGCGGCGCTCGCCGCGAGACCGATGGCGGCGATGCCGGACGTGGCGAAGAGGGCGAGGGTGCGCGTGGACTTCATACGGGGATCTCGTGAACGGAGGGTTGGTTCGTAGCGCTGTGTCGTGGTCGGTACAGACAGCGGATGGGTGTACTCGGCGTCCTCGCGCGCGTGCTCGTTGCGCGCGCAGCTCTACCGCACGGACACGATCGTCCCGTGTTCACAGCGCCCCGACCATTGCCCTTTCGGGCACCCGCAGGGTCGACCTGCGCCGGCTGTGCCCCGCCCCGGCCCGCTCAACCGAACGTGCCGGACGAAGCGGAATGGTTGCCGGGCAGGCAACCGTGTTCGATCAGCGCGCTGACGAGCGCTTCGCCGTCGAGCGGCTTCGTGAAGAACCCGCATGCGCCGTCGGCCATCACGCTCTCGCGCACGTGCTCGTCGTCGACGGCGGAGATCACGAACGTGCGCAGCGGCGAACCCGAGCGATCCAGGCGCTTTTGCAGCGCGGGTCCGCCCATCCCCGGCATGCGCACGTCGACGATGAGGGCTCCGCGCGCGTCACCGTGGCCGGCGTCGATGAACGCCTCGGCCGAGCTGAACGTCTCCACGGCGAAACCGGCGGAGCGCAGGAGCCGCTCGAGCGCCTGGCGCAGCGTGTCGTCGTCGTCGACGACGAAGACCCTCGTCGCGGCTCTCTCTCGTTCACGGACGTTCATACGATCCTGCCGGTGCGCACCGTCGACTCCTCGTGTGCGTTGCGCATACGTGAATGGTCTCTCAACCGGGAAGGCGCGACCATTGCACTTTGGGGCAGCGCGGTTTCCCCGTGTGCAGCACCCTCAGCCTGCGTCCTCGAAGTCTCACGCGCGCGCCGGCCCCAGACCGAGCCGCTCGGCGATGCGCACGAGGTCCGCCAACGATTCGGCGCCCATCTTCTCGAGCACGCGCGCACGGTGGAGCTTGACCGTGCGCTCGGCGATGCCCAGCGAGCTCGCGATCTGCTTGTTGAGCTTGCCGGCCACGACCTCGACGAGCACCTCGCGTTCGCGCGCCGTCAGGTTCGCGAGACGTGCTTGCACTTGCGTCAGATCGCCGCGCGCACGACGTGCCGCGAGGTCCACTTCGAGGGCTTGTTCGATCGCACAGAGGAGCCTGTCCTCGTCGACGGGCTTCTCGAGGAAGTCGATTGCGCCGCCCTTCATCGCGTGCACGCTGGCCGGCACGTCGGCGTGACCGGTGAGGAACACGATCGGAACCGCGACGCCGCGATCGAGGAGTGTGCGCTGCAGCTCGAGACCGCTCTGCCCGGGCATGCGCAGGTCGAGCAGCAAACAACCCGGCACCGCGGCGTCGTAGTGCGCGAGGAACTCTTCGGCCGAGGGAAACGCGCGCACGTCGAGGCCGCTCGCCTGCAGGAGGCGCGATGTCGCGCGACGCAGCGCGTCGTCGTCGTCGACGAGGTAGACGATGTGCCTCGAGCTCACCGCGCCGGCCTTGCTTGCAGCGCGATGCCGTCGACCCCTGGAAGGCTCTCGTGGGGAAGGATGATGCGGAACACCGTGCCCTGCTCTCCTGATTCGCAGACGAGCGTACCACCGTGCGACTCGGCGATGGATCTGCAGATCGTCAGGCCCAGGCCCATCCCCTTCGCCTTCGTCGTGACGAAGGGTTGGAAGAGGCGTTGGGCGACTTCGGGAGCCAGACCGGGTCCCGTGTCGCGCACTTCGATCTCGACATGGCCCGATCGTGCACGCGTGCGCAACGTGACGAGGCGTGGGCCGCTCGTCGACGACAGCGCTTCGCAGGCGTTCTTCAAGAGGTTGATCAACACCTGCTGCAGTTGCACCGGGTCACACACGATGCGCGACGAGCTCGCGTCGAGGTCGAGACGCACTTCGACCTGATGATCCTGCAGCTCGCGCCTCACGAGTGGCAACGCGGCCCGCACTTCTTCGTCGACGTCGAGCGCGCGCTGCTCACCGGGGTTCTTGCGCAAGAACCCGCGCAGGCGCTTGATCACCTCCGAAGCGCGCACGCCTTGCTGCGCGATGTCGGCCAGGATCTCGTCGATCTCCGCGCGCGTCGACACGCCGGCGGCGAGGAAGCGCCGACCCGCTTGTGCGTTGGCGACGATCGCAGCGAGGGGCTGATTGACTTCGTGCGCCAGCGACGTCGCCAGCTCGCCGGCAGTCGCGACGCGCGCGACGTGCTCGAGCTCCTCGCGCAGTCGCGAGGCGTTCTCTTCGGCGGCGCGCCGGTTTTCGGCGGCTTCGAGCAGGACCTGCGAGCGGCGTGAGACGACGTGCACGCGCCGCTTGTGCAGTCCGAACGCCAGCCCCGCCGCCGCGATCACCGCTGCAGCCTGGAAGAGTCGCGTCTCCCACCAGCTCGGCAGCCGCTCGAGATGCAATCTCGCCGGAGTCTCGCTCCACACGCCGTCTTCGTTGCGCGCGGCGGCCTCGAACACGTACGGTCCGGGCTTCAACGCGGTGAACACGGCGTTGCGCTGACCACCGACGTCGATCCAGTTGTCGTCGAGACCTTGCATGCGGTAGCGGAAGTGCACGCGCTCCGGTTCCGAGAGTGCGAAAGCCGTGAAGTCGATCACGACGCGCCGTGTTCCCGCCGGGATCTCGACCTGCTCCCCCATCGCGATCGGCCGGTCTTCCGCCGACACTCCCTCGATGCGCGTGACGGGCGGCGTCTTGTTGAACGGGAACTCGAGCGGGTCCACGTGCACCGCGCCGTCGATCGTGCCGAACCAAACGACGCCGGATTCGCCAATGAAACCGGACGGCGAGCCGAACCGGCCTTCGGGCATCCCCGCTTCGGGTCCGAGGACAACAGGATCGAAACGGCGCGCACGGTTCTCGGCGACCGCGATGAGATCGTCCTTGCGCGCGATGATGATGCCGCGGTTCGAGAGCATCCACAGGCTGCCCCGTCCGTCGTCGAGGACGCGCGAGAGCGAGACGTCGGGCATGCCTTGCAGTCTCGAGAACAGGGTCACGTGTCCGTCGCGCAAGAGCCCGAGCCCGCCGCCGTAGCTCGCGATCCAGACTGTGCCGTCGTCCTCCGGCAAGACGTCGCGCACGTCGCCGCCGGGTACGCCGACTTCGGCCCCGAAACGCTCGAACTGGGTCCCGACCAGGTGCAGCGCGGCTCCCTTGGTACCGATCCAGATCGATCCGTCGGCGGCTTTGGACAACGAGCCGACCACGCCGGGCACGACGAGCGTCTGCAACACCGTGTCGTCAGGACCCAGCTCGAAGAGACGCGGCGGCTCCGATGCGATCCACACGTGTCCGGGTGCGCCCTCGATCATCGGGCCGATCACGTAGATGCCCTTCGGCAAGGTCTCGATCGCGACGAAGCCGTCAGCCTGGCTGCGCAAGATCTGGCTGCGCACGCCGATCCACAGCCGGTTCCCGCTGTCGCGCAACATCGAGAGGATCAGGAAGGACTGGAGATCTGGATGCTGGAGCGAGACCGAAGTACGACTGGAATCCGAGCCCTGGTGCACGAGCCCTTCGCGCTCGGTAGCGATCCAGGCTCCGCCTCGACCGTCGCTGGTCAGCGCGCAGACGGGTTCGATGCGCATCCCGTTGCCTGTGTGGACGACACGATGACGCGTGACGCGCGCCAGACCCAGACCCGGTGAGCCGAGCCACAAGTTGCCCTCGCGATCGTGCAGCATCGAGCGCACTTCGAACCCGTCGGGGAGAGACGGGGTCTCGTCGACGATCCAGGCCTCGCCGTCGCCGCGCGGCGACACGTGCACGGCACCGGAAGTGGTGCCGAGCCACAGCCCTGCGTCTCGATCCGAGAGGATGCAGGTGATCTTGCCGCTGATCGGCGGCTCGATCGCGATCGGCTCGATTTGTCCGCTCTGAAAACGCGCGAGCCCGCTCGCGAGACCCAGCCACGGTCCGTCACCGTGCGCATCGTCGATGGCCATGATCTTCGCGGGTGCTGCGAATCGAGCGGTCTCGTCTTGCCTGGGCCGTACTTCGATGAGCTTGTCGTAGTCGTTCAGCCACACCCTACCGTCGGGGCTCGCGCACATGCCGCGGTAGGAAGCGACGCTGCCGGGAGTGCCGGCGGGTATCGTCCACTTGCCTTTCGAATAGCGATACGCGACGCCCGAGCTGAGCCTCTCCCAGAGCGCGCCGGTCGCATCGATCGACACGGCCAGGGCTTCTTTCCCGGGAGGAATCTCCGGTCGCACGCGCTCGGTCACGACGCCGTCCACGAGATGGATCAAGTCGCACGACTGCGTCAGCACCCACAAGCCGTCCTTCCCGTCGACGGCCAGACCGGTCACGCGATTCGTCGGCAAACCTGCAAGCGCGTCGAGGTCGTACGTACGGAACTCGATGCCGTCGAAGCGCAACAGTCCCCCGAACGTCGCGATCCACAGCGCTCCGTCCGGCGTCTGCGCAAGCGCGTTGATCGTGCCTTGCGGCAGGCCGTCGGCGATGGTCCAGACCGTGACGCGCTGCGAATGTGGCGTCGTCGCATCGGAGGCGGACGCGCAGAGCACGCACAGGATCGCGGCCGCGCACGCGAGCGCGATGCAGCGAAGCCGAGCGCAGAGGACCGGGGGGGACCAGCGGAACGACACGGAAGTCAGTATCGCCGATGGACGCGTGCCGCGCGCGATCCGGGCTGCTCGACGCGCGAGGATGCGCGCGCGACACGAACGAAAGCGAGGACCGGCTACTTGCACAGCCGGTCCCCGCATCGAAACCCTCTCACGCTCACCCGTCGAGGCAGGTCGACGGTCTCCAGAACATCAGGGTCGAACTCAGAGCCCCCAGGCCACGTTGACGCCGTTCGTCAGGTTGAACGTGCTCGGCGTGCAGAAGGGACCTGCGTTGCGATACCAGAGCTGGTACGTGCGCGTTCCGGGCGTCGTCACTGCGCCCTTCACGGAGATCGACGCATCACCCATGAGCGGGTACTGCGACGCACCACCGGTGGCCACCTTCGTGCCGAGTCGGATGACGCTGCCCGCAGCGCAACGCAGACCGTCACCGAAGGTGGCGCCTGCTCCGCCCGACTGTTGCGTCGTGCCTTGGAAGTAGAGGCCCGACGTGTTGACGAGGCCCGTGCCGTGGAGCGTGAGCGAATCGCTCGAGATGCTCGCGATGCCCACACCCGCCAAATTCCCCCCGCTCGCGTTGACGCTGCTCGCGCAACCGTTGCCGGCCGCACCCGCGTTGCCGCACGGGCAAGCCGTGCCGCTGCCGTCACCGAAGCAGTAGGGCGTGCCGCTCGCGACGTTGAGCAGGTGCCCGACCATCTGCACGCTCCCGCCGGCGAGCAAACCGATGCGCAAGCCGATCGTGCCGTCGTGACCGAAGTTCATCGCTGCGCCGTCGCAGTTGTTGAACTGCACGCCGCCGAAACCGCTCGCCGTGCCGAACACGCCGGGGGTGAGCTCGATCTGGTCACCCGGCAGGACGACCGGATAGAGACCGTTCGCGGCGTCCCAGGCCCACAGCGAAGTGCCCGTGATCGTGCCGCCGGTGAGCGAGACGTTGAACAGCACCTGACCCTGGTCGTTGAAGTAGATGCTCGTGCCGGAGAGGCCGCCGGCGATGCTGCCGCCCGTGCCCGGAACGATGTCGCCTTCGCGCAGGACGAGCGTGAGCGCACCCGGCGTGCCGGCCCAGACGCCCGTGTCGTTCGCGGTCGTCGTCGTGCCGCCTTCGAGGATGCCCTGGCAGCAGATCTGGCCGAACGAGTTCAGGATCAGGCTGAAGACGTTCCAGTTGGAGAACACGCCGTCCGTTCCCGGGGCCGGATCACCGCGGCGCTGGGCCAGAGCGAGCGTGCCGACGCCGCCCTTGAACAGCGCGCGGTCGTTGACACCGGCCACGACGTCGCCGCCGCGCAACTCGGACGAGAAGAGCGTCTCGCCGTTGCGATTGAAACAGTTGGAGCTTTGGCCGGGCGTCCAGCCGTCGGTGACGGCGATCGAGTTGAACGTCGCGCTCGTCATCGAGATCGGGTTGAAGGTGCCCGGAGCGATGTCACCTTCGCGCATCAGCTTCTGGCTGCCCGCGCCCGGCGTGAAGACCATGAGGGCCTGGTCGTTCGCCGGGGTCGCCGCCGGCGAGCCTTGCGTCTGCGAGAGCTTGACGTCCCACAAGAGCTGGTTGGAGTTGTTCATCTGCGTCACGAAGCCGATCGAGCTCGACGTGTCGATGGCGACTGCGCCGCCGAGACCCGAGACCGGATCCGACTTGCGCGCGACCAGTTCGAGCGCGTTGGGCAAACCCGCCCAGAGGCCCGCTTGGTTGTTCATGCCCGTGGTCGTCGTGACGGCCGGGACGCCGGTGCCGGTGACGAGCGTGCCGGTGAAGTAGATGTAGCCGTGGCGGTTGATGCCGGTCGACTGCTGGCTCGGTGAGCCGAAGGTCTGCGCGTACGTCGCGCCGCCCGTGCCGACTGCGACGTCACCCTGGCGCACGAGCTCGGTCTGCGCGCCGAACAATCCGCCGAAGAGAGCCGTGCCGTTCGCAGCCGTCACGGTCATGCCACCGTCGTACAAGCTCGAACCCCAGAACAGACGTCCGTCCGGGCTGAGGCGCGGGCTGGAGCCCAACGAGCTCGAGCTTCCCGTCGTCGTGCGCAGGAGGATTCCCGCCGGCAGACCGGGTGCCTGGTCGCCGCCTTGCACGACGAGCTTCAGGGTCGCGCGCGAGGAGCCGTAGAAGAACGCCTTGTCGCTGAACGGCATGAGCGAGCCGCCCGAGTCCTGGAAGCGCGCCAGGAACAGGATGTTGCCGTGCTCGTCGAGCACCGGGTTGTTCGTCAGCGCGCTGGTACCGCCGAACGTGAAGCCCGGGATCGGAATGCCGTTCGCATCGGGAACGGAATCGCCCTCGGTCGCGACGATGACGCCGGTCGTCGACATCAGGCCTTGCGCGGACGCGATGCCGGCGAAGGTGGTCAAGCTCGCGGCGAGGAGCCACGTGCGTCTGCCGGTCATGGAACGTTGATTCATGGAGAGTTCTTCTGTCCGGCTCGAGCCGGTGCTGGTGGATTGCGTCGGACGGCGGCGCATCGGGGGGATCGAAGTGGATCGGGCTCGTCGCGCAGATGCGCGGGAATGGGCCCTCAAGTGATCTGATCGTCCCCCGCCGGAGAGGTCGCCGCCATTGCACCTTGGGGCAGTTGGAGCCCGGAGAACCAAGCTCGTGTCGAGTCCCGTGACGAACCCTGGCCGCGCTTGAAAAGAAAGCTCGACCGTGACACGTGTGTGCCGCGGTCGAGCTTTGGAGACGAGGTCGAAGTGGAGGAGGAAGACTGGATCCGTCAGAGCCCCCTTGTGGCTTCTCAGCCACCCCAGACGATCTCGAGTCCGTTCGAGAGGTTGAACGTGGAGGGCGTGCAGAACGCAGCCGCGTTGCGATACCAGATCTGGTACGTGCGCGTGCCCGGCGTGCTGATCATGCCGCGCGCGGAAACGCTGGGGTCGCCTGCGGCGGGGAAGTGCGAAGCTCCCGCGACGTTCAACACCGAACGCAAGCGCACGATCGACCCGGCAGCGCAACGCAGACCGTCGCCGAACACGGCACCCGCTCCGGCCGATTGACGGGTCGTGCCCTGGAAGTACAGCGCGGAGCTGTTCGACATCTGCGCGCCGGCGAGCACGACCGTGTCGGCCGAGAGGCTCGCTGCACCGGTCGCCGTGAGCTTGCCGCCCAAGCCGAGCGAGCTCGTGCAACCCGATTGATCACCGACGCTCGAAGCGTTGCCGCACGGACACGAGGTACCGGATCCGTCGCCGAAGCAATACGGCGTGCCGACGGCGTGCGTCGAGATCGTGATCGTCACCGGCGTGATGTCGATGTTCACGCCGCCGCCCTGGAGGTGCCAGTCGTACGCGCTCCACATCGTCGGCGTCCACGTGCCCAGGTTCTGCGTGAGGTCGGTCGAGCTGAAGAGGTTGTCGAGCGTGCCGAAGTCGAAGCCCAACGTGGTTCCGCCCGTCACCGGCACGGTCAGGAAGCGCAATCCGTCCGTGCCGCCCGGGTTGCCGTTCTGCACGAGGATCGTGGGCATGCCGCCGGTCGCGCTCGCGTTCACCGTGCCGAGCTGAAGTGCGAGCGTCGGAACGTCGACGTTGTAGCTCTCGTATCCCGGCGACTGCGGGATGCCCGGGATGAACACTTCGAAGGTCAGGCTCGCCGTCTGTCCGGGCATCACGCCCACGTAGGGGCTCGAGAGCGACGTGACCGAAGCCGAGAACACGGTGCCGGTGGCGTGGATGATGACGTCTCCCGCGCGAGCGGCGAGGGAGAGAAGGACGAACGCGAAGCAGGTGATCGAGAAGGAGCGCATGGGTTTGACCCTCTAGCTGGAACCGGTGGAAGGACGTTGGACCCGACCATCTTGACCGTCACGTCGCACGGCGCCATTGCACCTTCGGGTAGTGCGATCCCCTCGTCGCGCCGCAGGAACGCTTCGCCCTGATCGATCCCCTCGCGAAATCGATCGGAGCCGACCGCACAGGGCGATCGGCTCCACGCCTGTCGATTCCGTGTGCGCCTGGCGCACACGGCAGAGCTGGGCTGCTGGCAGCTCCTAGGGAATCCAGGTCACAGCCACGCCGTTCGTCAGGTTGAAGGTGCTCGACGTGCAGAACGCTCCGCTGTTGCGATACCAAGCCTGGTAGTAGCGCGTCCCGCCGCTGATCGGCACGAGCCCTTTCACGGAGATCGGCGTGTCACCGAGCGGCGCGCCGTATCCCGAGGTGCCGCCCGAGTTCTGCCGCGTGCCGAGTCGCGTCACGGATCCGCCGACGCAGCGCAGACCGTCGCCGAACGTGACACCCTGAGCACCGTTCACCGCGACCGTGCCCTGGAAGTACAGCACCGAACCACTGGCCGACATCGCCGAGCCGTCGAGCTCGAGCGTGTCCGCGCTCACGCTCGGCGTGCCGGATGCGACGAGCAATCCGCCGCCGGTGCCGAGCGAGTTCTCACAACCGTGGCCCGAGAGACCGACGTTGGCACACGGGCATCCGCTCGCGCTGCCGTCACCCGAACAGAAGGCCGCGATCGTCGTGCCGCGGAAGCCGCCGTTCGGCAGCGTCGTCGTCACCAGGTGGTCGACGTGCGTGTACAGGACGCCGTCGATGACCTCGCCAGGCAGGACCGGGTTCACGTAGCCGGGATAGTCCGGCGCCGGAGCACAGAAGAGCGTCGTCGCGAGCACGAGCCCGTTCGGCTGCGAACCGTTGGGCACGTCGCACTGCGACGTCGAGCCGTTGACGTCGGTCGGATCCACGGCAACGGGAGACGTCACGATCGATCCGGACGCGAGAGCCTGGAACGGATACGCGAGGTACGTGCCGAACCAGGGCGTGAAACCGAAGTGTGCACCGACTTGGTTGACGTGCTGGATGATGCCGCCTTCGCTGTCGTCGTCGGCGCCCAGAACGATTCCCCCACCACCGGCGGCGAGGTTCACGGCTTCGTTCATCGTCAGGTTGATTTCGCCCGGCGTCGTGTTCGCGCGCCACGCCAGTGCATCCATGATCCAGTGCGGATGCGCCGCGGAGAACGCGTCGAGATCCGCCAAGTCGCCCGCGTCGAAGTAGCGGGTGGCATCGAACGCGGGATACGTCCCGTCGTTCCAGATCCAAACTTCGACGATGCTCGGATCGGCGGCGAGGTGCAACGAGATCTGGCCCGGATCGAGCGTGCCCATCACGACGTTGAAGCCGGCCGCCGCGAGCGGACCGCCGACGGTCCCGCCGCCGTTGCCGTTGAGCACGAGCACGCTCAGCGATGAAGTGCCGCCACCCGGCAACGTCGTCGTCACCAGGTGATCGACGTCCATGTAGAGCGTGCCGCCGAACGTCTCGTTCAAAAGGACGGGGTTGGGCGGGTAGAGCGGATCAGGCCCGGCACCGTCGGCGAACAGCGCGGTCACCAGGATGCGGCCGTTCGCTTGGAGTCCGTGCGGCACGTCGCTGAACGAGAGCGTGCTGATGACCCCCATCGGATCGACGAGCGACGGCGAGGCGAACACCGAACCGGCCTCGTGCTGCTGAGCCGCCGCGATGTTGTACGTGCCGATGAACGGCGCAAATCCCACGTGCGCCGCGATCTGGTTGACGTGTTGCACGATCGCGTCCCCGCTCGAGTCGTCGGCGCCGAGCACGATGCCGCCGCCGGCCGCCGCGAGGTTCAGCGCCTCGTTCATCGTCAGGTTCTGCTCGTCCACGCTGACGTCGCCACGCCAGGCGAGGCCGTCCATGATCCAGTGCGGATGCGACGCACGGAACGTGTCGAGCGCAGCCAGGTCAGCCGCGTCGAAGTCGTAGGCCGGATCGGCCGGCGAGCCGGTGTTCCCGAACGAGCCGTCGTTCCAGATCCAGATCTCGACGATGGTGGGATCGGCGGCGAGCGCGTTGGCGATCTCGCCGTGGTTCAGGAACCCGGAGATCACGTTGAAGCCGGCGACCGTGAGCGAGCTTTGGATGTTGCTCACGCCGGCGCCGGTCAGGACGAGGACGCTCTGCGCGCGCGCGACGCCGCCGAAGGAGAGCGATGCGAGGAGCGCGAGCCCGAGCGTGGATGCGGAGGGGAGTTTCATGGTGTGCCTCGGCCCGCGTGGGCCGCTTGGGAGCGTGCGGCAGGATCGAAGTGGACCTGCCCGCGCTGAGACGATGGGTGGAAGAAGCGATCGAGCGCGCAGCAGCGACGGCGACTTCGCGGGTATGCGACCGGCTGATCGACGATCTGCACGCGGCTCACCATCGAGGGCGCCGAATGGCCCGGTGGGCTGCCACGGATCCTGGAAACAATCGGTCTCGCCACCTTCGAAGCGCGCGATCAGCGGCGCTGCGACCCCCTCACCCTGTCGGATCGCTCAGCCGCCCTTGCGGCCGAGCAAGTACACGACGTGCCGGCCGAGCCGGCGCTGGCCGAGTTCCTTGAAGCGCGCGCGATCCTGCTCGGACAGGCGCTCGAGCTCCTTGTCGATGGAGATACCGAGGAACTGATCGCCCTCGCGCTCGAGCGCCGGCACGAGCGGCTCGGCGGCGGCGGGACCTCCGCCGTAGAAGCGGATGCCTTCCGGTCGCACGCCGACACACGCGATCCGGCTCGGACGTTCGGGGCGCGCATGCAGCATCTCGGCCAGTGCGCGCGCGGACTTCACTTCGTCGAGGGTCGGCACGACCACGAACGCAGCCGTCGTGACCGACGCCGCCATCCCGAGCGCCAGCGCGTTCGCCCACGTGCGCGGCGAACGGATTCTCTGCCCAATCAAAGCAGTCAGCGCGGCGATGGACAGGACGATTCCGACGGGCACGACGAGCACCGCCTGCTCGCGCGCGTCGTCCGCGATCTCTCCCAGGTTGCCCACGGCGTGGTCGAGCAGGATTGGGACCACCAGCGGTGCGAGCGCCAGCGTCAGCCCGAGGACGAGGAGCACGAGGCTGGACGACCAGCCGATCCAGCCCTGCAACTTCCGCGCACGCAAGGCGGCGACCAACTCGCTCGCACCGATCAGCGCAGCGGCCGGATAGATCGGTAGGAGGTAGAGGTCGCGTTTGGGCGGAATGATCGAGAAGAACACGAACACGACGACGAACCAGGCGGCGATGCGCACCAGGCCGGCGTTCTCGCGCGCACGCAACGAACGCCACGCGCGCACGAGCCCCGCGACGCAGAGGAAAGTCCAGGGCAGGAGCAAGAGCGGCATCGACAACAGGTGATCCCACATGGGACCCGCGTGTTGGTTCGCTTCCGTGATGCGCCCGATGTGCTGGCCGAACAGGAGAGGCTGCATGAGCGCCGGCTCTTCGTGGATCGCGAGCGCGGCCCATGTCGCGACGGGCAGGACCGCCAGCAATACGAGACCAATCCACGCGCGCGCGCCGCGGCGAGGTGCGAAGCGCAGGGGCTTCGGCAGGAACCTCCAGGCGAGCAGCGCGAACCCGACGAAGATCCACGCGACCGGCCCCTTCGCGAGAGCACCGATGCCCAACCACATTCCCGCGAGCCATGTGTGCCGCACGATGTCCGGGCCGGCGCGATCGGTGTGCGTGACGTCGCGCGCCATCGGCTCGTCGACGTCGTGAGCGACGCTGCTTTCGCGTTCGATCGAAAGCTGATCGATCGCCGCGAGCACGCACAGCGACAGGATCGGATCGAGCTGCAACCGTCCGCCGATCTCGAGCACCATCACCGTGCCCAGGTACAGCGGAACGGACCACGCTGCTTCGATCTCCCCCATCCACCGCCGCGCGATGCGCAGGCACATCCACGCCGATCCCGCCGTCGCGAGGATCGAAGGTAGGCGCATCCAGAACTCCGACCAGCCCGAGAGCTTGCCCATCAACCCGGCGAGCCAGTACACGAGCGGCGGCTTGTCGGGGTACAGCTCGCCGCACAGGTGCAGCACCAGGAAGCTGTGCGTGTCGAACGCTTCCTTGGCGATCTCGCCGTAGCGCGGCTCGTCCGGCGCCCACCACTCGCGCACGATCGCCAGGGCGATGATCGGCACCAGCAGGTACCAGCCGCCGAGCCAGGGACGCTGCCTTCGATCGAGCGGTGTGCCCAAGCGGCGCATCTTGGCACGCGACCGCGCCCGAGTGGAACAACGCACAGGTCGTGTTGCCGAAATGACGCGCGAGCGCCCGGAATCGTGTGTGCTCGTGCGCCGGGCACGCCGCAGGCGGGCGGCGCTCGCAAGACGCGCCGCGAAACTTCATCATGTCGGGCCCCATGGGCACCCTGGAATCCGACAACAGCTCCGCACACGGCACGAGCCCCGCTCGCAACGCGGGACGCGACGGCGAGGTGCGCGACCTCCTCTTGTGGGAGGTGCGCGAGCGTTTTCCGGCGCGGCGCACCAAAACCGTCGACCTCTCGCTCGTGGCACCCGTGTTCGACGAGGCCGAGAACGTCGAGCGCCTGCACGCGCGCGTCGTCGAGGTTTTCGGGACGCAGACGAACTGGGAGCTGATGCTCGTCGACGACGGCAGCCGCGACCGCTCACCCGAGCTGATCCGTGCGTTGACCGCGAGGGATCCGCGCGTGGTCGGCGTGTACTTCGCGCGCAACCGCGGCCAGACCGCGGCGACGGCGGCGGGCATCCACCTCGCGCGCGGCAAGCTGATCGCGACGCTCGACGCGGACCTCCAGAACGATCCGGGCGACCTGCCCGCGATGATCGCGTTGATGGACGGACACGACGCGGTCGTCGGCTGGCGCATGAAGCGGCGCGACACGTTCATTCGCCGCGCGAGCTCGAAGATCGCCAACAAGATCCGCAACTGGATCTCGAAGGACACGATCCGCGACACGGGCTGCTCGTTGAAGGTGTTCCGCGCCGACGCGATCCAGGCGATTCCGCTCTTCGAGGGGATGCACCGGTTTCTGCCGACGTTGATGCGCTACCACGGGTTCTCGGTGATCGAGCACGGCGTTGGCCACCATCCGCGCATTGCGGGCACGAGCAAGTACGGCGTGATGAACCGCGCGTTCCGTGCGTTGAAGGACCTGTTCGCCGTGCGCTGGATGCGCGCGCGACTGTTGCGGCTGCCGATCCGGGAGGTGGGCGATGGGCGCTGAACGTGGATCGGCGCTGAGCTCGTCCTTCCGTTTCGCACTGAGCTGCTTCGTGCTGGCGGGCCTGTTCGTTCTCGCGATCGCGAGCACGTGCTCGTCCCCTGTGTACGGCCAGTCCGACGGCGAGCCCGTGGTGATCATGGGCGGCAACGCGCGTGGACAGGAACCGATCGTCGGCCCGACGCTGGTCGACGACCGTGCGCCTGCGCCTGCTTCCTCCGAGCCAGACGTCGCTCTTCCGCTGCTCGACCTGCAGGAGCGCATCAAGGACATCGTCGTCGCGCCCTCGCGCGCGGGTGACGTCGTGCGCACCCAGACCGACGACGGCCGCTGGGTCGAGCTCACGCCCGAGCAGTACGTGCGCGCGCTCCACGAGACGCAGATGCGCGTGGAGAACGGTGGCCGCATCTACCGCTGGCTCAACATCTCCAGACCCTTGAGCTTCGTGTGGATCTGTGTCGGATTGCTCGGACAGGTGATGTTCACCTTCCGCATGCTCCTGCAGTGGTGGGCCTCGGAGAAGCACAAGCGCGTGATCGTCCCCACCGCGTTCTGGTGGGGCAGCTTGGCCGGCGGCGCACTCTTGTTCGCCTACTTCTGCTGGCGCAAGGACGTCGTCGGCATCATCGGGCAGTCGACCGGTGTGTTCATCTACGCGCGCAACCTCGTGCTCATCTACCGCGGCCAGCGCATCGAGGCCGAGGGCGCGCGGCCCGTGGGCGACAGTGACACGCAGAGCATCGACGAGAACGTCGCCGCTCCGCATGCGACGTGAGAACGTGCGCAAGCCGCACGCGGCGTTGCCGACAGCAGAGTCCCCGAGAGCAAAGTCCCCGAGAGCAGAACTCCCGACAGCAGAGGCGATGAAACCGTGACCCGCTACCTCGTCACCAGCGCGCTGCCGTATGCGAACGGTCCGCTTCATTTCGGCCACGTCACCGGCGCGTATTTGCCGGCCGATGTCTACGTGCGCACGCTGCGCATGCAGGGCGAAGAAGCGCTCTTCGTGTGCGGCGCCGACGAGCACGGCACCGCGATCACGATCAGCGCCGAGCAGGAGGGCACCCCCTATCCGCAGTACGTCGCGCGCTGGCGCGATGCGATCAAGCGCACGTTCGACGCGTTCAAGATCGAGTTCGACGTGTGGTCGGGCACGAGCATCTGCCCCGAGCACGCAACGACCAGCCAAGAGTTCTTCCGCCGCCTGGGCGCGAACGACTATCTGCTCGAGAAGACCGTCGAGCAGCTCTACTGCCCCAAAGACAAGATGTTCCTCGCCGACAGGTACATCGTCGGCACCTGCTACTTCTGCGGCTTCGAGAAGGCGCGCGGCAACGAATGCCAAAACTGCGGCAAGGACCTCGAGCCGCTGCTGATGAAACAGGTCTCCTGCAAGATCTGCGGGACGACGCCCGAGAAACGTCCGACGCGACACTGGTACCTCGACCTGCCGAAGCTGCGCGACGACGGGCTCGGCGCGTGGTTCCAAGACCACGACTGGAAGCCGAACGTGAAGGGCTTCGTCGGCAACCAGCTCGCGGAAATCGAACCGCGCTCGATCACGCGCGACATGGCCTGGGGTGTTCCTGTCCCCTCCGACATCCAGGGTCACGAGGGCAAGGTGCTCTACGTCTGGTTCGACGCGCCGATCGGCTACGTGTCGTTCACGCAGGAATGGGCGCGATTGCAGGAGAGACCGGCGGAGTGGGAGCGCTGGTGGAAGAGCACCGACACGCGCCTCGTGCACTTCATCGGCAAGGACAACATCACGTTCCACTGCGTGATCTTTCCGTCGATGCTGATGGGCGTGCGGCAGGACTACGTGCTCCCCTGGCAAGTGCCCGCGAACGAGTTCTACAACCTCGAGGGCGGCAAGTTCTCGACGTCCGAGCAGCGCACGATCCCGCTCGAGGATTTCGCCGCGCGCTACGACGTCGAAGCGGCGCGCTTTCACCTGCTCGCGACCTCGCCCGAGACCGCGGACAGCGACTGGCGCTGGGAGGAGTTCCAGTCGACGGTGAACGCGGGTCTCGCCGACACGATCGGGAACCTCGTCACGCGCCTGCTGCGCTTCATCGACAAGAACAACGGCGGTCTGATTCCGCCGCTGCATCCCGAGCACGCTGCCGAACTCGACCGCGTGATCCTCACGGAGTGCGGCGCGTTCACGGACCCAGCCGTGTCGGTGCGCGAGTTCCGCTTCCGACGTGCCACGGAGTCGCTGCTCGGTTGCGCGCGCGTCGCCAACGTGTTCGTCGACCGCATGGCGCCGTGGACGTTGCGCAAGACGGACGCGCGACTCGCGGAGAGCGTCCTCAACACCGGTTGTCAGTGGCTCGCGTGGCTCGCGCGCTGGATGGCGCCGTTCATGCCGGGCAAGGCGCAACAGCTGTGGGCGATGCTCGGTCAGAGCGGTGAGGTCTCGAAACAACCTTGGCCCGGGTTGCCGGAGGCGCAAACCTGGCGCGTGCTCGAAGCCGGCCAGAAGCTCGGCACGGTGGCCGGACTGTTCACGAAGATCGACGACGCGACGATCGCGACCGAGATCGCTGCGCTGCACGAGCGCGAGTAGATCCGACCCGTCGAGCAGACCCGAACCGTGGGGAGCAACTCGGGAGAGCGATCGCGTGCGTGCATCGGTGTCGCGTGCGACGGACCGAGCGCGAGGCGGATCCTGCAGATTCTGCGGGGAAACAAGCCCAAAAATGACAGCTGGCCTGCCGCGAGGGCAGACCAGCTTCGTTGCTGTCTTTGTTTTTCAGGGGCAGTCAGGAGTCAGAACGAATCTTTCAGCGCCTTGCCAACTCGGAAGCCGACTCGTCGGCCCGCCGCGATGGCGATCGGCTGTCCGGTGTGCGGGTTTCGGCCCACGCGCGCCTTGCGCGATTTGAGCTCGAAGGTCCCGAATCCGGTGAGGGTCACGCTCTGATCTTCCTGCAGTCCCTTCTTGATCCCGTTGAGAACGGTTTCGACCAGAAGTGAGGCTTGCAGCTTCGACGTGCGAAGCTCGTCGGCAACGAAGTCGACCAGGTGGCTCTTGTTCATCGAGAGCCTCCCAGAGTCGTGCTACTTCGCGGCAGCTTTACGGCGGCCCTTACGGCGGCCCTTCTTCGCTGCCTTCTTGCGCGCGCCCTTGCGTGCGCCCTTCTTGCCTGCCTTCTTCCGACCTTTCTTCTTCATCGCCATGAGAGAAAACTCCTTGGACCTTGGGTCCGTGGTTGTGCGCCATACCGGCGCG
>JBBQNP010000062.1:0-24517 GCA_038330085.1 Planctomycetota bacterium | reverse complement strand
GGCGATCTGCGTCTGCAGGTCGGAGATCTCCATGCTCAGCGCGTCGAGACGCTGCTGGGCTTCCTTCGAAATCCCCGGCACAGCGGCGGTTTGACCCAGGGGCTGAAGCGGTTCGACCACGCGCGCCGGTGCGGCCGGGCTGAACACAGCACCCCCGACGGCGCCGGCAGCAGCGGCCAGCACGAGACCGACGAACACGAGCAGGGCTTTCATGGGATACCTCGAACTGCGAGCACGTGGCCCGCGGGTACTCTCGATGGACCGGCAATCATCCTAGCAGCCCGGCGGACACCCCTCGCGGTACTGCCCTTCCGTGCAGTAGACCTGCGTGGCTGCATCCCTAAGCTCTCCAGGATCCCCACGCTCCGCCGGCGGGTGCCCAGACGGGCGCCGCGCACTCAACCCCGCCTCCACCCCATGGTTCCTCAACCGCTCGCCGGAAGTCTCGAAGCCGCCATGGCCGGCATGACGTTCCGGATCCTGCCGGGTCGGTGGGCGCTGATCGGCATCGACGGGCCTCCGCATCCGGCGGACATCGCGGCGCTGGAGCACGGTCCGGGAGCCCTCGTGCGCGAACCGGGTGAATCGACTTTGCTCGTGCGCATGGAACAGGTCGAAGGCGTCGTCGCGCGCCATCCCAAAGCGCGCCTGGAATCCGACTTGGTGTGGATCCGCTTCGATCTGCCCATGAACTGGGAAGTCGTCGGTTTCCTCGCATTGGTGACCGGCGCGCTGGCTGCGGCGGGGGTGTCCGTCGGAGCGGTGTGCGGTTTCCACCGTGATCACTTGTTCGTCGCCGCGCAGAACCTCGCGAAGGCCGAGGCGGCGCTGGGCAAGTTGTTCCTGCGATCGTGAACGTACTCAGGGGAAGTAGCGGTACTGCCCGCCGTTGTCCTGCGCGAGCTGCTTGACGAGGGGGTTTTCCTCGCCGATCGCGATCGTGTTGAGCTTCACGTGACGCGTGGCGTTCCAGCCGCGCACCGCCTCGCGGATCGCATCGGGATCGATCCTGCGTCCGACCGAGGGCTTGCCGTCGGTCAGGAAGAAGATCGTGTCCACGTCGTGATCCTCGAACGCGAGCTCGAGCGCGTCGTTGATGTTCGTGCCGCCGGCCGCCTGGAGCTTGTCCACGTACGCGCGGGCCTTGGTCCGCAAAGCTGCGTCCCGCTTGGCCACCTGCTCGGCTTCCTTCTGCCGCTGCGCCTCGCCCATGACGGGCTCTTTCTCTTTCTCCTTCTCCCGGGTGCGCTCGTCGCCGGTCGACGGGCCGTGCTTGGGCGAAGCTCCGCGCGCGTTCGTGCCCGGCAGCGAATCACCGACACGATCGAGCCACGGATCGACGTCCACGTTGAACGAGATGATGTTGAAGAGCGAGCCGGGCGGCAGGTCGCCGATGATCCTGCCGAGCTCGCGCCGCGCGACGTCGATGCGCGAGGTCACGCCTTCCCGGGCTTCCTTGATCGGCTCGTTCATGCTGCCGGAGATGTCGATGACGAAGCACACGCGCTGGCTCTCGACGCGGATGCCGTAGAACTCCGCCTTCACGCTCGTGTCGGAGACGGGCCGGGGCGAGCGCGGGTCGGGCGTGCTGGGCGAGCTCGAGTGGACGAACGCGAAGGTGGCCTCGTTGTTGTGCCACCACGCTGCCCAGTCGGCCGCGCGGTCGCCGAAGTTCAGACCGCCCGAAATACGCTCGAGCGCGTGGCAGCATTCGCTGTTCATGCGCGTGCCCGCCGGCTCGTGCGCCATCTGGTCGACGATGGCCGTGACGGCGCGCTTGGAATCGGCGGCTGCGAGCCAGGCGAGCGCGATCGAGCGCGTGCTCCAGTCGGGATTCGCGAGGGCCGAAACGAAGGCGTCGATCAGCGACGCGTCCTTCAGGACCGACAGCTCCATCAGCGCGGAGCGCCGTTGCTCGCCGATCTCCGCGCGCGCGAGCTCGATCAGCTTGGTTTCCCACGCGGCCCAGTCCGGCGTGCCCTTCAAGATCGTCGAGATGCCCGCGATCGCCGGGCGCACGAGCTCGGGATCTTTCGCCGACTTGTACAGCGACTCGAGCGCGGGCACCGCGGGCGCGAACTTGTGGAGCACCAGGATCTCGAGCGCTGCGGTGCGTAACAGCAGGTCGTCGTCGGTGAGGCCCTTCGAGAGGATCGCCTTGTCGAGATCGGCCGAGTGCACGTTGCGCGCTGCGTGCAGGATGAACTCGCGCTCGTAGGCCTGGCCCGCGCCGACCTTCTGCGCGAGCGCCTTGGCCGTGCCCTCGCTCGTGCAGCTCGCGATCGAGCCCGCGATGCGATCGCGAAGATCCGGCGGCGTCGTGGCCTTGAGGCTGAACTCGATCAGGAGCGGGACGACCTTGCCGCACTCGTCGTCGGCGCTCGCGTGCTTGAGGATCGCGCGCGCTGCCTCGACGCGTTCGTTGACGCCCTTGTCGCGAGCCTTGAGCGTGGCCCACTCGGCCTTGCTCTCGTTGCCGGGAGCGAGCGTGAGGGCGAGAGCGATCAGGAAGAGGTGGGTTCGCATCATCTCGAGGGACGGGGCGCGGGGTGGAGGAGGGCGCGGACCTTACCCGGTCGCGTCCGCAGGAAAACGCTTGGGTTCGAGACGGATCGCACAAGCGTAGGATGTGCAATGCACGAGGGTTCCTCCGATCGTGCAACGGCGTTGACGCACCGCGGAAGCGCGCGTACAACCCTTGGCCCTTTCGGCGGCGACCGTCCCGCCCGAATCCACCCATGGCAAGAGCCGGCAGCGTCGTGATCCTGGCCGCGGGGTTGGGCAAGCGCATGAAGAGCGCACGGCCCAAGGTCCTGCACCCTCTGTGCGGACGGCCGATGCTCGCGTGGGTCGTCGATCAGGCGCTGTCGATCCAGCCCGAACGCATCCTCGTCGTGGTCGGACACGGTGCCGAACAAGTCGAAGCGGCGTTGATCGACGCGCAGCAGCGCGAGCACGTCACGCTCGTCAAACAAGACCCGCAGCTCGGCACGGGACATGCGCTGCAGATGTGCCTGCCCGCGCTCGGCACGGATCCGGGCGTCGTCGTCGTGTTGTACGGCGACATGCCGCTCTTGCGTCCAGAGAGCCTCGCCGCACTGCTCGAACTGCAAGCACACGACGCGCGTGACGGTGCCGCGCTCCTGACCGCGACGCCCGACGACCCGCGCGGTTTCGGGCGCATCGTGCGCAGCGAGGACGATCGCGTCGAGTGCATCGTCGAGGACAAGGACTGCACCCACGACCAGCGCGAGATCAGCGAGGTCAACCTGGGTGTGTACGCGTTCGAAGGGCGTGCGCTCGTGCGTCTCCTCCCCCGACTCGAAGCCAAGAACGCGCAAGGGGAGTACTACCTGACCGACGTGATCTCGCTGCTCGTGAAGGAGAAAAAGCCGATTGCGGCGCTCGAGCTCGACGCGGTCCAAGGCAGCGAGATCGAGGAGACGATCGGCGTGAACACGCTCGCCGACCTCTCGGACGCGCGCTTCGTCCTCCAGATGCGCATCCACCAAACGCACCTCGACAACGGCGTGTTCATCGAGGACCCGGCCACGACCTACATCGACCACGGCGTCACGATCGGCACCGGCACGCGCGTACTACCGTGCACCGTGATCCGCTCCGGCGTCACCATCGGCGAAAACTGCGAAGTGGGCCCGTTCACCCAACTGCGCGCCGGCACAGTCCTCTCCGAGGGCGCCGAAATCGGCAACTTCGTCGAGTGCAAGAACGCGCGCGTCGGCCCTCACGCGAAGGCCAAGCACCTTTCCTACCTCGGCGACGGCATCATCGGCGCGCGCGCGAACATCGGCGCGGGGACGATTTTCGCCAACTACGACGGCAAGGCGAAGCACACGACCGTCGTCGGCGAGCGCGCGTTCGTCGGCAGCGGAACTGTCATCGTCGCGCCGAACACGCTCGGTGCCGGTTCGACGACCGGCGCGGGTGCCGTCGTCACGCGCGACAGCCACATCGGCGAAGGCGAAGTCTGGGTCGGCGTGCCTGCGCGGCCGCTGAAGCGCAAAGAGGGGCCTGCATGACG
Organism: Planctomycetota bacterium; assembly: GCA_038330085.1. Lineage (GTDB taxonomy): Bacteria > Planctomycetota > UBA1135 > UBA1135 > JAEUIA01. The sequence goes on along the minus strand of JBBQNP010000062.1, from coordinate 20,475 downwards.
AACTACAGCGAGAAGATCACGATCATTTCCGGCAACGCGCACCCCGCGCTGGCCCAGTCGATCGCGCAGCACCTCTCCTTGCCGCTCGCTGCCGCGCACGTCGGCCGGTTCCCCGACGGCGAGATCGACATCAAGGTCAACGACGACCTGCGCGGCACGGACTGCTTCGTCGTCCAACCCACCTGCCCGCCGGTCAACGAGAACTGGATCGAGCTTCTGTTGCTGCTGGACTGCCTGCGCCGTTCGAGCGCCGGCCGCATCACTGCCGTCATGCCCTACTACGGCTACGCGCGCAAAGATCGCAAGGACGAAGGCCGCGTCCCCATCAGCGCTAAGGTCGTCGCGAACACGCTCACGATGTGCGGCGCCGATCGCGTGCTCGCGCTCGACATGCACGCGGCGCAGATCCAAGGCTTCTTCGACCTGCCCGTCGACCACCTCTACGGCAAGACAGCCCTGCTCGCCGCCGTGCGGCGCATGAAGCTCGACAAACCCGTCGTCGTCAGCCCCGACGTCGGCGGCATCAAGATGGCGCGCGCGTACGCCAAGTCGCTCGAGAACGCGGACCTCGCGATCGTCGACAAGCGCCGCATCTCCGGTTCGCAGGTCGCCGTCGAGCACGTGATCGGTGACGTCGAGGGCCGCGACGTCCTCATCGTCGACGACATGATTTCCACCGGCGGCTCGATCAGCGAAGCGGCGCGCGTCGTGCGCAAGAACGGCGCGCGCAAGGTCGTCATCGCAGCCACCCACGGCGTCCTGTGCGGCCCCGCGGTCGAGCGCCTCGATGCTGCGCCCATCGACAAGATCCTGATCACCGACTCGATCCCGTCGCGGCAAAAGACGCCGCGCGCGCTCGAAGTCGTCACCGTCGCACCGCTCCTTGCCCGCGCGATCATGAACATCCACCGGAACGAATCGGTCAGTTCACTTTTCGAAGAGCCCTGCTGATCGCATCCGTGAAGATTCCGTGCGTCGCCCGACCAAGTCGTTGATCTCGCTCCAACCGCACCGCTTCATCATCCACCCCTTCCTCGTTCAGCACGAACGCGAGAGCGGAGTCTCGCTCGAGCGCACTTCATTCACCGAGATGCGTTCGCCCCCTTGACCCCCTTTGAGCCGACCGGCGCGAGCCGACCGCGTAGTCGCGGGCGACTCGCGCCGGCCGGAACCGCGCCGTAGGCGCGGAACAGCTTGCCGCGCTCTTGGAGCTCTCGCGATCGCTCCGGCCCAAAGCCCATCGAGGGGGGGCGGCATCCGCAGCGACTCTCTCTTGGAGAGGGCTCGGGCGGAGCGGGCTTGGATAAAGCTGGCGTCGGCGAATTCGCCGACGCGTGCACCCCCCTGTATCATCTCCGCCCCCCTGTTAGGCCAAGCCCCTCACTCCGAGGGTCGCGGCATCGAACCATCCAGGGCCGAGACGAGACTCCCATGGCCAAGAAGAGCGAAACCCTCCAAGCCGGCACCCGCAAGCAAGTCGGAACCCGCCACGCCCGACGCCTCCGCGCCGACGGCCGCATCCCCGCCAGCCTCGGCGCGGACGACAAGCACCCTCACGCCGACATCCACATCGAAGCCCACAACTTCATGGCGACGCGTCGCCGGCACACGCACCTCTACGAGATCGAGGTCGAAGGCTCGAGCGGCCTGCAGATGGCCGTCGTGCGCGAGTTGCAGTGGGACACGTTCGGCGAATCGATCGTCCACATCGACTTCAAGCGCGTGCAAGCCAACGTGAAGACCGACTCGGAAGTCGAACTCGATTTCGTCGGCCACCCGAAGGGCGGCATCATCAACCACCTCGTGATGCACGTCACGGTGAGCTGCATCCCGAGCTTGATTCCCGACTCGATCGAAGTGCCCGTCGGTCACCTCGAGCTCGGCGGCGCGGTCTACCTGCGCGACCTCAAGCTGCCTGAAGGCGTCGAGATCGTCGGCAACAAGGATCAGAAGATCGCCGTCGTCGTGATGGCCGCCAAGCTCGAGGCTGCCGTGACCCCGGTCGAAGGTGCCGAAGGCGCCGCTCCGACCGCTGCTGCGGGTGCCACTCCCGCCGCTCCGGCGGCCGGTGGTGCCGCTCCCGCCGCGGGCGCTGCAGCCAAGCCGGCCGGCGGAGGCAAGCCCGCCAAGGGCTGATCTCACCCAAGCGATCGTGCTTTCGACTGCGCCGCGCCATCGATGGTGCGGCGCTGTCATTGGCAGGCCTCGGCCCCCGACACGACCTGGTGAGCGCTCCGGGCCGGGAGTGCCTGCAACGCAACGGAACCCCGCAGCCCGTTTGCACCCTGACGGTCGGTCGCTAGACTCTTCGGCCCCCTTCGCCAAGGAAGGGGCCTTCTCGTCACCCGCCTGTCGAACGCCGTGCACAAGCTCGTCGTCGGCCTGGGCAACCCCGGACCGCAGTACGAATGGACGCGCCACAACGTGGGCTTCCACGTGCTCGATCGTCTGGCGCGCGACGAGCAGTCGATCTTTCGATCCGCACGCTCGTTGGAAGGTTGGAACGGACCCGGTTCGTTCACTTGGGCACGCACCCGCAAGGGCGACGCGCTCCTCGTGAAGCCCGGCACGTTCATGAACCTCTCCGGCGAAGTCGTTTCTGCACTCCGTGACGTGTTCGCACTCGAGCCGAGTTCCTTGTTCGTCGTCTACGACGACCTCGACCTCGCGCTCGGCAAGCTGCGCATCCGTCCACACGGGGGTGCCGGCACGCACAACGGCATGCGGAGCATCGTCAACACACTCGGGACCGATCGGTTTCCGCGCTTGCGCGTGGGGATCGGGGCGGCCCGGACCGACGCGGCGCGTTTCGTGCTCGAGCGGTTCACCGAAAGCGAGCAGGCCGAGATCGAGATCTCGGTGGCCGAGGCCGCGGAAGCGACCCAGGCCTGGCTCGAGAGCGGGGACCTCGACGGCGTGATGACGCGGTTCCACAGCCGCTGGACCTGAAGGGCCGTGCGACGTCTCGCACCACCCGCATCCGACAACGCAAGGAGACCCGACTTGACCCTGTACGAATCCATGTTCCTCCTCGACAACGCCGTGGTGCGGGAGAGCTGGAACAAAGCCAAATCCGCCGTCACCGACACGCTCGAGAAGCACGGCGCCAAGGTGCGCACCATCCGTCGCTGGGACGAGCGCAAGCTCGCCTACTCGATCAAGAACAAGAAGCGCGGCACGTTCGCGCTCTGCTACTACGAGATGGGCACCGAGAACATCGCGCCGATGCGCCGCGAGTTCGACCTGTCCGACCGCGTGATGCGCTACCTGATCCTGCGCACGGACGAGGTTCCGGCGACGGAGCTCGAGCTGCACCAAGCCGAAGCCGCCCCCGATTTCGCCGTGCCCGCGCCGCCGCCCGACGACCTCGTCGAGCCCGAGATGGGTCCGATCGGCCAAGGCGACGACGAAGGTTCACCGCAAGAGATCATGGTGCCCGACCTCGACGAAGTCGGTGGTGACGATGGCGACCGACCGCGCGGCAAGAAGAACGAGGGCAAGCCCTCGACGGAGGCATGATCCATGGCCAGCTCACGCCGACCCGCACTCCCGCCGATCAACAAGAGTTCGTGCGAGGATCACATCCCGAACTACAAGGACACGGATCACCTGCGCAAGTTCCTGACAGCGCACGGACAGATCCTGTCCCGCAAGAGAACCGGATATTGCGCGCAGTGCCAGAAGGCCCTCAAGCAGGGCATCAAGCGCGCGCGTCACATGGGCTTGCTCCCGTTCGTCGGGTGATCCCGCAGACAGCCAAACAGCGGAAGCAATAGAGAACAACACATGTCGAAGAACGTCGAAGTCCTCCTGCGGGACAATGTGAAGAACCTGGGCAAGTGCGGTGACGTCGTGAAGGTGTCGCCGGGCTACGCCCGCAACTACCTCTTGCCGCGTCGCATCGCGATCACGGCCAACGACGACAACAAGAAGTCGATGGTCCGCCGCCGTGCACTCCTCGACGTCGAGGACGCCAAGCGCGACGCCGAAGTGCAGGTCCGCGTGGACTCGCTCAACGGCATCATGGTCATGACGAAGGTCAAGGCCGACGAGCACGGTCACCTGTACGGCTCGGTCAACGCCGCCAACATCGTGGAGTTGCTCGCGCGTGCGGGACACCCCTACGAGGAGAAGGCCATTCGTATGGAGCCGATCAAGGAAGTCGGCACGCACTCGGTGAAGATCCACGTGCACGGCGATCACTTCGCCGAGGTCCGGGTCGTGGTCGAGGCCGAAACGACTTCCTGATCTGCTATCGGATTTGGGGTCCCGGTTCACGCACGGGCAGTCGCTCGATGCGGGACCCGGAACTCGATTCCGACTTCATTGGGCGCGACGCGGTCCACGACCGCTCGCGCCCGATGTGTTTCTGCAGGCTGAGTTCTGTCTGGGCGACGCGCGTGCGCAGGCCGTTGTAGTCTCGAATGAGGGCCTCGACCGCGGCTCTCATGTCCGCACGACCCCAAGCACCGTGGGCGCGCCATCACCGTGCACGCGCACTCGCCGTGCACGCGCGAGGGACGCGCACGCGATCGTCCGTCCAGACCGCATGAGCACACCGCACCTGCAGCTCTTCTCGCGTCGATCCGCTCCGTGCCTGGTCGTCGCCGCCCTGCTCGCCTCCGCGGCTTCGGCGAACGTGCGCACGGTCGGCCCGACCCCGAGTGAATTCACGACCCTGACTGCCGCCGTCGCGGGCGCGCAGGAGGGGGACATCCTCCTCGTCGCGAGCGGCAACTATGCGGGCTTCACGGTCGACGGCAAGGGGCTCTCCATCGTGGCCGACGCGGGCGCCGACGTGCGCGTGTCGAGCCTCGTCAACGTCAAGAACATCGGCCCCGCGCAGTGCGTCATGCTCTCGGGCCTCGTCGTCAGCGGATCGAGCACGAGCGCGCTCGTCGCACGCGACGTGCGGGGCACGTTCCGCGTGCAGAACTCGACGTTGCGTGTCGCACCCGATCTCTCCTACTCGGCCGTGCACGGCACCTCGCTCACCAACGTCGCGAGCGCAGCGTTCACCGACGTCGTGTTCCAGGGCGGGCTGCCGTCGCAATCGAACGCGCTCGCGGGTGACGGACTTCATGCAGAGAACGCGCACGTCGCGCTCTTCGGCTGCACGCTGCGCGGTGGCGCAGGCGCTCCAGGCACGTTCGGATTCCAAGCTCCGGGGACGAACGGCGGCGCAGGGCTCTCGATCCAGAGCGGAGAGTTGTTCGCTTCCGACACGACGTTCGTCGGCGGGGCCGGCGGTCACGGCGGCGTGCAGTCGACGGGCTCGGGCTGCGCGCACCAGACGCCGCTCGCCGGAGGTGCGGGCGGAGCAGCCATCGTCGCGAGCGGCGCTGCTGCCGTGCGCGTGCGCGCTGCGACGAGCACGCCCGGAGCCGCGGGGATCGCCGGAACGACTTCGTGCGGAGCTCACGGCATCGACGGATCCGTCGGCGCGGTGCATGTCGGCACGGTGACGATCCTCTCCGACGCGGTGCGCACGCTGTCCTCGCCGTGCGTCGCGCGCGAAGGTCAGAACCTCTCGCTCCACTTCGAAGGTCCCCCGGGCGAACGCGTGTTCCTCTTTTTCGCTTCCGCGCCCGCAACGGCCTGGCAGAGCTCCGCGCAGGGTGTCGTCCTGATCCACAACCCGTTCCAGCGGCGTGTTCTCCTCGGCGCATTGAACGGAGCCGGCGTGCTCGATGCGCTGCTGCCCGTGCCCGAACTGGGTCCGGGAGTGGGCGGCGTGCTGCGCCACGCGCAGTGCTACTGGGTCGATGTCGGCGGCATCGGACACCTGGGCGGCGCTGTGGGCGTGGCGCTGATCGACCGCGCCTACTGAACGCTCACACTCGCCGCACGTCGCAAGCCGAGTCTGCATCTCGCGATCCGCGTTGCGACGCACAGCGGTGCTTTACGCTTCGCGGCCGGACCGATACCCTCCGCCGTCCGCCTGCGAGGCGCCATGCACGACGACGCACTTCCCGGCCGAATCCCTCCGCACAACGAAGAAGCCGAGCGCGCGTTGCTCGGCGCTTTGTTGACCGAGCCCTCGCGCGTGCCGGAGATCGCCGAGGCCCTGCGCGTGGGGGACTTCTTCAACTCGCGTCACGACGCGATCTATGCGGTGCTCGTCGCGCTGGCCGAGCGCGCTGCGCCGATCGACATCGTCAGCGTCGGCGAATCGCTCGTGCAAGCGGGCCAGTTCCAGGCCGTCGGCGGACGCGCGTACCTGGCCGAGCTCTCGAGCTGCGTCACGAGCTCCGCGCACGCCAAGCACCACGCGCGCATCGTGGCCGAGACCTCCATCTTGCGCCGGCTGATCCGTGAGTCCGCCGACATCATCGCCGAAGCGCACGCCACGCGGCCCGACGGGGACAACGTGCCCAAGCTGCTCGACATGGCCGAGCACCGCATCTACTCGATCGCGGGCGAGCGCGACCGCGGTGAAGCGGTGCCGATGGCGAAGGCCGTGGCCGAAACGTTCCGGCGCATCGACAGCACGACGCACCGACGCGGGCTGACAGGTTTGCCGAGCGGCATCTACGAGCTCGACGAACTCTTGTGCGGCTTCAACCAGGGCGAGCTGATCATCGTCGCGGCGCGCCCGTCGATGGGCAAGACCGCGCTCGTCCTGAACTTCATCGATCACGCGGCCGATCCCGATCACACGCCGGAGTGGCTCGAGCGCTCGCCGGTCGTGCTCATGTTCAGCCTCGAGATGGGTCAACAGTCGATCGTGCGGCGCATGTTGTGCTCGCGCGCGCGCGTCGACGCGCACAAGCTGCGCACGGGCCGCATCCCGACCGAGGACTACGCCGAGCTCTCGCGCGGTGCGGGCGAGCTCGAGCGGCTGAAGATCTTCATCGACGACACGCCCGGCATCAGCGCGATGGCATTGCGCAGCCGCTCGCGCCGCATCCAGGCGAAGCACGGCCTCGACATGATCGTCGTCGACTACCTGCAGCTCATGTCGCACCCGAAAGCCGAGAGCCGTCAGCAGGAGATCAGCCAGATCAGCCGCTCGCTGAAGGAGCTTTCGCGCGAGCTCAACATCCCGGTGATCGCGTTGTCGCAGCTGTCGCGCGCGGTCGAGTCGCGCGACGACAAGCGCCCGCAGCTCTCGGACCTGCGCGAGTCGGGCTCGATCGAGCAGGACGCCGACGTCGTGCTGCTCCTCTACCGCGACGAGTACTACAACCGCGACAACCCGGAGAACAAGGGTCAGGCCGAGCTCATCTGCGCCAAGCAGCGCAACGGTCCGACGGGCAACGTGATGTTGCAGTTCAACGGTTCGATCATGAAGTTCGAGAACCGCGCGCCGTCGATGGCGGAACCGTTCTCCGGGTGAGCATGCGCAGGTTCGCGCGCGCATGGGTGTCGATCCTCGTCGCCTCGATCGCGATCGAGGTGGGCGCCGCGGCGGCCTTGCAGGATCCGATCGTCCCGGAAGTCCCGCGGCCGGTCCCGCAGGCTCCCGACGAGCCGGAAGCCAAGCCGCCGACCACGGTCCCGGTCCCGGATGTGCACGAGGCCGAGCGCACACCCGCGCCGAAGCAGAACCCGACCGTGGTCGCGATCCACGTCGAAGGCGCGCACCGCTACACGGACTCTCAGCTCGTCACGGCACTCGGACAGAAGGTGGGCGATCCACTCGACTTCCTGACGGTCGACAAGGGTCTCGACCTTTTGTGGCACGCGTTCAACGTGCACGGCGACGTCACGGCGCACGAGGCAGAGGGCGGCGTCGAGCTCTTGTTGACGGTGCAGGAGATGAACCCGGACCTCGAGCCGCGCTTCGTCGGCAACAAGGAGATCGACGTCGAGAAGCTCCGGAAGTGGTCCTTGCTCGGCGAGAAGGGCGAGCTCTTCCTCTACCAGGCCGAGCGTGTGCGGCACCGTCTGCTCGAGGGGTACCACAAGGAGGGCTACGCTTTCGCACAGGTCGACGTCGTGAAACGGGGCGCGGTGAGCGGTCCCGTCGATCCGAAGGAGCTGCCCGACGTGATCTTCGAAATCCGCGAAGGGCCCCAGGTGCGCGTCAAGGACATCGTCGTGCACGGCAGCCGCACGATGCCGGACACGGGCATGTGGTGGTGGAAGGACGGCCTCAAGAAGCTCGCGCAAACGGAGCTCGACGGTCCTTGGCTGTTCAACTGGTTCGGCGACAAGTTCGTGCGCGAGACCCTCGACTCCGACATCGTCGCGATGCGCGAGGTGTACCGCGACCGCGGGTACCTCGACGCCGTCGTCGCGCTCGATCACCTCCAGTTCAGCGATGACCACACCGGCGTCGTCGTCCACGTCGCCGTCGACGAAGGGCAGCCGTACACGGTCTCCTCGCTGCACATCAAGGGCATCATGCAGACGCCCAACCAGAAGCTCCAGGACTACGACGAGTCCGACGTCGACCTGATCTTTCCCGAAGCGGACCTGCTCGCGCTGTGCAAGATGCAGAGCGGAGTGCAGTTCGAACGCACGCGGCTGAACAGCGACTCGAACAAGCTGCGGGACTACTACGGGGAGCGGGGCTATCTGGCCAACGCTTCGATCGGGGTCGACTACTTCGAGTTCCTCGATCCCGAGCTGACGTTCGATCCTGAGGCGCACACCGTGGGCGTCACGTACAAGCTCGTCCAAGGGCGCAAGCGCTACGTGCGTGAAGTGCTCTTCCGCGGAGGGACGCACACGCGCGACCGCGTGATGCGCCGAGAGATCGACATGTTGCCGGGTGACCTGGCCGATCTGAAGAAGATCCGCGAGGGCCTCCAGCACCTGTTCGCGACCCGCTACTTCACGGACGAGTCGCCCTCATCCGATCACAAGAACCCTCAGATCACGCTCAAGCCGGTCGAGGGTGATCCTTCCGCGATCGACGTCGAGTACGCGTTGCAGGAAGGCAAGGACATCAACGTCCAGTTGCAGGGCGGCATCGACAGCGACAACGGCTTGTTCGGCCGGATCGCGCTGTTGATGCACAACTTCGACATCGGCGATCCGCCCAACAGCTTGTGGTCGACGTTCGGCGACCTCTTCGACAAGGAAGCCTTCCACGGGGCAGGTCAGGAGCTCGAGCTCGAGCTCCAACCCGGAACGAAGGTGAACTCGTCGCTCATCCGCTTCCTCGAGCCCGACATCTTCCGCTCGCAGTTCAACCCCTGGAGCCTGGAGGTCGAGTGGCGGCGCTACGGTCGCGAGGAGAACTTCTATCACGAGGATCGCAACGACAGGCGCGTGCGGTTCGGGCACCAGTTCACGCGCAAGTTCTCGGGTTTCATCGGCTACACGAACGCGGACGTGCGCGTCACCAACCTCGACTCGCCGCTCACCGGGATCAACGATCCGACGGTCCCGCCTCTGCCCGATTCGATCTACCAGCAGGAAGGCACGACGAACCTCTCCGGCATCACGCTCGACTTCACGCTGCGCAACGTCGACCAGTTCCTGAACCCGCACTCGGGCAGTCAGTACGGCTGGCACAGCATCTTCTACGACACCGCGCTCGGCGGCGACTACGACTTCGTCAAGAGCACCATCAACGGCGATTGGTTCTGGCTGACCGGCGACGAAAACGGCGAAGAGGTGCAGCCGGGTTTTCACCTCGGGCTCAACGCCGGCATTGCCGATCCCTACGGCCACACCGATCTGGTGCCCTACACCGAGCGCTTTTTTCTGGGCGGCTCGCGCACGTTGCGTGGCTTCGACCGGCACGGCGTCGGTCCCAACCGCTTCGACAACACGCTGGGCGGCGAGACCGCGTTGTGGGGGACGTTCGAATACCGCTACCCGCTCTATTCGGTCACGGAGCCGGGCACCTATCGTCAGAAGGAGACGTTCCGATTGACGCTCTTCAGCGACGCCGGCGTGCTCAGCGTCGATCCGTGGAACATCGATCCGAACGAGGTGCGCTGGACGTACGGCTTCGGGCTCGGCATGGTCCAGCCGTTCCCGGTATCGCTCAACTTCGGTTTCCCGATCAAGTCCGGCGACGGCGACAAGAAACAGGTGTTCTCGTTCACGATCCTGAGCTTGTGGTTCTGAACGAACGCTCAGGCGATTGACAGGGCGAAGCGACGTCGTTCCAATCTGCCCGCCGTTCGCACTGTAGAGCGGCGCTGCAGAGCGGCAGGAGGCCCGGTGTTCCGGGATCGCTCACGATGCCCACGCGTACCCTTTCCGAACTGGCAGATCTGTGCGGAGCCGTGCTCGACGGCGACGGCACGCGCATCGTCGAAGGCCCGGCGACGTTGAGCGAAGCGACGCCCAGCGAGATCAGCTTCTACGCGAACCCGCGCTACCGCGAGGATCTGGCAGCAACGCGCGCCGCGGCCGTCGTCGTGGGCACCGACGTCGCGTCACCGCGTGCGGACTTGGCGCTCCTGCGCTGCAAGGATCCCAACCGCGCGTTCACCGCCGTGATCAGCGCGTTTCACGAGGCAGAGCCGGCGCAAGGTATCGGCGTGCACCCGAGTGCCGTCGTCGATCGCGAAGCACGCGTCAGCGCGAGCGCGTCGATCGGTGCCTTGTGCTGGCTCGGTCCCGGAGTCGTCGTGGGTGATGGCGCGGTGCTGCACGCCGGCGTCACGCTCGGACGCGGCTCGAGCGTCGGCGCGGAGTCAGTGTTGTACAGCGGCGTGCGCACCTACTCGCGCGTCTCGATCGGCGCGCGCTGCATCATCCACTCGGGCACGGTGCTCGGCTCCGACGGCTTCGGCTACGAGCCGACGCGCGAGGGCTGGGCCAAGATCCCGCAGCTCGGCACCGTGATCGTCGAGGACGACGTCGAGATCGGCGCGAACTGCACGGTCGCCCGCGGTCGCTTCGCCGCGACGCGCATCTGTCGCGGCGCGAAGCTCGACAACCTCGTTCACCTCGCGCACAACGTGATCATCGGTGAATCCGCGCTCGTCATCGCGCAGGTCGGCATCGCCGGGAGCTCGCGCATCGGCAAGCGCGCGATCATCGCCGGACAGGCCGGAATCGCCGGGCACGTCACGATGGGAGACGGTGCGCGGCTGGGCGCTCAATCGGGCGTGTCGGTCGACATTCCGGCGGGAGAGGACTGGATGGGATCGCCGGCGCACCCGCGTGGCGAGACGTTGCGCAGTTGGACTCTCGCGACGCGCCTGCCCGAGCTCAACCAGCGCGTGAAGGATCTCGAGCGCAAGCTCGCAAAAATGGTACAGGCGCTCGAACAAGGTTCCTTCGGTCAGAGGGGGCAGGATTCGCCTTGACGCGCAAGCAACGCACGCTGAGGACGGCCGTGGAGTTCCACGGACCCGGTCTGCACTCCGGCACGACGATCAACGCGCGCATCCTGCCCGCGCCGATCGACCGCGGCGTCGAGTTCGTGCGCACCGACATCGCCGGCAGCGAGCCGATTCCTGCGCACATCACGTACCGCGAAGCGAAGGAGCGTCGCACGCGGCTCGTGCGGGGCAACGCCGAGGTCGACACGGTCGAGCACTTGCTCGCGGTGTGCACGGGGCTTTCGGTCGACAACCTGACGGTCGAATTGTCCGGTCCCGAACTGCCCGGGCTCGACGGCAGCGCCCTGCAGATCCTGCACATGTTCCAGCGCGCCGGCATCATCGAGCAGGGTGCGGAAGCGCGCGAGTTCAAGCTCGATCAGCCCGTGTACGTGCGCCAGGGGAACGCGACGCTCGTCGCTTTGCCGAGCGACAAGCCGACGCTGACGCTGCAGTACGTGTCCGCGTTCGAAGAGCCGGGCATCGAGAGCGGCACCTTCCAGCTCGAGATGACGCCCGAAGCGTTCGAGAAGGAGATCGCCCCCGCTCGCACGTTCTGTCTCGCGTCGGAGGTCGAAGCGCTGCAGAAGGCCGGCTTCGGCAAGGGCGCGACGCGCGAGAACACGGTGATCCTCGGCGATCCCTTGTCGAAGCAGCGCATGCCCGGCGAGCCGGTGCGCCACAAGATGCTCGACCTGCTCGGCGATCTCCACTTGCTGGGCGCCGATCTGCACGCGCACATCATCGCGACGCGATCTGGTCACGCGACGAACGCGGAGCTCGTGCGACGTCTGCTCGACATGATGCAGGCTGCCGAAACGGGCGGCTTGATCCGGCGCGAGTCCGGGCTCGACGTGCGCGAGATCCTGCGCCTCCTGCCGCACCGCTACCCGTTCCTCCTGATCGACCGCGTGATCGAGATCGACGGCTTCCGACGCGCGGTCGCGATCAAGAACGTCACGATCAACGAGCCCTACTTCCAAGGGCACTTTCCCTCTGCGCCGCTGATGCCGGGCGTGTTGCAGCTCGAAGCCATGGCGCAGCTCGCCGGTGTGCTCCTCCTGCGCAAGCTCGAGAACTCCGGCAAGCTCGCCGTGTTGTGGTCGATCGACAAGGTCAAGCTACGCGGTGCGGTCGTTCCCGGCGACCAACTGCGCATCGAGGTCGAAACGATGCGACACAAGGACGCGACCGCTCAGGTGCGCGCCATCGGGACGGTCGCGGGCCGTGTCGTGTGCGAAGCCATCCTCATGTTCACCCTGGTCGATGCGTAGAAGACCACCATGTCGGCTCAAAGCTCGTCTGCGAACGGTTCGCCTCCCAAGATCCATCCGACTGCCGTCATCGCGAGCGGCGCCGAGATCGGCGTCGACGTCGAGATCGGTCCCTACTGCGTGGTCGGAAGCCAGGTACGCATCGGCGATCGCACCAAGATCGGTCCGCAGGTCGTGATCGACGGTGTCACGACGATCGGCGAGGACAACCTGATCGTCGGGCAAGCAGGTCTCGGCGGTCCGCCGCAGGATCTTTCGTACAAGGGCGAGCCGACTCAGCTCGTCATCGGCAACCGCAACACGATCCGCGAGTTCGTCACGATCAACCGCGGCACGGTCAAGGGCGGCGGGCTCACGCGCATCGGCAGCGACTGCTTGTTCATGGCCTGTTCGCACGTCGCGCACGACTGCGACCTCGGCGACCGGATCATCATGGCGAACAACGTGATGCTCGCCGGTCACGTCTTCGTCGGGGAGAACGCCAACATCTCGGGCGGATCGGCGGCGCATCACTTCGTCACGATCGGCGCATTCGCCTACGTGGGTGGGATGACGCGCATGGTGCAGGACGTGCCGCCGTACATGATCATCGAGGGACATCCGAGCCGTGTGCGCGGCGTCAACAAGATCGGTCTCGCGCGCGGCGGGCAGGTGCCCGAGCAGATCGAAGCGCTCGAGATCGCTTTCCGGCGCATCTACCGGTCGGGCAACACGCGCAAGCAGACGCTCGACGAGCTCAAGAGCGAGTTCGGCTCTTTGACGCTCGTGATGAACCTGGTGCATGCGCTGGAGGACACGGAAAAGGGCGCGAAAGGCCGCTTCCGAGAGAGCCGGCGCGAAGAATTCCTGCGTCAGGGACAGGAGCGCGTCCTGGCCGGAGTCGCTGGAAGATGAGCCTCGGTGCGACGAGTGGAGGGAACGCGAGCGCGGCGAGCACGACCCTCACGCGTCCGGTCCGCGTCGCCGTGATCGGCGTCGGACACCTGGGCAAGTTCCATGCGAAGATCTACGCCGCGAACCCGCGCGCCGAGCTCGTGTGCGTGATCGATCCGAGCCTCGAACGCGCGCGCGCGCTGGCGACGGAGTGCAAGTGCGATGCATACGGCGAAGTCGACGCGCTGCCGAGCTCGGTCGAAGCGGTCAGCATCGCCGTGCCGACTGCGCTGCATGCGCAGGTCGCAGTGCCGCTGCTCGAACGCGGCGTCCACTGCCTCGTCGAGAAGCCGCTCGCCGCGAGCATTCCCGAGGCCGACGCGATCCTCGCCGCTGCGAAGCGCGGGAAGGCGCTGCTGTCGGTTGGGCACGTCGAACGCTTCCAGCCGGGCCTGCGCAAAGTGCGCGAGATGCAGGTGAAGCCGCGCTTCATCGAGTGCCATCGTTTGGCCCCGTTCAGCTTCCGCAGCACCGATGTCGGCGTCGTGCACGATTTGATGATCCACGACCTCGACCTGATCCTCGACCTGATCGGCTCGCCCGTGCAGAGCCTCGACGCAGCGGGCGGATCGATTCTGACCGACCGCGAGGACGTCGCGTCGGTGCGCCTCGTGTTCGAGAACGGCGCGCGCGCCAACGTGACGGCGAGCCGAGCGTCGCTCGCACCGATGCGCCGCTTCCGCATGTTCTCGAGCGAGGGCTATGTGTCGCTCGACTTCACGAAGAACTACGGCTTGATGATCACGAAGGGGCCGGAGTTCGAGAGCGGGCGCGAGGCGTTGCGCGAGTTCGACCTGTCGGCGCTGGCAGCGCAGCAGGACTGGATCACGAAGAAGGTGCTCTCGGTCGTCGAGCTCGATTTGCAGGGCGAGCGGCCGCTTCAGGCGGAGCTGGATTCGTTCCTGCAGAGCGTGCAGACCGGCACCGAGCCCGAGGTGACCGGCGAGGACGGTCGCGCGGCGCTCGAGCTCGCCGACCGCATCGCGCGCGAAATCCACGCGCAACGTTGGTAGCTGGATTGGTAGAAGAGGGGGCGGATGGCCCCGCACGAAAAGACAACGCCGACCGACAGCACGACTCAGGCCGGCACTGCGGCTCAGGCCGGCACTGCGGCTCAGGCCGGCACGAGGCGCCTCTTCGCTCCGCTCGCCGACTCGATTGGCTCGAGCCCTGCCTCGGCGGAGACGGAGACGCTGCGTGCGTGGCGCGAGCAGAAGACGTTCGAGCACGTGCTGCGCGCGCGCGAGCAGTCGGAATCCTTCGTGTTCTGGGAGGGGCCGCCGACCGCGAACGGCAAGCCGGGCATCCACCACATCTTCGCACGCACTGTGAAGGACTCGGTGTGCCGCTTCCAGACGATGAACGGCAAGCGCGTCGTGCGCAAAGCGGGTTGGGACACGCACGGGTTGCCCGTCGAACTCGAAGTGGAGAAGAAGCTCGGCATCAGCGGCAAACCGCAGATCGAGAAGTTCGGCGTCGCCGAGTTCAACGCGGAGTGTCGCAAGTCCGTGTGGACGTACCGCAAGGACTGGGAGGAGCTGTCAGAGCGGATTGGCTACTGGCTCGACTACGCGCATCCGTACGTCACGTACGACGCCGACTACGTCGAGAGCGTGTGGTCGATCCTCGCGAAGTTTCACCAGGCGGGGTTCGTGTACCGCGGCAAGAAGGTGCTGCCGTACTGCGGCCGTTGCGGGACGGGCTTGAGCTCACACGAGCTCGGTCAGCCCGGTGTGTACCGCGACGAGTTGGATCCGAGCGTGTACGTGCGCTTCGTCGTCGGTGAGGAGAAGGGCGAGAAGACGAGCTTCCTCGCGTGGACGACGACGCCGTGGACGCTGCCATCGAACATCGCGCTCGCCGTGCATCCGAACCTCGAGTACGTCACCGCACGCGTGCCGATCGCCGTGCCGAAGGGCGAAGAGAAGGGGAGTCGCGGCTACGAGCGCTTGATCGTCGCGAAAGCTCGCGCGAAGACGCTGTTCGGCGACGATTTCGAGGTGCTCGAGACGCGGTTCGGGCGCGAGTTCGCCGGGGAATCAGGCCGTGAGGGCGGAGTGGGGGACAAGTACTCGCCGCTATTTTCCGGTGCGGTCCCGCGAGTCGAGCCGGGTGGCTGGCAGCCCGACGATCACTTCCTGCACTCGGTCATCCAAGCGGAATACGTCTCCGCAGACGACGGTACCGGCGTCGTTCACCAAGCGGCGGCCTATGGCGTCGACGACTGGAACACGGCGGCGCGCTATCGACTGCCGGTGAAGCAGGCCGTCGGTCCCGAAGGCAAGTTCGTCGTCGATGTCGGTGCGGTGAAGACCGGCACGTTCTTCAAGGACGCGGACGACACGCTGATGGAGGACCTCAAGCAGCGCGGACTCCTGTTCAAGAAGGCGCGCGAGAACCACAGCTATCCGCACTGCTGGCGCTGCGACACGCCGCTCTTCTACTTCGCGACCCCCGCCTGGTACGTGCGCACGAGCGCGCACAAGGAGCGGATGGTCGAGCTCAACAAGCAGATCAACTGGATTCCGCCCGAGATCGGCACGGGTCGGTTCGGCGAGTGGCTCGAGAACAACATCGACTGGAACATCTCGCGCGATCGCTACTGGGGGACGCCGCTGCCGTTCTGGGTGTGCGACAAGTGCGACACGGAGCGCGCTGTCGGCAGCGTCGCTGAGTTGCGTGAGCTCGCGGGAACGTTGCCCGAGGGCTTCGACAACCACAAGCCGCTCATCGATGACGTGAAGTTCGCGTGCACGTGCGGCGGAAAGATGGTGCGCACGAAATCCGTGCTCGACGCCTGGTTCGACTCCGGCGCGATGCCGTATGCGCAGTACCACTGGCCGTTTGGCACGGGAAAAGCGCTGGTTTCCGACCAGTTCCCCGCCGACTTCATCGCCGAGGGCCTCGACCAGACGCGCGGCTGGTTCTACACGCTGCACGCGATCGGAACGCTGCTCACCGAGATCCCCGGCACCGACCTTCCGAAGGGACCTGTCTACAAGACGTGCGTCGTCAACGGGCTCGTCCTCGACAAGGACGGCGTCAAGATGAGCAAGCGCCTGGGCAACGTCGTCGATCCGTGGAAGGCGATCGAAGAGCACGGCGCCGATGCAGTGCGCTGGTATCTCCTCGCGAGCGGTGCGCCATGGTTGCCCAAGCGCTTCGACGCGACGCGACTGCTCGAAGAGCGCAAGCGGTTCTTCGGCACGCTGCAGAACAGCTACAAGTTCTTCGCCGACTACGCGCGCCTCGCCGACGGTTTCGATCCTGCGCGCGACCGTGCGCCGGCGCCGCGCTCACGACCCGAGATCGACCGCTGGCTCGTGTCGCTGACCCAGTCGCTGATCCTCGACGTGCGCGCGCGCATGAGCGCGTACGACCTGTCGGGTGCGTGCGCGGCGCTGGAAGAGTTCGTCGTCGACGAGCTCTCGAACTGGTACATCCGCCGCAACCGCGCCCGTTTCTGGAAGGGCGTCGGTGCCGACAAGCTCTCCGCGTTCGCGACGCTGCACTCAGCACTGGAGACGGTGGCGTTGCTCCTCGCTCCGATCGCACCGTTCCTGCCGGAGATGTTGTTCGAACGGCTGGCACCTGGCCGCGGGTCGGTTCATGCGCAACGGCTGCCCGAAGCGGACGGGAGCCTTGTCGACGCCGACCTCGAAGGCAGCATGCGTGTCGTCGTGAAGGTCGTCGAGATGGGCCGCGCGCTGCGCGAACGCGCCAACCTGAAGATCCGCACGCCACTTCGTGCACTCCACGTGCGCTCGCCGGACGAGCGCAGCCTGGAGCTGCTGCGCACGCCGTTCGCCCAAGACCAAGTCCTGGGCGAGCTGAACATCAAGTCGTTCGGTAGCCTGGCCGCCGACGACGGCCAACTCTGCCGCCTGCGCGCCAAGGCCAACTTCCGCGTGCTCGGCAAGCGCATCGGCGGGCTGATGAAAGCCGCCGCAGCCGAGATCGAAGCGCTCGATCCGACCGCCGTCGCGCGTCTGCGCTCAGGCGGGAACGTGACTCTCACCCTCGGGTCCGACACGGTCGACATCGGTCCTGAAGACGTCGACGTGAAGGTCGAGACCTCCGCGCAGTTCGACGTGGAGACCGACGGACGCCTCGTCGTGTACCTCGACACACAACTCGACGACGATCTGATCGCCGAAGGCCTCGCGCGCGAGGTCGTGAACCGCATCAACGGCTTGCGCAAGAGCGCCGGCCTGGCCGTCGAAGAGCGCATCCGCCTGCGGCTCGACGGCGGGGGCGACGCGTTGCTCACCGCAGCCTTGAACGTGCACGCCGACCTCATCCGCAACGAAACGCTCGCGGTGGAGTCGACCCTCGGCGGCGCGCCCTTCCCCGACGGATCGAAGGAGAAGTTCGATCTCGGCGAAGGTCGCACGCTCCGCGTGAGCCTCGCGCGTCTCTAGAAATTTCGTCGCTTGTGAGCGCGCAGTCGCTGCGATAGGTTGCGGTCACGGGGGAACCCTGGCGGTCAGGTGACCGGTCTCGATCCCTGGAGCCGAACAACGATCCCACGGGCCCTGTTCGATGCTGCGGAAACCCCGCAGCTTGTTGGGCCCCCCTGGAGCCACAAGGTTCCGGGTCATGACCGGAACGGTCCGGCCGGAGACCCCGTGCTCTCTCTTCGTGCTCTCTCAACCGCCGAGAGCGGTCGTTCGTCCGCCGCTCCCGTCGTTCGCGTTCCTGGGCGAGGTGGGTCCGTGATGCGCGCAACGTTGCTCCTGCTCCTGGGCGGGATCCTGGTCTGGTTCGTCTGGCATTCCTTCGGCAGCAGTGACGCGACGGCGCTAGCAAGCACGTCGACCTCCGGCACGAGTGCGGCCGGCGCGGCCCAGCCCGCAGGAAGTGGTGCAGGAGCGGTGCTTCCCGCGGGATTCGCGACGAATTCTGCCGTTGTGCAGGTCGCCAAGTCCGACCCAGTGCCGTCCAAGGAGCCTGTCAGTTCGAGAGCGAGCCTCGAGGGCGGGATCCCTGTCGTACCGGCCGCATCCGAAAAACCGGCCTCCAAGCCCGCGCCGCAGGCCGCAGCGCCCACTCCGTCCCCGGCGGTTGCGTCGGACGCGCAGCAACAGGGCTCCGGCAGCTCGAGGTCTCGCAGCGGCGACCTCGCCTCGGACATCGAGCTCGCGCGGGCTCTGGTCTCCGACCCAAAGGGCTTCGCGGCGCTCGTCTCCACACGCAGCGATCTCTCCCGCTCGAGGCGCGACTACGCCCTCGCTCTTTCAAAGGCGCTGACGGGTGCCGAGCCCGAAGCGACCCGTCTGCTCCAGGGCCTCGAGGAATCGCCGGACGTGCATGCCGACGAGCGCGATTTCCTGAAGCGCTGCATCGACCATCGCCAGAACGCACCCATCTCGGCCGCACTCGAGAGCGAGAGCCTCCTCGTTCGTGCGGGCGCCATGGTCGCCGCGGGAGGGATGGCGGACGCCGATCGGGCCGCCGGGAAGAACAAGTCCGCTGCCCGCACCTACTCCGAGCTCCTTCTCGACTACGTACACGCGCCATGGGCCGCGGACCCGGCCGTCCTGAGGCGTTGGTCGGAGGGGCTCAACACGGCCCAGCGCGGATATCGCTGGGACAAGAACGGCGATTGGCCCGCCGTCACGATCAAGGTCGAGCCGGGCGACTTCCTGATCGCGCTGCGCAAGCGCGTCCTGCAGGAGCATCCCGAGCTGTTGATCTGCACGGGTCAGATCGAGCGGGCCAACCAGATCAGCGGGAGCGTGCTTCGTCCCGGACAGGTCCTGCGCGTTCCGACGGATCGGGCCCACATGCTGGTCGACCTCGATGCCCACTGGGCCTTCTACCTGCTGGGGGACGAGGTCGCGGCGGCGTGGGAGGTCGGCGTCGGCAAGGAAGGCAAGGCAACGCGGGTCGGGACGTACACGGTGGGGGAGAAGAAAGAGAAGCCGATGTGGTTCCGGCCGGGGGGCAGCCCCGTGCCCTACGGAGACCCAGAAAACCCGCTTGGGACGCGCTGGATCGCCTGGATGCTGCCTACAGGGGAGACCTCGGGCCTCGGCTTCCACGGCACGAACGACCCCACCAGTGTCGGCAAGGATCAGAGCCAGGGCTGCATCCGCATGCGCGACGCCGACGTCGAGGAGCTGTGTGACATCCTTCCGAAGGACGCCGTGATCAGCGTCGAGCTCTAGGCTGGTCCGGCTGCTGGAAAGCAAGGTCCTCCAACCTCCAAAATGACTGGAATCGGGGCCTTTCTTCGACAGCACGAATCAACCCAAGCGTTTACTGGGTCAAGACTTGCGTCGGGGAAGGCAGTGCCCGCCGAATTCTCTTCGGGTCGCGGTTGACGGGGGACTCAAAAACACTACTATCCGCCTCCCCAAAGGTCGCCGCACCGCTAGTTCGGTGTGCTTCTGGAGGGGCGCGAGGCGGACTCGCGCGGTGGTCGAAACGGCTTCGTGCCGCGCCGGCAACCAGACAGATCCGCATGATCTTTGAAAACAAGGGTGGCCCTTGAATCCGTGCGAGCAACGAGGTTTCCGGCCAGCAGCGTGCTCACAAGGCAAGCTGTGTGGTGCGGCCTCGACTCCAATTTAAGCAAGACAAACTTTTCTATGAAGGGTTTGATTCTGGCTCAGAACGAACGTTAGCGGTGTGGCTTAGGCATGCAAGTCGAGCGTGAAAGTCGCAAGACGAGTAAAGCGGCGAAAGGGTGAGTAACACGTAACCAATCTACCCATGAGACTGGAATAACCACTGGAAACGGTGGGTAAAGCCAGATGGTCCAGCATGAAGGCATCTTCGAGCTGGTAAACGGTGGCGCAAGCTGCTGCTCTAGGAGGAGGTTGCGGGCTATCAGCTAGTTGGTGAGGTAATGGCTCACCAAGGCGATGACGGCTACCGGGTCTGAGAGGACGGTCCGGCACACTGGGACTGAGACACTGCCCAGACTCCTACGGGAGGCTGCAGTCGAGAATCTTCCGCAATGGGCGAAAGCCTGACGGAGCGACACCGCGTGCAGGATGAAGGCCTTCGGGTTGTAAACTGCTGTC
>JBBQNP010000061.1:0-24587 GCA_038330085.1 Planctomycetota bacterium | reverse complement strand
CAACACGCGGACCGGCTCATCGGCGTTGCCGACCAGTTCCTCGGTCGCGATCACGGCCTTGTCTCGTTTGACGATGCGGCCTTCCTCCGTGAGGTCGAGACCGACGCCGCCCGGTTTGCCGTACGCGATGCCGACTTCGATGACGAACGGGTTGCCGCGGTAGACCGACGGTGTCCGCGAGTTGGCGAAGTAGAAGTCGGCTTCGAGCTCTTTTTTCAGGCCCTGGAGCACGAGCGCTTCGCCGATCGGCGAGATGCACGCGGTGCTGGGTGCCGAGATCTTCGTCTTCTGGATCGCGTCGTGGAGAGCGCTGGCTTCCTCGCGCGCGATGCGCGTCGGGTAGGCCTTGTCGCCGACCTTCGCGAGCTTGCAGATGTCGAGTGCGACCTTGCGCCCGACGCGGGAAAACTCCTCTTGCAGGAAGCCCGACAGCGACCGCGAAGGCGTGTCCTTGAGCATGCCGATGAGGCGACCGAGCTCGACGCCGTGCGGGTGCGGCTTGATCTCCTCGACGGCGGCCGGGAGCTCCTTCGTCGCGCGCTCGTACGTGACCTTCTCACCACCCGGATCGGTGTAGTGGATCGTGACGTGCGGGTTCGCGATCGCGGTCTGCTTCAAGTACATGTCGACGGAGCGCAGACCTTTCTGGTATCGCGCCTCCATCTCGATCTCGACGCGCGTTCCGTGGTCCTTCTCCCACGCGGACACTTTCCGGTCGTGGATGTCGGGCTTGTTCTGCGAGGTGTCGACCGCGAGCAGGAACTCGTGCGCGTCGGCGCGCTTGCCGGTGCGCGAGAGGACGCGCGCGGGCTTGCCGGTCGTGAGCTGGCCGTACATCACGGCGGCGCTGATGCCGATGCCCTGTTGTCCGCGCGACTGGCTGAGCTTGTGGAACTTCGAGCCGTAGAGGAGCTTGCCGAAGACCTTGCCGATCTGCTCGGCGACGATGCCGGGACCATTGTCCTCGACGGCGATGCGGAAGCGGTCTTCGCCGGTCGGCGTGATCTCGACTTGGATCTCCGGGTGGATGCCGGCTTCTTAGCAGGCGTCGAGCGAATTGTCGACGGCTTCTTTCACGGCAGTCAAGAGCGCCTTGAGCGGCGAGTCGAAGCCGAGCAGGTGGCGGTTCTTGGTGAAGAACTCCGCGACGGAAATGTCGCGCTGGCGCGTCGCCATTTCCGCCGCCGACTTGCGCGTGCCGGTCTTCTCAGCCCTAGGTGCGGACTTGGCGGGCTTCGCCGACTTGTCGGAGGATTCGCCCGCGTCGGATCCGGCCTCGACCTCGGACGCTACGTCTTCCCCGTTCTCGACATCGCCATCTTCTTCGCCGTCCTCCTCCGCCGGATCGTCCGCAGAGTCGTTCGCAGGCGGCTTGCCTTTGCCCTTCTCGCCCTTCTTCGCTGGCGAGCGCTTGGACGTCGTGCGCTTTTCGGCCGTCATCTTGCGCTCAGGCTGCTGCTTCGCCGGTTTGGACGCAGCCTTCGGCGTGAGCGCGTCGGTTTGTTCTTCCTCGAGATCGAACAGCGACGGTGTCGCAGCGACAGTTTGTTTCGCAGTCAAGTGGGCCCTCGAGTGCGAACCTAGTGAGGCTCGCTCACGATTGCAACGCCCGCGCGAAGACGTACTCGACGAGGTGCCACAATCCCCACGCGACGAGCAAGAGCGGCGGCGCGGAACTCAAGCATCCTGCGGTGAGGAAGCGCTTCTGCAACGACCCTCCGCAGACCGGGCACACGCGCGGCGTCGGCTTCGAGAGCGCCGCCTTGCAGTGCGGACAGTGATCGACCTCGAGGATCCTAGGTGACATGCGCGATCCCGATGGGCTCCGGGTCCAGGCTTCCGTCGCACAAACCGATCGGCGCCGCTTCGTCGCGGAACCTGCGCAGCGCGGGCCGCATCGAAGCGCCCGGATCGTAGCGACATTCCTCGAGCAGGTACTTGCGGCAAGCCTCGAGCGGCAGGTTCCACTCGCGCGCCGCCTCGCGCGCCAGCTCCTCGCGCCGCGCCGTGCCGCGCTGACGTGACCTCACGAAGGCCTCGATCTGTGCATCGACGAGATCAATATTGGGCCGCACGATCCAGCACGCGAAGACGAAGGGCAATCCGGTGCGTTCCGACCAAGCCTGCGAGGGGTTGAAGACGCTCGGCGGATTCGGAGCGAGCCACTCGCGCAACGCCGGATCGCCGATGCGCAACCACGCGTCGGTGCCGAGCCCGCGCACGTCGTCTTGCGCAGAGACTTCCACGAACTCGACGCGCTCGCGCGGCAGTCCCTGATCACCGCCGAGGCGCCGCTCGAACAGCACGCGCACCAACGTCGCCGCCGTCCTGCTCGACGGATCGAGCGCGAGCGTGCGCACGTCCTCGATCGCCTTGCGCAAGAACACCTGGACGCTCGCGACGAAGCCGTCGCCCGCGACCGCGAGGCCGTCGATGAAGCGGTATCCCGGCTGACGGAAGAGCTCGATGGAGCTGACGAGCGCGACGTCGATGGCACCCTCGCGCAGCATGGCCACGAGCTCGGCCGGAACGCGGCGCACGAGTTCGATGTCCCTCTCCGTCTCGAGCCCTTCGTCGAGGGGCCGCCCGACGAGGTAGGGAACGCTCCCGACGCGCAACTTCGCCTTGCGTACGCGGGTGTTCGGTCCGACCGAGGACATCCGCGCGAGCTTACCAGCACGCTCGATCGATGACGATCGTTGCCGCTATGAGCGGGCCACTTCGATCAGCGAGCCTTCAGCTTCTCGAGAGCAGCCGCGTAGTCCTTCGCGTCGGGCTGGATCTCGATGCGCTGCGGATCATTCCGAGGGGGGATCTCGATACGCGTCGGCACCAACCGCCGACGTTCGTCACCGTTCAAGAGCGACCACGACACGTCGCACTTCCCCCAATTCGGCAGGATGAGCGTCACGTCACCCGCTGCGTCGAACGCGAAGGTCTTGCTCCACGAGTACAGGTCGCCCGGCGTGAACACGTGGTTCGGGTCGATTTCGACGAGCGGATCGACGGCGAACGCGAGCCTCCACGGCTTCGGCGGCAGTTGCAGTCCGGCGGGCAAGTGGAAAGTCGCGCGCAGTCCGAGGTGGAGCACCACCCGCTGATCACCTTGGCCGGGACCGAGATGCTGAAGCCGGTATCCGTCGGCTCCGACCCAAAAGTCGTCGAACTCGCCCGGTCCGACCAGCGCCAGCATCGACCGGGGTTCTCCTGAAACCAACAAGGTCTTGCCGCACGGCACAGGCTCGAACATCGGCTGCGTCGTGATCCTGCTGCCTGCTTCGTCGACGAGGTCGAGGTATCGAACGGGCAACTTCCCGCGCAGGTCGACCGTGATGGGCTGCGTGCCATTCGCTGCGTGCACGTCGATCGGAACCGTCAGCGCATTGCTGGCCCTTTCGAAGCCGGCGCGCAATGCCCAACGTCCGGGCGCAAGCGGACCGCGATGGAACTCGAGGCCGTCCAGGTACGCGCTCGGTTGCCAGAGCGCATGATCGGCGTCGTCCGGGGGAGCCACGTCCACCCAGATCGGAATCTTGGCGCGCGCGACGACGTCGTCGATCAAGACGTGTCCGTCGATCGAGCCGAAACGCGTGACCTCGAGCCGAACGTCGTGCGCCCCGTTCTTGACCCACACCACCGGCGAGGGCAGGTGATCCACGGCGAACGCCTGCAACGCCACGAACTTCGGCGTCAGGCTCCACTGCAGCTCGAAGTTCCCCCTGCCGTCGAACAGGTGTTCGTCGAGGGTCCACGTTGCGGGGCTCGAATGCTCGGCCCGCACCAAGCGATGGACGACGTGGACCTGCGCGCTCGTCACGACTTCGCCGCGATCGTCGACGACTTGTCCTGCGGCCATCGGCACCGATCGCTCCGCAACACGCTGACCGAGATCGCGAGGTCCCGGCTGCAGATCGATGTCCTCGTACAAGCGCACGTACCGCGCGTACTTCGCGTCGTCCTCGTCGACGGCCAGATCGAACACGCAGCGTTTGCGCTCGGACGCCGTCGGAAGATCGTGGAGACGCATCACGAACGACCCGTCGGCCTTGGTCGACGCCTTGCCCAACAACCGCGAGCCAGGAATGCCCTCGGCCATTTCCTCGTCCGCCTCGGCCCAGATCGCGACGAGGGAAACAGGCCGGAATTGGATGGGCATGCCGGCCTCGTCGACGAGGCGACCGGTGCGTTCGTACTTGAGCGCATCCGCCTGCACGGCGAACGTCGACGGAATCAGCACGACAGCCAGGATCCAGCGAAGTGCGAGCAAACCGACCTCCTTCTCCGAGTAGTTCCAGCACTGTACGTGTTACCGAGCCTGTGCGTTTCCCACCCGATTTGCGCCCGAGCCGGCCGCGGCTCCGTTGGCTCGTTCTTCGTAAATCGCTGCGCGAGCCGCGGCGCAGGTTGCACTCCTTCTGTGCTGATATCCTCGAGCGCAACCGGGCGGCTGCTTGCGGGCCTTCTGATGCCCGGCTAGCGTTGAAGGGTCGGCAGACGTCCTTATCCCGAGGCCAGATGAAAACAACCGTCGCAGTCCTTTCGACCGCCGCCATGATCGCGGCACTCGTCTCGTTCCGCTCGGCTCCGTCCGACGACGGAGTGAGCTTCAAATTCAGCAAGCCGCCGGTCAACTCGATGGGCATCACGGGCTCCGATGACCTGCGCGGCAAACCGATCGTCATCGACTTCTGGGGCACGCATTGACCCAACTGCATCGGGGGGTCCGTGCCGACCTCCATCAAGCTGCAGGAAAAGTACGGCGATGACGTGCAAGTCATCTTCGTCGAGAGCCAAGCCCACACCCGCGAGGACTACGAGTCGTTCGCGTGGCGCAGCAAGTGGATGGGCAACAACGCGATCTGGACCGACGAACGTCCGATCCCGACGGTCGGAACCGGTCTGCCGGAGACCGCGCTGATCGGCGTCGACGGCAAGGTGATCATGCAAGGCAACCCCGGCAGCTTCGGCAAGAAGTTCGAAGCCGCGGTCGAAGCCGAAGTGAAGAAGAGCAAGGCGCCGCCGGAAGGTACGCCGGAAGCGTTGAAGCCCGCGTGGATCGCGTACATGAAGGGCGAGGTCTCGGCAGCTCTCGCGGAATGCGACAAGGTCGGCTCCGACGAGGCGAAGGCCGCGCACGAGCAGTTCCTGTCGATGGCGAAGCGCCAGATCGCACGCGTGAAGTGGCTGGTCGACAACGGCTATCCGGCCGATGCAGACAAGCTCGCCGGCGAGTTGGCGAAGGCCGTCAAGGGCACGCCGGATCTCGAGACGCAGGTCGCTGCGCAGGTCACGCGTCTGGCTGCGCCCGACATGGCGGCGGAAAAGGAAGCCGACAAGGCTTGGGCGAACTTCGTGAAAGAGATCTCGAAGAAGAAGCCCTTCGATCCCGCGAACGTGAAGAAGGCCGAGTCGCTCGACAAGAAGTTCCCGAACACGAACGCCGGTAGACGCGCGGCCCACCTGGCCGAGCTCGCGAAGGTCAAGAACGCCTGATCGCGACGCAGTGTGAGTACGAGAGCAGCCGTGCGGTCCATGGACCGTGCGGCTGCTTCGTTGTTGCAGGCGCTTCGCGGAACCCGCGTTCTTGTGCGGGTGCGTGTGCGTGCATAGGGCAATCGGGCTTGAGGCGATGACGTCGGAGGGCAAGTACGACGATCGGCGCGACGTTTGGATCGCTCCGGCCGACACTCTGAAGGGCCAATTGCAACGCGGGCGCGGCGCGGGATTCCTCGCCGCTCTCGAAGTAACTGCGGACGAACTCTGCCCGCTCTTGCTCGACATCATTGCGAACGATCCGCGTTGGGATCCGCAGGTCGAAAGCCACGCAGAGATGTACGCGGATCTCATGATCCACGCGCGCATGCCGTTCGCAGAGATCGAGCAGCTCGTGCGCGCGCATACGCCGTCGAATCGTTGGTTCAGCGAATTCCTGCCCTTCACCGTCGTCGAGGCGCTCGGGGAGCGCGGTGATCCGCGAGCCCTGGATCTGATGCACGATCTGGCGCGGAACTCCGCGAACTGGTCACCCTGGTTCTCCGTGCTGGTGCGCATCGGCACGCCTCGAGCGCTTGAAGGACTCGACGAAGTCCTGATGTCCCGCGCCGTGGACGACGACGATCTCGAAAGTGAATTGCCCTGGGACGAGGACGAAGGACCCTGGCCGATGTGGCGACGCAAGCATCCGCGGATCGACGCAGGCATGCGCGCGCGAAAGGCCGAGCTCGCTCGCGATGCAACTGTGAATGCGTCGCTCGAGGGGCTGGCACTCGAGGAGCTCCTGCTCTCCGACGCACCCGATCATGGCAACCCGCGCGCAGGCGAATTCGTCGTGTCGAGGATCGCCGATGTCGTGCGCCCGTCCGATCTGCCGGTGCTCGTGCGTCACCTGGATCCATCGAACCTGAAAGTGTGCCGCCGCGCCTTGGGTGCGCTGAGGTACATCAGCAGCCCAGCTGCCTTCGACGCGTTGCGAGAGTTCGTCGAAGCAAACCCAAATTTGCGTCTGGGATGCATGGTCTACGTGGGGAGAGCGCTCGAAGCACAACCCGCTGAGCTCGCCCTCCAGTTGGGACGTGTCTGGTTCGAACATCCCGACTGGCCGTACAGCGCGTGGGGGTTGAGCATCCTGGCCGAGCACGCCACGTACGACGACATCCCGCTCCTCGCGAGTGGCCTCGCGCAGTGCTGCGCCGATCCGGCCGAGTCGTACCGTGCTTGCGGCATTCTCGAGGCGTTGCGACGGTTGCCCGCAGCCGGACGCCTACCGGATGTCGAGCGCGCATTCATCGAAGCGCACTATTCGCGGCTGCGACAAGAAGCGGCACACGCCATGCACGTCACCGATCCGCAAACCTATGTCGATCGCTTCGCCCGCGAGTGCCTGTGGGATTGCAGAGACGCGATCCAACTGCTTGGGATCGCGACCGTCGATCGATTCGCCCCCGGAGTACGCGCGCGCTTGTCGGAGCTCACAGCTGGAGCGTTCCGCAATCGGGATGTCGTGGAAGCAGCGCGCGGGAGAATCGCAGGCGCTTGATCCGATCCTCTCCGCTGACTGAACCGACGTCAGATTCCGGCAGCCAAAACGGCTGCACGAACTCCCTGTTTCGCACGATCACGCCAGACGAGGATTGCGAGCGCTATCGTCGGCGCGAGCCAGAACAACAACTGCATGAGGAAGAGGAACACGGAGCGGCTCGAGACGACGCCCATGCCGTCCGGGATCCAACTCAACTGCCTCATCCACTGACCGAGCAGCGGCGCGAAAGACAGCACGATGCCGCCAAGAATCGCCCAGGCGAGGACGAACTGGCGGCTGCGTGGACTCGCGGAGAACCGTGACGTTCCGTTGGCTGCTCTCCGGGCATACCCCGTCCACCACGCGAACGCGACCAATGCCGTGAGCCCGAGGATGAAAACCACAGGGAACAAGAGGTCGCCCCATCCTTGGCGGGATGGCGCAAGCTCGGCGTATCTCGCGGCGATCAGATCAGCGCGTAGCGCGACGCTGATCCCGAGGTAACCGGACAACATCCAGATCCATCGACGACGCCACGCCGAGCGCGGATCCGCGTGCTCGAATTCGGCAGCGATCGCATCTGCATTGCCGAGACGATGCGCCGCGACCAAGAAAGTCTCCTGCTCCGACAAAGCGCCGCCCTGCAAGCGCGCGATCTCGAGACGCAAGTGATCTTCGAGTTCGTCGGCGTGCTCGACCCTCATCCCTTCGCGCGCGAGCAGCGTGCATCTCCATCCCTCGATGAGCGTTTCGATGTCGGACATGGTCATCCCCACAGTGCTTTCAACGTTCCGTCGACGGCCATCCAATGCTCGCGCTCGACCTCGAGCGCTTGCGACCCGCTGCGGCTGAGGCGGTAGTACTTGCGCTTGCGTCCGCTTTCGCCGACGACCCAGTGCGCGCGGATCAGCTTCTGTTCCTCGAGGCGGTGGAGCACGGGATACAGCATCCCTTCCGTCCACTCGAGCCGGCCGTTCGAGCGCTCGCGCACTTCCTGGAGGATCGCGTAGCCGTAGTTTTCCCCGCGCGCGAGGATCGAGAGCACGATCGGCTTGCTCGAAGCGGCCACGAGGTCCTTGGAGAGGGCGTCGCTCATGGGGGTCAACATACCTCGCAGTGCTAGGTATGGAAGCCCCGACTTAGAATTCCTCGCGACAAACCCGCGAATCGGAGCGAGACTCCAGGAGAAGTTCTGGGTTCAGGCCGGTATCGGCCTGGCTTCCGGAACGGAGATCTCCATGCGCATTTCCCTGATCGTCCCTGCTCTCTTCGTCTTCATCGGCGCGGTCGCCAACGCGCAGAACTGCGCGCAGACCTCGGTCGGGTTCGTGCCGATCAACGACCTCGGGCTGGGCACGTACCAGGGACAGGTCGGTGGCCTCTACCCCGGCGGCACGAACGTGCGCCCCGAGCGGCACACGATCGACGGTTTGGCGCAAGCGGCGCAGATCCTGCCGCGCGACTCGAGTGGTGTGCCGGCGGCGAACGGCAAGGTCGTCTTCCTCTCGATCGGCATGTCGAACGCGACGCAGGAGTTCTCGCGCTTCGTGCAACTCGGCAACGCCGACTCGCTGAAGAACCCGAACGTGATGCTCGTCGACGGTGCGCAAGGCGGACAGACGGCGCTGATCCTCACCGACCCGAACGCGAACTTCTGGACCGTCGTCGAGCAGCGCCTGCAGTCATCCGGCGTCACCGACGCGCAAGTGCAGGCGATCTGGTTCAAGGAAGCCGACGCGAGCCCGACCAACGGCTGGCCGGCGTACGCACAGACGTTGCGCGCCGAGTTCGAGACCGTGATGAACATCCTGCGCACCAAGTTCCCGAACGCGCGCGTGTGCTTCGTTGCTTCGCGCATCTACGCCGGATACGCGACGTCGCTGCTCAACCCTGAGCCGTACTCGTACGAGCAGGGCTTCTCGTGCAAGTGGCTGATCGAGGACCAGATCAACGGCGACACGGGGCTCAACTTCGATCCGGCGCGCGGTCCCGTCGTGTCGCCGTGGATCGACTGGGGGACCTACAATTGGGCCGACGGTCTGACGCCGCGCAGCGACGGTCTGACGTGGGCGTGCGCCGACTTCCAGAGCGACGGTACACACCCTTCGACCCAGGGACGCGACAAGGTCGCGCACATCCTCCTCGACTTCGTCCACAGCGAGCCGACCGCGTCTTGGTACCTGGCACTTCCGGCCCCTGCGCCGTACGGCACGGGCAAGCTGACCTCGATCGGCACGCGACCGATCGCGGGTTTCACCGGCACTCCGAGCCAGGCGGCGGGCGACTTCCACGTGCGCATCACGAACGGGCTGCCGCATGGGATCGGCATCGTGTTCGCCGGACCGACGCCCGCGTCCGTGCCCTTCGTCAACGCGACGCGCTACGTCGGCCTGCCGATCTCACGCTTGGGTCTGCAGATGTTCGACGCGTCGGGTGCCTCGAGTTGGTCCGTTCCGATCGCGGGGTCGATGATCGGTCGCACGACGTGCTACCAGGCCTACGTGCGCGACGCGGCACAGATCGACGGCACGGGCGCGGGGGTGTCGAGCGCTCTGCGCGTCGTGTTCTGGCCCTGATCCGTGACAGGATTGCGCGCGCACGGGCAGAATGCCGGCCCTCGGGCGGCGTAGCGGCGCGCGAACCTCTCACGGTGATGGACCCACGATGATCGGAAACCTGCTCGGCACGTTGATCGGAAGCACGCTCGGCGCGCGTCCCAAGTCGCACTTCGGCGCGAGCCGATTCCTGCGGCACGGATCGGGATCCTTCCTGAACGGGAGCTCGCTCCTGACGGCGGCCGCGCTCGGTTGGGCCGGCTACGAGATCTGGCGCACGCATCAGCCCAAGGTCAGCGTCAACCCGACGATCGTCGCGGGATCGGCGCCGAGCTCCACGGGCGCGCGTGGGGGAGATCTCGGTGACATGATCGGCGGGCTCGTCGGCGGCACGTTCGGCGGCCTCGTCGGTGGAAGTGGTCTTGGCGGCGGCAACTTCGGCGGCGGCGCGCGCTCGACGGTCGAGGTCGTGCCCGATCCGATCGACGGCACGTCGCGCATCGCGGGCATTCTGATCTTCGCATCGCGCGCCGATGGAGAGCTCGGCGAAGAGGAGTACGCCTGCATCCTGCGCGAGGCCAAGAACGCCGGCGCGAGTGCCCAGGTGATGGCCGAGATGCAGAGCCCGCGTCCGCTCGAAGCGCTCGTCGCCGGCGTGAAGGATCCCAAGCTCGCATCGGACTTGTACGTGCTCGCGTTCGCCGTCGTGCGTGCGGACGAAGACGTCAATGCGGCCGAGCGCGCGTTCCTCGACAAGCTCGGATCGCTGCTCGGTCTCGACAAGAGCTCGCTCGCGCGCCTCGAGTCCGATGCGGTGCGGCGCATCGCAGCGGCGAGCTGACAGGTATCAGCGCAGTCGGGGCGGAGAGATCCCACGACGCTGCGATTCCGGGCGTAGGTGTCCAGGCCGCACCCAGCGCGGCGCGCCGGCGATCCGCACGCTATCCTCCGCACCGCGCCGGATTCGTGCGCGCTCGATGCAGCCCGTCGTCTTCGCACAGCCTTCGTTCCCTGAGCACGCGCTCATCGACTCCGGGGGCGCGGAGAAGCTCGAGCGCTTCGGGCCGGTCGTGCTGCGCCGGCCGGATCCGCAGGCGTTCTGGACGAAGCGACTTTCGGAAGCGGAGTGGGCGCGCGCGGATCTGACGTTCGTGCGCGAGTCGGACCGCGGCGGGAGATGGGAAGCGCGCGCGGGAGCCCAGCGTGTTGCGACGGGATCCGATCCGCAGTGGAACGTGAAGTACGGCGCGGCGCAGTTCGTCATCCGCCCGACGCCGTTCAAGCACGTCGGTTTGTTCCCCGAGCAGGCGACGAACTGGGAGCGCGTGACGCAGTCGTTCCCGCTGTTCGGCGTCGAGCGTCCGCGGCTCTTGAATTTGTTCGGATACACCGGAGCTGCGAGCGTGCTTGCCGCACAGCGCGGGTACGAGGTGACGCACGTCGACGCATCGAAGGCCTCGATCGCGTGGACGCGCGAGAACGCGGAGCTGTCGGGCCTCGCAGGTGACGCCATGCGCATCGTCGTGGACGACGCGCTCGGATACGCACGACGCGAGGCGCGACGCGGTTCGAAGTACAACGTCGTGCTGCTCGATCCACCGCACTACGGTCGCGGGCCGAAAGGGGAGACGTGGCAGTTCGAGGACGGGATTGCGCCGCTCGTCGCGACGGTGCGCGACCTGCTTGCACCGCGCGCGCTCGTCATCCTGTCGACGTACGCGATCGGGTGTTCGCCGCTCACGTTCCAGAACCTGCTTCGAGAGCTGGGAGAAGGCACGATCGAAGCGGGTGAGCTCGCGCTCGCGGCCGCGGAGGGTGGGCTTCCGCTGCCGTGCGGATTCTGCGCGCGTTTCAGCCGCGGTTTCGAGTGAGTGCGCCGCTCGAGATCCTGCATTCCGACAACCACCTGTTGGTTGTCGTGAAACCAGCGGGTGTGCCTGCGGTCCCCGACGAAACCGGCGACGAAAGCCTGTGGGATCGCGCGAAGCAGTGGGTGCAGCACGAGTTCGAGAAGCCCGGCGACGTGTTCCTCGGCATCGTGCACCGGCTCGACCGTCCGGTGTCCGGCGTCATGGTCTTCGCGCGCACGACGAAGGGCGCATCGCGCTTGTCGGCACAGTTCCGCACGCACCTCGCGCGCAAGTCGTACTGGGGCGTCGGCGAAGGGGATGCGCCCGCCAACTCCGGCGCGCTGTCACAGTGGCTCCTGAAGGACGAGCGCACGAACCGCGTGCGCGTCGAAACGCGCCCTTCCAAGCTCGCGAAGCAGGCGATCACGCGTTGGAGCGTGCTCGAACGCAAAGCCGGCCGCACGCTCTACCTGCTCGAGCCCGAGACAGGACGCTCACACCAACTGCGCGTGGCGGCGGCATCGCTCGGAACTCCGCTGCTCGGCGACCTGAAGTACGGCGCGTCGGCGCCGCTCGCCGACAAGAGCATCGCGTTGCATGCGCACCGTCTCGAGCTCGAGCATCCGACGTTGCAGACGCGTCTCGTGTTCAGCGCGCGTGCGCCTTCGATCGACGCTTGGGACTTCGACTCCGTGCGCGACGGTCGCGCACACTGACACGCCGTGCGCGACGCGCTCGCGAGCAGAAACGCCATGCGCGACGAGCGCGCACGGAAAGCGATCACTCGGCGGTGACGGACTGCGTGAACGCGGTGTAGGCCGCGTCGAGCACTTCGCGACGCTTCTCGTCGGAGAGCTGCAGGTAGTCCATCTCGGGCGCGTGCGTCGCACTGCGGTACTCGGTGCCTTGGTCCTGACCGAGCAAGATGTCGAGCCGCAACGCCAAGCTGACGAGCGCCGCGTCCTTCGGATCGCGCGGGTTCTCTTCGTAGCGGTGGTGACAGCCCGCGACCGCCGCGATGTCGGCCGGCAAGTTCCAGGCTTCGGCGAGGCGCGCACCGGCCGTCTCGTGGAACAAGTAGAAGACGCGACCGACGAGCACGGGGCTCACCTCGGTGCCCTTCGGGATCTCCTTGCGCAGCATCGCGAGCAGCGAAACCTTGCCGATGTCCGCGAGCAACCCCAGCAGGAATGCGCGATCGGGATCTGCGCCGATGGGCTTGGCGATCGCGCGCGCGATCGAGGCCGTCGAGTACGACTGGCGCCAGACTTCCTCGGCGTAGTGCGACAAGCGCTTGTCGCGCAACACGGCACTGCGCATCGAGAGCGAGAACATCAGCGTGCGCAGGTTGCGCAAGCCCAGGCGCATGACGGCCTGCGAGATCGTCTCGGCCGCTTCCGTGCCCGAGTACAGCGCCGAGTTGGCCGTCTTCACGAGTTCGCTCGAGAGCACCGGGTCGCTCTCGATCAGGTCGACGATGTCCTGGATCTCGGCCGAGTTCTTGGACGTCATGTCGATGACGGCCATGCTCGTCGAGGGGAGCTGCGGCAGCTCGAGGTCCTTCTTCGCGATCCGCGCACAGATGCGCGCAAGGAGCTCGCGCTCCTTCTCCTCGAGGTACATGTCACCGCGGTTGTGGTGCTCGACGTACAGCCGCGAAGAGTGTCCGGGCGACGTCGCCGGTTGGGCTGCAGCCAACGCCGTGCCTTCCGTGCTCCCAGCCTGTTGCGCTTCCGCGGGCGCGGGCGCGCCGCTCGGCAGAGCGGACTTGGGCTCCGTGAAGGACGGGTTCGTGTGCAGGTCCGCGCTAGGCGATGACGACGGCGACGAAGCGGTCTGCGAGGAGCTCGGACGTGCCGGGCTCGAAGCAGATGGAGTCGACCGATGCGTGCGCGCGCTGGTGTGCGTGGCGGCGGGCTTGCCTCCGAAGAGACCCGCTAGCCAGGACGTGAATGCGTTCCACATGGGGGGGGACGTTCGCTCGTCGGCTGGGTGAGCCGAAATGCGAACCGAGCGAGAGATCGGTAGAGGTGCGCTTCGAAGTTGACGGGAAATGCGGGGTTCGGCCGAGGTTCGTCCCAGAACAGGGCGCGGCCGCGGGTTTCCTGGAGCGATCGAGCGGAACTGCTCGTCGCTCGAACCTGGAAAACAAATCCCGACCACTCGTCCAACGAAGCCCGCTGGGGCGATCAGGCCAAGCTCGCCGAACGGGTGGCGGGCAATTCTTCACAGGCTCTCAGTTCGCGCGCACGTCCGCATCGCACAGGATGCGCTCGAGCCCGACGATTCGCAGGGACGTGACGGCTCCTTGGGTGGGAAGGGTCTGGTGGTTCTCACCCGGCTCGAGCCACACGCGCTGCGCGTGCTGCGTGTCGCCGACGTTCCACGCGAGGTCCAGCGGCACGTGGAACCCGGTGGTGCTGCTGCCGCGGTTTTCGACGTCGATCGTGATCGCGTCATCTTGGGACTTCACGCTGCCCGCAAGCCGCGGGTACCCCGCGCCATACACCCACTCGTCGAAGAAGCGCTTCCAGTCGCCCTTCGTCTCGCGTTCCACGATGGCACAGAAGTCCCGCGAGCTCGCGTTCTTGTAGCGGTATTCGAGGTTGAACGCGCGCAGCGAGCGCCAGAACGCCTCGTCGTCCGCCATGTACTGCCGCAACGTGTGCAGCACCCACGCACCCTTCGCGTAGAGCACGAGCGCGTAGGCGTGCTCCGAGTCGACGTCGTCGCCGCGGTACAGGTGCGAATCCGCCGAGACGTCGCCCTTCCACGAGTTCATGTGCTGCTGCGCGACGAGCGGACCCTTCGTGCTCTCGAGGTACACCGCCTCGGCGTACGTGGCGAAGCCCTCGTGGATCCAGAAATCGCCCCACGCCTTCGCGCTGACGCCGTTGCCCCACCATTCGTGCGCGCTCTCGTGCACGAGGATGTAGTCGAAGAGCTTGTTGCGCGACGCGTAGCGGTCCTTGCCGCCGTGCTCCGCGATCCACGCGGGGTAGCTCGATCCGTACGCGACCGCGGTCGAGTGCTCCATGCCCCAGAAGCTCGTCTCGACGAGCGCGTACTTCGAATCGGGGAAGGGGAACGGGCCGAACGCGCGGCTGTACGCGGCGAGCATCCCGGGCACGTCCTTGAACTGCAGCGCGGCTTTCTCGGCGTTCTCGGGCAGAACGTAGTAGACGAACGGCAACGGCTTCTCGAGGCCTTCGAGCTTCAGCGACTGCTCGACGACGACGTACGGTGCGACGTCGAGCGTCACGCTGTACGTCTCGAGCGGATACGCGTGCATCCAGTGGAACGTCTCGGTGCCGGCGACGTCGCTGCTTCCGCCGCCGCTACCCCGCCCGACGAGCCGGCCGTTGCCGACCGCGTAGAGTCCTTTGGGAACGGTGTAGTTCTCGAACACGCGCGCAGGCTTGTCCTCGGGATGGAAGAACGAGTCCTTCGACGGCCACCAAGAAGCACTGCCCGCGTCCTGGCACGACGTGCTGATCCATGGGCTGCCGTCCTTCGTCTTGTTCCAATGGAACCCGCGGAACTCGTCCTGCGCGCGCGGCTTCCCGCTGTAGGTGACCGCGATCCTCACCTCGTCGCCGACCTTGGCGGGGTGCTCGAGGTCGCAGATCAGGAGCGCACCGTCGTGCGTGAAGTGCAGTGATTTGCCGTCGAGCTTCGAGGTGCCGTCGAGCGCCGCCGTCGGTGCGACGACGCCCGTCACGACGAGCTTCTTCGAAAGGTCGAGGACCACCGTCGCGAGGCCGTCGCGCGTGACGATCGCCGCCGTGGTCACCGTGCCCGAGAGCGTCTTCGTCTCCGGGTCGACGCGCAGGTCCAGCCGGTACGTCTCGACGTCGTAGTCCGCGCGCGGGTCACTCGCTGCCGGAGCGGGCGCGAGCGGGGCTTGCAAGGAGACAGCGAACAGCAGTGCAGAGAAAGTCATGCGCATCCTGGTGGGGGGGGCGTCGGGGGAGCGACGGCGGACCTGGCTCCCGGATCGCGACCCACGTCCGGATGCGCGTGCGCGCGCGGTGCAACAAAAGCCCGCCCCGAGCCGGAAGCGACCGGCGCGGGGCGGGCGATGGTAACCGAACTTCCGGTCGGCGGACGTCAGCGCTGCGTGTGTGGCTGCCCGCGCGACTCGAGGAACTTCACGGCTCCCGGGCGCGAGAGCAGGAAGCCCAGGCGGCGGGCGACGCGGTCCTCGTCGAACGTCTTGCCGTGCTTCGCGAGGCGTTCCGTGATCTGCGCGCGCTGTTCGCTGGTCAAGCTCGCGAGGAGCGCGCGTCCGCTCGGCAGGATCTGGGTCGCGGCGCGCTCGCGCACGGCCTTGACCTGGTCCTTGACCGCGGCGCGGATGTCATCGCGCGAGCCGGACGGGTTCGCGGCGCGCGCCGCCTGCACGATCTGCTTCGCGTCCTTGCGAGCGGCCTCGGCGATCGGCTCCACGGTGCGCGCGGCTTGCAGGGCCTGGGCCTTTTGCATGTCGGTGAACGCCATCGCGTGCACGAACTCGCGGAGGTGCGCGCGCCGTTGCAGACGCGCTCGCGGTCCGGTTGCGGGTCCGTCGTGGCGACCGCGATGGCCTTCGGTGCCCTGGGCGAGCGCCAGCGAGGCGATCACGAGGACGGCGGCGAGGCTGAGGCAGGTGGTTTTGGTCATGCGGCGCATGCAGGTCTCCAGGCGAATCGTGTCGGCAAGTTCGTGGGTCAGGCCGTCGAGGGTCGTTCGATAGCGTTCGGCCCGTCAGCCCTTTCCAACAGGCTCAAAGGCACGCGGTTCCGGGAAACATCGACCTGTGGCACCACCGACCTGCAAAGGCTTGGAAAGGTTCGTGCCGGCGGCCTTCACAGCTTCTCAGCGCATGCGGTACACCTCGACGACCGGTCCGAATCCGTCGGCGTGGAGGAGGTGTCCCGTCCACCAGC
The DNA here is from genome assembly GCA_038330085.1 of Planctomycetota bacterium. Taxonomy (GTDB): domain Bacteria; phylum Planctomycetota; class UBA1135; order UBA1135; genus JAEUIA01. Next base: position 8,236 of record JBBQNP010000061.1, on the reverse strand, counting down.
CGTCGGGTCCGAAGCGGTTGTGCGAGTACCCGAACGGCTGCTGGTCGGCGCTCTCCAGCCCATCGTCGTCGGCGTAGGGGCTGAAGCGCGCCACGCGCGTCGCGGTTCGCTGGAGAAGCGCACGCATCGCGGCGATGTTGGCGCGGCGACCGGATGTGTACACCTCGAGGATCACATAGTCGGCGTTCCAGCTCGCGACGCAGGCAGGCAGGTCCTTGCGGAAGAGCTCGATGCCGACGCGTCCGCCGCGCGGCACCGTGACCATGTCGTAGCGCTCGCTCGCGAGAACGCTCGGATCGAGCTTCTGTTGGTAGACGAGCCAGGGGCGTGTGACGTCGACGAGATCACCGACGGCGTCGCGCAGCGCGACCTCGGTGCGCAGAAGCGGCAGGTCGATCGTGTTGAACACGGCCAGTCGCGCCGAGCCCGGCGGGATGTTCGCGCGGATCCAGTGCGCGGATTGCGTGATGGTGTCGGTAGCGCCCATCGCGCGCGCGAGGCGCACGGCGACGTACGCCTGCGGAGCCAGTGCGAGCGCGGCTGCGAGCGACGACGCGAGCACGGGCGTGCGCGTGGACGCTCCGACAAGCCCGGACACGGACGCAACCAAGTACGCTGCGCTGCAGGCGAAAAGGGGCAACAAGGGGATGAGGAAGCGCTCGTACGAGATGTCGTACATCCCGATCGCGATCGCGTAGGGCACGCACCAGGCCGCGATCACCCACAGGGCCTCGTTGCCGCGTACGCGCAAGAGGTCGCGCGCTCGCCAACGGCACACGATCCAAAGGAAGGCGCCGACCGCCCCGACCGCAGTCATCCAGGGCTCGTAGTCCTTCAGCGCGAGCGCGAGGATCGGGAACCCGCCGCCGCTGAATTGCTGCATGAACACGTGGTGCCCGGAGAGTTCCGCCTGCTCACCCCAGCTGGTCGACTGGACTCCGCCGAAACCCCGTGGGTAGGTCGCGATCGCGATCAGCGCCGCGACCGCAACGGCTACCCCGAGACCGATCCATGCCCGCCGCGCGCGCGAGCGGTCGCGCAGCGCGTGAGCCACGAGAAGTGCGGGCAGGACTGCGACGCCGTTGTGCAGGATCGCGAGGGCGCTCCCGAGCGCGACACCGCAGAGGACGTAGGAAGAAAGCACAGGCCGCCGCTGCACCAGGAGGCAGGCCAGCACGGACGCAATCATGGGCGCGACGATCGCCGCGTGCGGGCGCGCTTGCTGCGCGAACGAGATGGCGAGCGGGCTCGTCGCGAAGAAGGCAGCCGCGAGCAGGGACCAGCCGGGCGTGAGGAAGCGCCGCGCGAGAGCGTATGTCGCCGGCACCCCCAACGCGGCGAGCAGCGCAATCAACGTGCGCAGGTGCTCGATGTCGGCGCTGCATGCCGCGCAGTGCTCCTCGAACGTGCGCGGCGTTGCGACGGGTGCAGGCTCCGTCGCGAGCGCGATCCGTGCGACGAGCAGCGGGTAGTAGTCGAAGTCGACGTTGCGCTCGGGCTTCGGTCGACCTTCCCGCAGGAGCTCGACCTGCGTCGCATAGACGCGCTCGTGAGGCTCACCCTCGTGCGGCAGGTACGCGTGCACACCCGTGTGGCGCAGACAGAATCCGGCCACGGTCAGCGCGAGGAGCGCGAGCAAGATCGCGTACTGCGTGACACGGGGACGCGATCCGGTCTGCGCGGGAGGGGCGTCCATGTGTGCGTTCGTCGCCCGGGCATGGCGCGCAGTGCGCGGAGCGGGGCACTCGCTGCTAGCCTGACGTCCCCCGCGGCGTTGCGCGAAATGTGTTTGTTTTCACGCCCTGCACGGGCCGCCGGTCGACTTGATAGGTTCGCCTCGTGAACGCGCGATCCGACATCGACCTGGCCGTGATCGGCGACGTGCACGCGCACTGGCGTCACCTCGACTTCGTGCTGACGCGCATCGCAGAGACGCACGTCGACGGCATCTTGCTGGTCGGGGATCTGGGCTCTCACGACCTCGCGCACGCGCGCAGGCGCACGCCCGAGCGCGACGCGCGCTACCTCGTGTCCGTCGAGGAAGTGCTGCGCCGCGTGCGCGCGCTCGGTGCGCCGTGCTTGTACGTTCCGGGGAACCACGACCTGCCCGAACTCGCGTTCGAGGGCAACGTCGACGGCAAGGTCGCGACGATCGCGGGCGTCCGCGTCGCCGGCATCGGTGGTGCTGGACCGGGGCGCTTCGGGTTCTGCTACGAGTGGGACGAGGAGCAGATCGCGAACCGAAGCCTGCCCGAGTGCGACGTGATCCTCTCGCACACGCCGCCCGCGCGCACGAAGCTCGACACCCTCCACGACGGACGCCACGTCGGATCGGAGTCGATTCGCAGGGTCGCGTCACGTCACGACGGCGTGCTCGTTTGCGGTCACATCCATGAGGCCGCGGGTGCGGAGCAGATCGGGCGTTGTCTGTGCCTCAACGTCGGCGGGCTGGGCGCTCCGTTCGGGCGCGCGCAAGTCGGTTTCGTGCGGCGCAGCGTGGAGGGCGAGTGGTCGTGCACGCACGAAGACTTCGACACGACGGCGACGCGACAGTGGACGCGCTGCTGAGGGCTCAGCGTCGCTTCTGCGTGTGGCGCGAACTCTGCGACTTGCGATTCGTCCCGCTCCTCCTCCCGCTAGTTCGTCCCGCTAGTCCGTCCCAGCCAGGACGATCCCGAGCCTTTCCGCGAGCGGCGTGCCCGAATACCCAACCCCGCTGCAAGCCTACTCGGACGGATCGCGCGCGACATCGTTGTGCCGGTGGAAACGGATCGCAGGCGCGCCGTGTACGCTGCTTGCGCATGGGGGCCCCGGGCAGCGAGCGATCCTCGAACGCGTCGGCGTCGACGCCTTCGTCGTCCGTGTCGTCCTCAGCGTCGTCAGCGTCGTCAGCGTCGTCAGCGTCGTCCGCTTTCCGGCGCGAGGCGAACGGCGAGATCGTCGTCACGCTGGGCGGCACGTGGAGGCTGGGCGGCGCTCGCCCCGATCCGCGCCCGCTCGAGACAGCGTTGCGCGAGGGGGACACACGACGCGTGCGCTTCGAGACGCGCGACCTCGGCGCGTGGGACACCGCGTTGCTCGCCTGGTTGCGCGCAGCCTTGCCCTCCGGCCGTCATGAGCGCGTCGAGATCGACCGCACCGGGCTTCCACCGGGCGTCCAGGAGCTGCTGTCGTTGTCCGAGCGCGTCGAGGGCGCGCCGCGCGAGCGCGAAGAGCGCCCTGCCTCGCTCGTGGCGCGCATCGGTGCGCACGCGTCGAGCGTGGGTCTGGACATCGTCGACGCGCTCGACTTCCTGGGTCGCGTGACGAAGTCGATCGGCCGCTTCGTCACGTTGCGCGCGCAGTTCCGCCGCACCGATCTGTACGCGGAGCTCCAAGCCGCGGGGGCGGAGGCCGTGCCGATCGTGACGCTTTTGAGCGCGATCGTGGGGCTGATCCTGGCGTTCGTCGGCGCCATGCAGTTGCGGATGTTCGGCGCCGACCTGTACGTCGCCGACCTCGTCGGCATCGCGATGGTGCGCGAGATGGGTGCGATGATCGTCGGCATCATCCTCGCCGGTCGCACGGGTGCGGCCTACGCGGCGCAGCTGGGCACGATGAAGGTGACCGAGGAGATCGACGCGCTGCAGACGTTCGGGATCTCGGTGATCGACTTCCTCGTGTTGCCGCGCGTCGTGGCGCTGTTCCTCATGACGCCGTTCCTGTGCCTCTACGCGATCGTGCTCGGATGCCTGGGCGGAGCCTTCGTCGGAATCGGCATGTTGGGGTTGTCGCCGGAGCTCTACCTGGACCAGACCCTGCGCGCGCTCGAGCTCAAAGACCTGTTCGGCGGCGTGTTCCACGCACTCGTCTACGGTCTGCTCGTCGGACTGATCGGATGTCTGCGCGGCATGCGCTGCGGCGAGGATGCCGCCGCGGTCGGTGAAGCGACGACGAGTGCCGTCGTCAGCGCGCTCGTTGCGATCGTCGTGGCGGACGGCATCCTGGCGTTCGTGTTCAACGCCTTGGGGATCTGAAGCACGCAACGTATGAGCACTCGATTCCACGCCTTCACGGGCAAGACCCAAAACCGCGAGCCGCACATCGAGGTGCGCGATCTCACCGTTGCCTACGGGGATCGCGTGGTGCTGAGCGACGTGTCGCTCACCGTCGGTCGCGGCGACGTGTTCGTCATCATGGGCGGGAGCGGCTCGGGGAAGAGTACGCTCTTGCGCAGCATGATCGGCCTGATCGAACCCTCCGTCGGCGACGTGAGCTACGCGGGACACAGCTTCACGCAGTCCGGGCCTTCCGAGCGGGCGAGCTTCCTGCGCCGGTTCGGAGTGCTCTATCAACAAGGTGCGCTGTGGAGCTCGATGACGCTGGCCGAGAACGTCGGCCTCGTGCTGGGGGAGTACACCGCACTTTCGCCCGAGGAAATACGCGAAGTGGCCTCGTTCAAGCTCGCGCTCGTCGGCCTGTCGGGGTACGAGGACGCGATGCCCGGCGAGCTCAGCGGCGGCATGCAGAAGCGCGCCGGCATCGCGCGCGCGATGGCGCTGGATCCCGAGATCCTGTTCCTGGACGAGCCCAGCGCCGGGCTCGATCCGGTCACCTCGCGGCGACTCGACGATTTGATCCTGGCGTTGCGTCGCAGCCTCGGAGCGACGATCGTCGTCGTGACGCACGAACTCGAAAGCCTGCTCTCGATCGGAGACAACAGCGTGTTCCTCGACAACGAGACGAAGACCGTCATCGCCCGCGGCGAGCCGCGCGACCTGCTGGAAAACTGCCTGGATCCGAAGGTCCAGGCCTTCCTGCGCCGCAGCCAAGAGGCCGCGCGATGAAGAGCCGCCGCGTCAACCCGGTCAAGGTCGGCGTGTTCGTGATCGGCGGTGCCGTGATCCTCGTGGGGGGCGTCCTCTTCATCGGGTCAGGGCGGTTCTTCCGGCGCACGCACTCCTTCATCTCCTACTTCGACGGCAGCGTCGACGGTCTGCGCGCGGGTGCTTCCGTCAAGTTCAAGGGCGTCGAGCTCGGGCGGGTCGAGCGCGTGCGCATCCCGTTCGGCGTCGCGCGCACCGATCAGCCGATCGCGGTGTTCTTCAGGCTCGACGATGCGCAGCTCGACGACGAGAGCGATACTTCCGGCTCGTGGCAGACGATGATGCAGGGCGCGATTCGCAACGGCATGCGCGCGCAGCTCGAGTCCGACAGCCTGGTCACCGGCGTGCAGCACGTGTCGCTGACGTTCAACCCGGAGGCGAAGGCCATCACGCACGCGCCGATCGACGGCTACATGGAGATTCCGACGGTCCCGCCGCCGTTGCAGGAAGTGGGCGCTGCGATCCGCACGATCGTCGACCGCATCGGCCGTTACAACTTCGAGCGGCTCTTGGACAGCGTGCGCAACACGCTCGATGCGACGACGGAGCTGATGCGCGGGCCCGAGCTGCACTCGCTGCTCGCGTCGCTCGACAAGACCCTTGTGGAAGTGAAGCAGACCGTCGCGAAGCTCGGTGCGCAGGTCGATCCGCTCGGGAAGCAGCTCGACAAGCTCGTGCAGCACGTCGACGCGGTCGGAGTGGAGCTGCAGGCGGGCATCGGCACGGCGAGGACGACGCTGTCTTCCGTGCAGTCGCTCGCGGACGACGTGGCGCAGAACGTGCAACCGCTGGCGACGAGCCTGAAGCAGACCTCCGAAGCGTTGCAGGCGATGGCGCGCGAGATCGAGACGACGCTGGCGGGCACGCGCGTGCTGCTCGATCCCGAAGCGCCGATCGCGGTCGAGCTGCGCAAGGGCTTGCGCGAGCTCGCGGAGACCGCGCGGGCGACGCGTGCGCTCTTCGAACTCCTGGAGCGCAATCCGTCCGCGCTGGTGCGCGGGCGTGGAGAGATGGAGAGCGAGCCGCGATGAACCCTGCGAAGGCCAGTGTGATGAGCAGCCGAATGTCGATCAGGAGAAAGACGATCGTGCCGATACGGAGCGCACCGATCGCAAAGCGGTTCGCATGCGTCGCGATCGCGCTGGCGGCGGTGCTCTACGTGGGCGGGTGCGGCATCTTGGCGCCCGAGAAGGACCCCGCACGTTTCGCCGTGCTGGCTTCCGTGGACGAGATGCCGGGTTCGATCGCGGCGACATCGGCTGACCCCTCGAAGCCTGAATCCTCGGTGCATTTCGGCCTCGGGCCGATCACGATGCCCGACTATCTCCTACGCACCGAGGTCGTCACGCGCCGCGAGGGGACCCGCATCGTGCCCTCGGCGACGGAGCGTTGGAGCGAGCCGTTCGATCGCGCGGTCGAACGCGTGCTCGGCATCGACCTCGAACGCAAGCTCGGCGTCGGGCGCATCGCACACTATCCCTGGTACCGGACCGATCGTCCGGACGTGCAGATCCAAGTTGCGTTCGCACGCTGCGAGCGCGAAGAAGGCGGCAAGATCGTGGTCGCCGCGAGATGGACGCTGCGCGACCTGCGTGAGGGCGGCCAGACGATCGAGCGCGAGTCTCGCATCGAGCGTGAAGCCGCATCCGAGGACGGATCGAGCACGGCGCTCGCGCTGAGTCAGGCGCTCGCCGATCTCGCCACCGAAGTCGCTCAGGCGCGCGCGCCGCAGGCGCAGCCGGCGAAAGACGCCTCTCCTTTGAGCGCCGAGATCCACTGATCGCCGAGCCCGGTTGCCGCGCGAGTGCACGAGCTTGATTCGGCAGTGCTCGACGGAGCCGGAGGAGTTGCCGCGACAGGGTCCGACTCGTGGCTCACTCCACTAGCTCGTCTCGCGGGCATGTTGTGCACTCTCGAATCGGCAAGTTCGGCTCGCTTGAACTGGAATCGGGCGACGCAGTGCCTCAGGCAGAGCGCTTCGGAGCCGTTCGAGTTGTGCATCGAGGTCTGCGACACGCTTGACCGCGCCGGACCACAGCCTCTACCGTGCGGCTGTCCAGGAGAGTTGCCGATGCGCCTTTCGAACCACGTCTCGATCCCGAGCCTGATCGCGTGCATGGTCGTCGCGTGCTCGACGCCGGGCGCTCACGACCTCGCGGCGGGGACGTCGCGGCACATGTCGGAGACGTCGAAGACGTGCGACACGCTGTCCAGCCAGATCGGACAGACGACCAGCGCGCTCCAGAACATCATCACCCACTCGCGCAGCGATCCGCGCGAGGCCTACCAGGGGTACGTGCGCAGCCTCGGCACGCTCGGCAAGATGGTGCAGGAAGCGCGCGCGGACCACGAACTGCTGGCGAAGGACGGAACGACGTACTTCGCGGAGTGGGAGAAGAGCAACCACACGATCGCCGACGAAGCGCTGCGCAAGAATGCCGATCAGCGCAAGAACGACGTGCGCGACGAGTTCACGTCGACGCAGAAGCAACTGGGCTCGGCGCTCGACGATCTCGGGCCGTTCCAGAGCCAGCTCGAGGACGTGCGCGTGTACTTGTCGAGCGACCTGTCGAGCGCCGGCATCGAGTCCCTGCGCGGGCGCGCGGGGGAGCTGGGCTCGAAGGGCCGCGCGATCCAGAAGCAACTGGGCGGCGTGAACGACTCCGTGAAGAAGATCCTGCCCGATCTCGGCGTGCGGATGAACGAATCCGAGCGCGAGGGCAACAGCAACGTTCACTAGACGATGGGGTGCCTGGAACGTGCCGCGGGTACTCCCGCGGCGTGTGCCTGGCACACCATCGTTCACCGGCCGACTCTTCGCTGTCTTCGGCCTCGAAGGCCGGTGCGTCCGAGGAACAGTCGTTCCTCGTGTCCTGGACCGGAAGTACGCAGCCGAATTCGGGCCATCTGCGGCTCCCTGGCGGCGTTGCCGCTCCTCCGAGTGTTGCAGCGAACACGCGTCGAAGTCGTACGTGCTCGCGCTACCGGGCACCACGAACGTTCAGACTTGTTCGACGGACTCCAACTCTTCCGCCCCGCTCCACACGACGTTGTACAGCGTGTCGCGCTCGACCGGAACGCGCCCCGCATCCTTGATCCACTGGATCAGCTCTGCACGCTGCACGCGCTGCGGCGTCGTCGCGCCCGCCTCGTGGTAGATCTTCTCCTCGACCACCGTGCCGTCGACATCGTCAGCGCCATACGACAGCGCGAGCTGCGCGATCGCCGCGTCCATCAGGATCCAGTAGGCCTTGATGTGCGGAATGTTGTCGAGCATCAACCGCCCGAGCGCGATCTCGCGCAGCTCGTCGACCGCCGTCGGACCGGGCACGTGCGCCATCTCGCTGTTGTCGGGGTGGAACGAGAGGGGA
>JBBQNP010000060.1:0-25059 GCA_038330085.1 Planctomycetota bacterium | reverse complement strand
GACACCGACGTGCGTCCGAGGATCTCGGCGATCTCCGCCGTCGAGCGGTCTTCGGCGTAGTACAGCCACAACGCCGAGTGCTGCTCCTCGTCGAGCACGGAGCGCGCGAGGTTCCACAGGTTCTCGCCCTCTTCGCGCTGGCCGAGGTCGCGCGCGTGATCGTCGGATGCGACGCTCGTTTCCATGTCCGCGGCCGTCGTGCTCACGCGGGCCGTGCGCGCGCGATCCGCTGCGACCGAGCGCGCGATCGCGTACACCCACGTCGAGAAGCGCCAGCCGTCGTGGTACGTCCCGAGCTTTCGCCACGCGCGCAGGAAGCTCTCCTGGCACAGCTCTTCCGCGTCTTCGTGCGAGCGCGTGCGCCGCAGGAGGAAGTTGTAGACGCCCTTCGCATGGCGCTCGGCCAGGATGCCGAACGACTCACGACACCCGCCGCGCGCGCGGGCGACGAGTTCGGGAGTCGTGAGCTCTTGCAGGGAATCCAAGGTCTGGGCCCGCGACTACTTGTCGTCGTCCTCTTCGTCCTTGTCCTTGCCGGCGTTCTTCTCGTGGTCGAGGGCTTGGAGTGCGCGTGCTTCGCGGATCAACGTCTTGAGGTCGTAGTCGAAGGACAAGCGCAGCGTCTGATCCTGGCGCGTCATCTGCACCGCGCCGAGCCAGCGGCCGAGCGTCGCACCGACGTCGGGCTCTTCAGTCGCGAAGCTCGCAAGCGCCATCAGGCCTTGCACGATCTGCTGGAGCTTCTTCGCGTCCTCTTCGCGCTGCGTGTGCAGTTGGACGACCGTGAAGAGGTGCCCGCCGGTTTCGCCGAACTCGAGGCGCACACCCTGCGCCAGTCGAGCGATCACCGACTCGGGACCGTCGGCGGAGACGCCGACCTTGAGCTCGTGCTTGCCGTGCCCACCGTGCCGCAAGTCGACCTTGCCCAAACCCAAGCCGTTCGCCTGGTCGAAGATCCCGCTCGCCGCGAAGAACACGAGCGTGCCCGGCTGCATCGTGAGCGAGAGTTCGGCCGGAGCCTCCTTCGCGCAGTTCGTGCGCTTGCCGTCGAGCACGTCGAGCGCATGCTCGAGGCCGTCACGCGAGTGCGACACGACGAGCAGCCGATCGATCTTGTCGGGGTTCGAACGCAAGCAGGAGAACGATGTCTTGCCCCCCTCCATCCATTGCATGCAAGCGCGTCCGCCGATGTCGACCGCCGTCGCATGGAGCTGATCGCGCCAGCGTGCGAGCGCCGGCTCGGCGTTCGAGGTCGTGTCGATGAGCGCGACCGCGTCGTCATCTGCAGGCCCGGTTCCGTAGGCCGTGACGCCGCGCAGGTCGCGGAAGAGGTCGATGCCTTGCGTCGTGAAGAGTTCGCCCAGCCCCTTCTCGATGTTGTGCTCTTCATCGGCCTCGAGCAGCGACTGGTAGATCTGCGAGTCGTGGAACGCCTGCAGATCGACGTGACCGATCCAGCGCGCCTGCGCGTCGACCTGGGCCGGGAGGAGCCCACCCGCCTGGACGCCGGCGGCGAGCAGCGGGACGGAAACGGCGATGAGGATGAGCTTCATGAGTGTCCTTCGGGTCAAGATGACGGTTTCGCGCGCTTCTACGGAGGCCCGCAGCTTCGCGTTACGCCACCGACCCGATTCTCGCCTTTCTCCGCCGATGCAGCACGAACACGATTCCAATCGACCGAAAGGGCCCTCGCCGCGGCCGGCCGGGCCCGACGACGTCGAGGGTATGCAGCGCGTGCGCTGCGCGGTCCGCGAGAACCGGCTGGTAAACACGGTCATCAGCGAGGCCGATTATCTCGTGCACATGCGCGATCCAGCGTGCAGTTGGGTCGTCGAACTCGAGGGCGAGATCGTCGCGTTTGCAGCCGTCGACGCGCGCGCAGGAAACGTCTGGGCGCTCTTCGTGCATCCTGATCACGAGGGTCGCCGTCACGGGCGCGAGCTCCACGACGTGATGGTCGCGTGGTCATGGTCGCGCGGAGCGAAACGACTGTGGTTGACGACGGCGCCGGGAACGCGCGCGCAGAAGTTCTACGAACGAGCGGGCTGGTCGTTGGTCGGCAAGCAAGGCGAGGAGCTCGTGTTCGAGCTCCGTCCGTAGATCAGTCGACCGCCGGCACCAGCAGCCACGCGCCGCCGCGCACGCTGACCGAGTCGACGTGTCCGACGAACACCTCGGGCTCTTCGACGATCACGTGCATGTGAGTCGACTGTCCGTGGTGGACGAGTTCTCCGACGCTGTTCGGTGCGTAGAAGCCGACGAGGCGCGCGCGGACTTCGCTGAACGTGCGGCGGATCGGCTCGTGTTCCGCGTCGACTGCACCGGCGTACGGGCACTGTCCGCGCAACACGTGCGCTTGCACGTCGGCGAGCTCGCCTTGGATGATGAAAGGCCACGGTCGCTGGCCGAGACCCAGGTCGCGTTGCGTGCTCGCGAGGAACGCATCGAGCTCGGCGGGCGAGAGGTCGCGGTCGATCGCGAGCGTCTTCCAGCGGTTCACGTGCGAGATCGCGAGCAGCGTCGCTTGATCACCGTTGCGCGCGCCGCGCGTGCACTCGAGGTGGTCTCCGTCGACGCGCGCGATCCACGGCACGCCGTCGACGATCGCGATCTCACCTTGCAGACCCTCGAGCGCGCCGATGCCGACGGTGCCGCTCATGCGCCCCGCGTCCACAACGGACACGCGAGCCTGCGTCTTGCCGCCCATCATCACCTCGCGCATGGAGCCCCACGCCTCGATCTGTCCGTTCCAACTCGGTGCGGAGCAGGCGCTGAAGAGGAGTGACAGTGCAACGAGTGCGATGAACTTCATGGAGCTCAGCCTACGTCGCAGGCGCATTGACGCGCACCTCCGATTCGGTGCGCGTTGTGTACAGCCTCAGTCGCGGGGGAAGACGACCTCGCGGTCCGTCGTGCCGAAGCGCAGGCGCACGATCGTGCGCTGGTCCTCCAGTGCGAGCACGGTGTTGGCGTCCTCATAGGCGACAAGCCTCACCCGGCCCCGCGCCGCGTGAGCGGTGACGATTTCATTGTGCTCTACATCGAGGCGTGCAAGCGTTTCGAACTCGTGTCCATCGAGCGAGAGGAACTGCGGTTGGAACCGTGACAACGGCGCATTCGTCCAGGGAGACGCCCACACGTACTTGACCGGACCCGGGAGTTCCCCGCGCACGGTGAGCCGATCCCTGGCTCCCGTCTCCGGCGTGTAGATGCAGATCCCATCGGAGTCCACGACGAGGAAGCGTCCGTCACCGAGCACCGGACCGAGGAAGTCTTTCGCATTCCACCCGGTCGCTGGCGTCGATGCGCGCGTGTCGGGATCGAAGAGCTCGTACTCGCGAGGTCTATGCAGTCCGCGCGGGACCAACCAACTGCCGGGCCGGATGCAGGTCGACAATCGATCCAGGTTGGGACTGCTTGCGTAAATCTCTGCCGAATCAAACGTGCGCTTGCGGAACGGATCGAAGAAAATGGAGTTGTTGAGTTTGCCGACTTCGTTCACCATCAAACCCATCCCGAGCCAATACTGGATCCGGAAGTGCTCGTCGAGACCCAACTCGCTGGCTGTTGGCAAGTTCCGATCCTGCACGAGCCCCGTCGAACCCTTGATCGAGTGCACCATCTCGTCGTGCGCATCACCGATGCGGTTTTCCAGTCCGTTCAGGATCATGCTGCGCACGCGGCGCGCGGGTGACGCGCTCCCTGGGGCGTATTCCGCCACCAACACCCGACTCGCTGCACTCTGCCACGCTCCGCTCTTCAGATCGACGCGGACTCCGCGCCAGATCACCTTGTCGGGGGGGGTGTTCTGCGCGTAGTTCGTCGCGTTCAGGAAGATCCTGGATCCGTCCTCGGAGAGCCAGGCGCTGCTGATTTCGAAGCGATCGCTGTGCGGATCCAGCGTGTGCGCGGCATGCCAGCGCCAGGCGCACCACGACCACGCGGGCAAGAGCGAGAGCACCGCCACGACCGCACCCAACAGCGCGGCGTGAGCCGGTGCTCGTCCGAATCGGTAGCCGCGCACGAACGAGAACCACGCGCTGACCGTGGCACCGATCGCCGACAGCGCACAAAACGCGCGCAGTTCGCCGCTCGTCGGTTGTAGGATCGAGTCCGGTCCGAAGAAAAACCACGCCGGGCTGCACAAGAGCGCGATCACGATCGCGGCCGCGGGGAACGCGAGCGCTCCGTGGGGGACCCATGCCGACACGGCGAAGATCCACAGCGCACACGCGATCGCGGGCAATACGAACTGCCCCCGGATCGCATCGAGGAACGGAACGGCGGAACTCGTGCCCTGCAAGGCGTGCAACCCGACCGCGACCGACATCGCGTAGATCGCGGCGAACAGAGTGACTGCGACGAAGAACACGAGCTTAGCGGTGAACGCGCGCTCGAGCCCCGCCGGAAGTCGTTCGAGGAATGCAACGCGCGCGCGGCGGACTTCGCCGGGGATCAGATCCGCGCCGAACACGAGCAGCGCGGTCAAGGCGCCGATCGCGGCCGCGAGCCCGGGGTCCAGGACCGTCGCGACCCGATTCGAGTCCCACGCCAGCACAGCGAGCACGAACAGGATCGGGACCACCAAGATGAGCCCGAAGATGCCTGTGCGCTGGTCGCGCCATTCCTTCCACAGATAGAGCTCGATGTGTTTCATCAGGCTGCGCTCCCTTCGAGCACGTCGGACAAAGCTTGCTTGAGTCGACGCGGTTGATCGCCGCCTCCTCCGCCACCTTCGTCGACTCCGCACAGTTCCTCGATCGACTTGCACGCGGCGATGCGACCGTTGGCGAGGATTGCGATGCGGTCGCCCAGTCGCGCTGCGAGATCGAGCTCGTGCGTCACGATCAGTGCGGCGCGTCCAGACAGGTCGATCTCCGCGAGGAATGCAGCGAGCACGTCGTCGCGCACGAGGGGATCGAGGCCGCTGAACGCTTCGTCGAGCAAGTACAGGTCAGGCTGCGGTGCGAGCGCCGCGACGAGCATCGTCTTGGCTGCTTCGCCGCGCGACAGCGTCGCGAACGAAGTGCGGAGCGGAATCGAAAGGCGTTCGACCAGACGGCTTTCGATCGTGCGGTTCCAGCGCGGATACTGCGGACGCAAGAACGCGAACAGCTCGCGCGGCGTCATCCACGAGTACACGTCGGGACGATCGGGAACGAAGCCGACGCGGGCACGCACTGCGCTCGCGTCGCGCATCGGATCGAGCCCGGCGACGCGGATCGTCCCCGAGTCGGGGCGCTCGAGCCCGAGTACGAGCTTCATCAGCGTCGTCTTACCGGTGCCGTTCGCGCCGAGGAGCACCGTCGTGCTGTCGGCCGGCAACTCGAGATCGAGGCCGCAGAGAATTGCACGGTCCCCAAACAGCTTCGAAACGCCCTGGACTTGAAGCACCGGATTCATGCGCTCTTCCTTTCGCTGATCTTCGACAGCAACGCGACGAGCGCGCGCGGCTCGTGACCGCTGCGCAACGCTTCGCCCGCAATGCGCGCGAACTCGCGCAACGTCTCGTCGCGACGCAGGCCCCGCGCGATTTTCGGACCGGCGTCGGTCACGAACACGCCGAGGCCGTTCTTGCCGCGCACGACACCCGCCTGCTCGAGGTCGCGGTAGGCGCGTGCGGCCGTGTTGTGGTTCACCAACGCCTGCGCAGCCAGTTGCCGCACCGAAGGCAACTGCGCGCCGCTCTCGATCTCACCGCGCGCGAGCGCGTCGAGGATCAATGCAACGATCTGCTGCGAGGGCGGCTTGTCCGCGCCGGGATCGACGTTCCAATTCACAGCCGTACCATCGTCCTGGTACGGCGGACACTTGAAGGAAAACGGGAACGTCGAGACGACCGCGCCGGTGTGTCAGCGGTGCTTCTTCGCCCAGTCCAACCACTCGGCCTCGAAGGCCTTCACGTCGATCTTCATCGCCGCCTTGAAGTCCGTCGACGACGACTTGCCCTTGTAGCAGCTCCGCATGAAGTCGAAGAACTTCGCGTGGTATGCGCCGTCGCCGCCGTTCAAGCAGAAGTGCACGAGCGTGAACGACTGTGCATACGCGAGCCCCATGATCGGTGACAGCGTGTAGTCCGTCGGGGAAAGAGCCAGAACCCGCGACAATTCGAGCGGTTTCTTGGCCTCGGCGTGCATCGCGAAGTAGCGGCGATTGCTGCCCGAACTCGCATAGAGGGGATGGCCGAACACTCCCCCGCGCGAAAGGGACATGTAGTCCGCGAGCCCTTCGTCGATCCACGACGGGATGCTCCCGCGCGCATCCTTGGCACGCGCTGCCGTCGCGTTCAGCAACGCGTGGGTCGACTCGTGGATCAGGACGTCGAGCGTGAGGCCTCCCGAGACGTCCACGAACACCGTGTTCGCCTGCGGATCGAAGTACCCCTTGCGGCCGGTCCCACCGGGATACGACTTGTTGTCGGCGTGCACGTGCACCGCGATCGGCTCGAGCACTTCGTACAGGTCGAGCTCCGGCCGGAACCAATCCATGAACGCCAAGTAGAAGAGCTCGAGCTCGAGCGCGAAGTTGCACGCCGCGTCGAGCGGCACGTTGGTGCGCAGCATGAAGTGCGCGGTAGGCATCGGGTCGGCGTCGCTGAAGTCGAGACGCGCGTCCATCCAGCGGTCGAACGGGATCGAGTGCGATCCGACCTTGATCAGCCACGCGCCGAGCTTCTTCTCGTTGCCGAGGAACACGTGCGCGGCCTCGCAGATAGCGTCCTTCGACAGCACGCTGAGCGCGAGCAGGCGCGCCTCGCCCTCGAGGTCGTGCTCGCGCGCGAACTGCGCGAGCTCGAGCCGTCCCTTCGTGTCCTCCGGTGCGAGCTTCTCCCAGCGCTGCACGACGTCACGGTCGTCGCGCGCGCGCGAATGGATCTCGACGACATCCGCAATCGCGATGTCGCGGTCCTTCGTGCCGACGCGCACGACGATCCGATCCGGACCTTCGAAAACGACCCGACCGTCGACCGTCTTGCCGTCCTTCAACGTCACGCGGTCGAGTGCGCGCGCGTCCGAGGCGAGGACCGCGAAAGACAGCAGGCAACCAAGGAAGAGTCGGAGGCAGGTCATGCGGGCATCATCGCGGTTTGCGTCTCCAGCGCAGCTTGCTTCTCAGGCTCGCCCACCTGTCCGGCCCGTCGCTGGAAGTCCGCTTGCGCGATGCACTCCCGCGCCGTCGTAGTGTCGGGAGGCTCGCCGTGCTGACCCTTCGGAGCCGTTTCCGAGCCGGCGAGGATCAAGGCTCCAGACGGAAGTGGGTCCGGTCGAGATCGAGCTGCAAGTCGAGGTACGTCTTGTCGTTGATCGTGCCTTTGTTGCGCAGCGCCAGGAGCGCTGACTGCTGCGCGTGCACCACTTCGCGCTGGACCGCTGCCGAGACGGCGATGCGGGCGTGCGCCAGGTCGCGCTCTTCCTGGCTCTCCTCGCGCAACGTCACGAGCTCGTCCTCCATCGCCGCGCGGAACCGGTGCACGCTGATCGGACAGCTCTCCTGGGAGCAGTACTCGTCGAGCCGCTCGATGCCGGCTGCGAGCACGGCCTCGCGCGCCTTCAAGACCTCGGTCTGCGAGTCGGGGTCCTGCGGGATCTTCAACAGGCGCACGAGCGGCTCGAGCGTCAGCCCTTGCACGACGAGCGTCACGAGGATCACGACGACCGTGCAAGCGATGACCGCCGAGCGCCCTGGAAACAACGATCCGTCGTCGAATGTCGTCGGTATGGAAAGCGCTGCGGCGAGCGAGATCACGCCGCGCAGTCCGCACCACGAGGCGAGGATCACGGAGCGGAACGAAGGATATCCACCCTCGGCCAGGCGCACCCGCCGCGGCAGCACGATCGGGGTGTACGCCATTGGCAGAACCCATACGACGCGCGCCAGGATCACGGCGGCGCTCACGATCAGGCCGGCAACGAGCACTTCCCCGCCCGCTGCGATTTTGGATTGCACCAGCAACACGGGTGCTTCGAGTCCGATCAGTGCGAAGCACAGACCGTTGAGCACGAGCGTCATCATCCTCCACGTCGAGTACATCTCGACGCGCGCCGCGGAAGGCACGTCCTGGATGCGCCACGACACGATGAAACCTGCGACGACGACGGCCAGTACGCCCGAAGTCCCGAGGCGGTGCGCAGCGAGAAACGCCGCGTAGGGTGCGACGAGCGAGAACAGGAACAGCACGCCGGAGTCGCGCACGTACCGGTTGATGAGCGCGAACAGGACGCCGGCTGCGATCCCGATCGCAGCGCCTCCGCCCGCGATCCAAGCGAAGTCGATCGCGATCGTCTTCGCCGCAAATGCGCCGCTGGCCACGACAGCGACGCCGATCTGCACACCGAGAAGCCCGGTCGCATCGTTGGTGAGGCTCTCCCCGCCGATGATCGCCGTTGCGCGGCGCGGCATGCGCAAGCGTTCGAGGATCGACTGCACCGCGACGGTGTCCGTCGGCGAGACGATCGCTCCGAGCGTGAAGCAGACTGGCCAGGGCAACTGCGGCAGGCACGCGTGCGCCACGAACCCCACGACGAGCGTGGTGAATGCGACGAGCCCGACTGCGAGCATCAGGATCGGACGCAACCAGCGCCGGAAATCCGTCCACGACGTCTCGAACGCGTCGGCGTAAAGGAGCGGCGGCAGGAACAAGAACAGGATCAGGTCCGGATCGAGCGGCTCGCGCGGCAACCAGGGCAGGAACGAGAGCCCCGCCCCGCCGATCGCCAGGACGACCGACACGGGGATGCGCGTGCGCCGCGCGAACAGGTGACCGCAGGCGAGCAGTGCCAGCAGCGCGAGGAGTACCGGGACGTTTGTCTGCACGCGCAGGAGTCAAAGCGCCCGCGGGCCGGAGTGCAACGGATTCCCGTCAGGCCTTCGCACCGCGCTTCAACAGGTCGCGGATCTCGCCGAGCAGCATCTCCTCCTTGGTGGGGGGCGGAGGGGCGGAAGGAGCGACGGCCTCCTTGCGTTGGAGCCGGTTCATGGAGCGGATCACCATGAAGAGCGCAAAGGCGACGATGACGAACTTGATCATGGCATCGATCACGTTGCCGTAGTTCAGCGTGCCCACGCCGGCGGCCTTCGCGGCTTCCATCGAGGCGTAGTGCTCCCCGTTCAGCGCGACGAACTTGTCCTTGAAGTTCACGCCGCCGGTGGCGAGCCCGACGATCGGCATGAGGATGTCGCTCACGAGGGAGGACACGATCACGCCGAACGCGGCACCGATGATGATGCCGACGGCCATGTCGACGACGTTGCCTCGCAGGGCGAACGCTTTGAATTCGGACACCATTCCCATGGGGGGATACCTAGTTGAGGGAAGAGGAGGGGGGGAGAGGGAGACGAAGACGGAGCGGGATGTAGCGGGAGCGGGCTCTGATCATGCTGGCGGGGGCGAGTCGCGCCCCCGCGGCGGCAGTCCTAGAACTTCCAGCCGACGCCGAGCACGACGAGGTTGTCGTTGCGCTCTTTGCCGTCAGCGGGCGAGTTCGTGAACTGGTACACCCACTGGAGCTGGGCGAACATCGCCTTCGACAGCGAGACCTTCAGCTTCGTGTCGGACTTGCCGTAGAAGTCGTTGCTGTCCTCGAGGCTCGGTTGGATCTCGGCGGCGTTCTCGAACGTGGTGTTCTCGTTGATCACCCACGTGATGTTGTTCGCGATGCGCGCTGCGATGTACTCCTTGTCCTCGGAGTGCGTGTAGTCGGTGTTGAAGTACGTGACGCCGGCTTCCGAGCCCCACTTGAACTTCTCCGACTCCTGCCATTGGTAGCCGACGCCCGGGCCGACGTAGTAGCGCTTGCCGATGTCGGCCAGGAGGTCGGTCTCGATGGCGGCGACGCCGAACACGTACAGCTTCTTCGAGAGGAAGTAGTCGTACTTGAGGCTCGCACCCGCGCGTCGGTCGGTGATGCCGAGGTGGCCCGTGCTGTCGCGCGACTCGCCGTAGTTCCAGTAGCCCTTCACGGTCCAGCGATCGTCCTCTGAGCGACGCATCGCATCGACCGCGGCGTTGATCGTGCGCGAGTCGGTGTTGCCGTCGGAGTACGAGGCGCCGACGTTGACGCTGCCCGTCCACTTCGGAGGACCGCCTGCCGCGGCATCGGCCGCACTCTGGTCTTCGGCGACCAGCGCGGGATACGAGATCGGAGACGAGTTCAGCTCGGGAGCGGTCGTCGTGTTCATGCCCGCGTCGGCGAGGAGCGGGGCTACGAGGAGGATGGGGATCAGCATGGTGAGGTGTGCCGTGAGCACTCTGTGGAGGAACGGTATGGATGAACTGTGTGGAGAAACGGTGTGAGGGACCTGACGGGGGCGGGGGCTGCCTGTTCGGGCCAAAGGGGCCCGTGCGGTCCAAAAGAGGGGTGAGCAGAGTCCGGAATCGTGCCGGCGGGCGGGGGATGTTTCTCTGCGCGCGCATGATAGCGCGTGCTCGCCTTGGGAAGCCTGGGACTTTGCACTTCAACCCAGGGCTGTCGCCCACAACCACAGCAGCACTTTCACGACGCCGTAAGACGTGCGAGCCTGCTCTGCATGATCCGACGGCTCACGTGCTTGATGTTGCTCGCGGGCTTGACGGCCTGCGTTTCCCCGGCTGCGTGGAAGAGCGACGATGCCGAGCTTCTCGCCGAGTGGATGAGCGGTACGTTCAGCAGCAGCGCGCAATCCGCCGCTGAGTTCGCGGCCGGTCCCGATGCGTTGCGTGCGCTCGTGGCACAGCACGGTGAGCACGCCGACGTGCGACTGCACGTGGTCGCGGTGTGGACGGAGCGCACCGACGGATACTGGCTCTACGTCGAGCGTGCGCGCGCGAACAACCCGGCGGCCCCGTACTTCCAGCGCGTGGTGCGCGTGCACGTCGAGGGGCACTTGCTCGTGAGCGACACGTACCTCCTGCCGGGCGACGCGGACCGCTTCGACGGCGCATGGCGCGCGCCGGAGCCGCTCGCCGACGTCGCGGCTGGATCGCTCGTGCTGCGATCGGATGACACGCTGCACTGGACGCGGACGGTGGGCGGCACGTTCAGCGGCGTGCCGGAGTACGGATCGTGCTCGAGCGTGTTGCAAGGCGCAACCCATGCCGCCTCCCGCATGACGGTCTCTTCGGAGCGGATCACGTCGTGGGATCAGGGCTTCGACGATTCGGGCAAGCAGGTGTGGGGCGTCACGAGCGGACCCTACGTGTTCGAGCACGAGACCGCGGAGAAATGAACACGCCCGATTCCGCGCGTCGCTTCGACGGCAACGCCGCCAGGTATGCGTCCAGCGAGCTGCACAGGTCGAGCCCTTCGCTCCAGAGGCTGAACGAGATCCTCCGCTCGCATGAAGACTGGTTGCCCGCCGATGCGAGCCTGTGCGACGTCGCCTGCGGCACCGGCAACCTCGCGCTGTCCTTCGCCGATCGTGTCACGCGCATCGTCGGCGTGGATCCTGCGCCCAAGATGCTGGCCGCTTTCGAAGCGGCTGCGCGCGAGCGCGGCGTGCACATCGAGACGATTGCGAGCCGCGCGGAGTCCATTCCGCTCGGCGACGCGACGTTCGATCTGGTCGCGTCGCGGCTCGCACCCCATCACTTCACCGACGTGCGCGCGGCGGTCGGCGAGATGGCGCGCATCACGAAGCGTGGAGGCCGCGTGGCCGTCATCGACCTCGCCGGGCACGAAGATCCCGCGATCGACGCGTTCAATCACCGGCTCGAAGTGCTCCACGACCCGACGCACGGACGCAGCCTGCGCGCGCGCGAGTGGCGCGAGCTGTTCGAAAGCGCCGGCCTCGAGGTCGAAACGCTCGAGCCCACGTGCGAGCGGCCGCAGGGGATCTCGGTCGCGCGCTGGTGCGAGGTCGCGGCGTCGGGACCGGATAACGAAACGGCGATCCGCGCGGCGCTCTCTACCGCCGATCCGTCGTTGCTGCGTGCGCTCGACATCCGCGCGGAAGCCGGCGAGTTCTTCGTGACGTCGCGCACGACCCTCATCGCCGGTCGCAAAGTCTGATCGCCTACCGCCCGCGTTGACCCGACTGCACCCCCGGGATTTCCGCAAGTGCTCGTGCGGAAAATGTCCTCATGCGCGGAGTTGATTCCTCCGAAGCCACGGATGGACTAGTCTTCGACAAGCAGACGACGCCGTGCGCGTCGGATCTGCGATCCACGACGCACCCGGAGGGGGTTCTTGCCATGCACGCCCAAGGCAGCGAGCGGTACGAGTCGGATCACGGTTCGCACACGCTGAAGGTTTGGCGCGGTACGGTCGTGGGCAGCTTCGGCGACGACGTGTTCGTCGAGCTCGGCCCGCGCATGCAAGGCGTGATCTCGCTGCGCCGATTCGAGGCGCCGCCCGCGATCGGCGAGGAGCACGAGTTCACCTTGCGCGGCCTCGAAGAAGGCCTCTGGTCTCTCTCGCTGGTCGTGCAACCGGAGAAGAGCCTCGTCACGTGGGAAGGGATCGAAATCGGCAGCCTCGTGCAAGCGCGCGCGATCCGCATCGCGCCCGGGGGGCTCGAAATGAAGATCGGTCCGCTGCACGCATTCCTGCCCAAGTCGCAGGCCGGTTTGCCGCGCGAGATGAAGATCGACGTGCTCGTCGGCAAGAGCCTCACCTGCGAGGTGATCGAGGTCGACCGCGAGCGCGCGCGTGTGACAATATCGCGCAAGATCGTGCTCCAGCGCGAGCGCGAGAGCGAGCATCAGCGCATCGTCGACCGCCTGAAGGTCGGTGAGATCGTGCAGGGCCGCGTGACGCGCATCGAGGACTACGGCGCGTTCGTCGCATTCGGCAAGGGCATGGAAGGCCTCGTGCACGTCTCGAACCTCGCGCACGAGCACGTCGACGATCCGCGCACCGTCGTCGCGATCGGTCAGGTGCTCGAGCTGAAGGTCCTGCACGTGAAGCGCGGCGGAAAGCGCATCGGCCTGGGCCTGAAGCAGGTCGGCGAAAGCCCCTGGCGCGATCTCGACCGCACGCTGTTCGCGGGCGCGATGCTCGAAGGCCTCGTCACGCGCGTGTTCGACTTCGGCGCGTTCGTGTCGGTCAAGCGCGGCATCGAAGGTCTGGTGCCGGCATCACAGGCTGGCCTGTTCCGCGATCAGCGCGTGGCTGCAGTGTTGAAGCCCGGGCAGAAGGTCTCGGTGCGGGTCTTGGCGTTCGACGTGGAACGAGAGCGCCTATCGCTGTCGCTCTTGCACACGAACGGCGCACGCATCGAAGCCGACGAAGCCAGCAACCACCAGAGCTTCACCCAGTTACCCCACCTGCGCGACGCCACGCGGTTCACGCACCCGCTCGGCGACATGCTGCGCCGCGCCGTGGAGTGAAGGCGCCTCCCACCCATCGCCTCGGATCCCTCGCCCCTTCCCCTCCTTACTAGAGCGACGGCGCGACATCTGCCCCGGTACTCCGGGGCAATGTCGCGTCGCCGCAACCGCGCCGGAGGCGCGGAATCATCTCGCCGTTGCTCTTCATCTGCCTTGGGCGCCGAGCGCGTCACCGAGTCACCCCGTCACCCCCACCCCGACAAATCCGCACCCCCCCTCACGCCGGTTCGAGCGTCGCCGTCAGCGGGAACCCTCTCGGACGCGCAAGCGACTTGACCTGATCGACATACAGCTCCGCGCGCTCCAAGCTCGTGATGACAACGATCGCCGAGCCCGTCTCATGCACTTCATTGGTGAGCTTGACCGCTTCGGCGTGCGGCTTCCTGAAGATCGACACGATCAGCTCGACCACGAAATCAATGGTCGTCACGTCGTCGTCGAGCAGGATCACCTTCCACTGCGGAACGACGAGCGTTTTTTCGCGCGTCTCAACCTTCGGCTCGAGGACCGCAGCACGCTCCATGACGGCAGATTCCACGCCCCCCATGCTACTCGCGGAAGAACCGCCGGGCGATGGGGGACGCGTGATGCAGCACCATCCTCCACACCCCACCCCGCAGGACGAACAGATTCGTGGCCGCCGCCTCCGACGTGACCTCGCCCTCGTCCGTCTGCGAGTGGATGCGCTCGATGTTCGTGACCCAACCCACGTCGCCCACCAGCTCGAGCGCGAGGTCCTCCAGGTCGAAGCGGATGTGCTTCGTGCTCGAGAAGATCGCAATCCACGCGGCCATCACGCGCTCGCGGCCGACCAGGACCTCGCTGCCCGGATGCACGCAGCGCACCTTGGCCGGGTCGGCCGGATCGTTGAGCCACAAGGCATCCATCGCGGCGAGATCCAGCTTCTCGAAGCACTGGTAGAACGCGCGGTTCGCGCGCGCGAGGTCCTTGCGCGGCTGGTAGTGGGGATCGACCACGGCGCACAGACTCCGCTCAAGCGCGGATCGATTCCAGCCTGCGCTCGAGTTCGCCGATCACCCAGGCGCTGTCGACGAAGCGCTCCGGCGTCGCGAAGCCCGTGGGCGATCCGCGGCCGCTCGCCATGTGGTGCGCGACGATCGTGATGCCCCAGCACGTCGTCAGCTCCATCGCGGCGAAGCGCGTGCGCTTGTCGGCGGCGACGTCGAGCCGATAGCCGAACGAGCGCTGCAGCTTCGCGCCCGACGTCGTGCCCTGCACTCGCAGGATCAAGCGATCGCGATCGGTGCGCGGGTCGTAGCGCAACACGGGGTCCGCATCGAGGTGCGCCGCGAGCTCGCGATCGCGCGCTTCGTCACCGCACAAGTATCCGAGCGTCTTCCAGCCTTGCACGAGCGACCAGTGTCCGTCGTAGCGCACCGTCATGTAGTCGTACTCGCGGACACCGCACTGCGCGAGGTACGCGACGACCTGCGGCGAGTTGTTCGAAGTCGGCGAGCACTCGAGGCCCGCGTCTTCCGGCGTGGATCCCAACGGCTCGATCACCGACAGCGCTCCGACGCGTCCGACCTTGCCGCCGCGCACGACCGGGACGTCGCCGCTGTACTCGCTGATCAAGCCCCACGGGCTGAACACGAGCTTGTAGGTGAGCGGATTGTCCGCCGGATCAGGCCGCTCGAGCGGCAGACCTCCGCAGCGCACGCGCACCACGTCGCAGCCGTGCACGCGCGCGCAGTGCACCGCGAGGATGTTCGACAACCCCGGTGACACGCCGCAGTCCGGCACGACCGCGGACTTCGAGCGCTTCGCCATCTTCTCCTGCGCGCGCACCGTCTCGGGGTTGCCGCCCAGGTCGCAGAACGCGACGCGCCCGGCGATCGCGCGACCCGTCAGCTCGATGTTGGCCGAAAACGGCGCGCACGAGAGCACGACGTCCGCGCGCGCGATCTCGGCGTCGGTGATCGAGGCGACGACGCGCACCAACTGCGATCGCTTGCCCAAGACCTGCGTCAGGCGCGCTTTCGCGGCGCGCGCGCGTTCTGCATCGGGCTCGACGGCGACGACCGACGACGCTTCGCAGTGCACGACGAGATCGTGACATGCTGCCGTACCCTGTCGTCCTGCACCGAACACGACGTAGCGATGGCTCATGGGCGGCGGAGTGTAGCTACGGGAGGCCCGCGCAGGGATGATGTCGACGATGCTCTTCGCCGCGCTGCTCCTGTTCGCCGTCGCCGCCGGCGTCGACGACGAAACGATCGGCGCGGCTTGCATCGGCTGCCATCCCGCGATCACCGCGCGCTACCGCACGAGCCCGATGGCGAACGCCATGGGCACCGTCGAAACGGAGTCGCTCAAGGGCCTGGGCACGTTTCGCGAGGGCGACACGGGGTTCGAGTACCGCTTCGAGGTCCCGTCTGCGCCGGACTCCAAGACCGCAGCACCTCCCGCGCGCATCGTCGAATCGTGGCGGGATCCGCGCACTGAGAAGGGCCCGGTCCTCGTTGTCTCCACCTCGCCGCTCGTCTTCGCGATCGGCGCGGGCAAGCGCGACCGCTCGTTCGCAGCGCAGCAAGGCGACCTTTTGTGGTTCGCGCCGCTCGAGACGATGCGCGACGCACACACCGGCGCATTCCACGCGACGCTCGCGCCCGGTGAGGCGATCGATCCCGGATCGCAGTTCAATACACCGGTCGCGTCCGAGTGCTTGCGCTGTCACACGGATGCGCTGCCGCCGGGCGACTATCCGGGCAACGTCGCACCGCCCGCGTCGTTCGCGCCGCGCGGCATCGGCTGCGGTACGTGTCATGCGAAGTCGCAGGAGCACGCGCTGTGGCAGACGGCCGCCGCTGCGTCCGAGACCCACTCGGGCGCGGATCCGCTGCCGGCGGCCGAGCCCGACGATCCGAGCTTGAGCGTGTCGACGTGCGCGCGCTGCCACCTGCAAGGCGACGCGCACATCGCGCTCGGCGAGCCGTGGCGCACGATCCCCGCTCCCGGCGTGGACCTGCTTGCGACCCGCGCCGTGTTCGTCGCCGCGCATCCGACCGACGAGATCGGTTTCGTCAGCCAGGTGCAGCGCATGGTGATGTCGCGCTGCTTCACGGCTTCGCTCGCGGCGCACGACAAGAGCGTCGGTGCAGCTCATCCCGCGCGCGCGATGACGTGCACGACATGCCACGATCCGCATGCCGGCGGCAAGGACGACAGCGCCGAGCACCGCGCGCGCAGCGGTTGCACGATCTGTCATCCGACCGACGCAAGCCACGTCGACGGGCGCGCGTCACCTTGCTCGCGGCCGATGAGCCAGAAGAGTTCAGTCGGATCCGACTGCGTCTCGTGTCACATGCGTGCGACCGGCACCTTCGACCTGGCCGAGGTGGTGATCCACGACCACCGCATCGTGCGAACGCTGCCGCCGCCGTCTCCGTCCGGTCCGTTGCGTGCGAAGGAAACGCAGGACGGCGAGCTCGTGCCATTCACGTGGCCCGGCCGCCCGAAGCCCGCGTGGATCGACGATCCCGGGATCTGGGCGATGGCGTATGCAGCCTTGGGCGACGACGAGCGCGCGCTCAAGTTCGCCGAGCGCGATCCGGGCCCCACTTCGTCGAAGATGGCGACGTACCAACACACGCGCGGGTCGGCGCTCGAGCGCGCGGGCAAGTCGGACGCCGCACTCATCGCGTACGAGCGCGCGCTCGTGCTCGATCCGACGCAGGGCGAGACGAGCGTCAACCTGGGCGCGCTCCTGGGTCGCACCGGTGACACGAAGCGCGCGCTCGCGGTGCTGACCGCCGAGATCGAGCGACATCCCCTGGCCGAAGGCGCGCTGCGCAACCGTGCGATCGTGCGCATGAACACGGGCGATGCTGCGGGCGGCGCCGCGGATCTCGACGCCGCGTTCCAGATTCGACCGCAGGCCGCGGTCGCGCGTGCTCTCGCGCAGTACTGGAAGAAGGTCGGCGCCGACCAGGTCGCGCGCCAGTGGTTCGATCGCGCGCACGAGCTCGATCCGCGCACGAAGCCTCCGCGCTGATCGGGGTAGCCGCTATCGGACCGTCAAGTCGGAACGGGCGAGGCCGGATCGACCGCGCCGCCTGAATCAGTCTGGGCAGGGTTGATTCGGCTCTGGGCAGTGTTGATTCGGCAGAGAAGGGTCGCTCCGCCAGGGCAGGCTCGATTGGGCAGAGAAAGCGAGCTCTAGGTCCGGACATAGATGCGGCGGGTGAGAAGCACCCGCCGCAACCTCCAAGTACCTCGGCCAGCCCAGGCTGCGGCCGGCGCATCGGGTCGAATCCCCGCTCGTTACCCCCCGCGTGAATGGGGTTCGTGCGTGACGAAAACCGATGGCTCAGGGTCCAGGTCGGCAGGCACCACCGGCCAAAACCTCGAGCGTGGTCGCACGTTATCACCAGCCCGGAATTCCCGATATGAAGAAATCCACATTCAGGCGGAAACCGTTGTCCCAGGCGGGTTTTCGATACGTCGCGGTGCGGAACACAGGCTCAGGGACGCTGCAGCAACGCGAGGATCCGGTCGCGAACCGACGTCATCGCGAGGGCTCCGTCGGGGGCACCTCCGACCTCGGCGAGGGGACGTGAGGCGAGGAACACCGGCCCATCGAGCGGGTCGTCGGGCAGCCGTCCGTGGCTGCCGCGAACCAGGCGCGGATCGCGGGGGATGACGTCCATCAGGTAGCGGAAGCCGAGCTTCTTCTGCGCGAGCCGGCGTGCGACGCGCAGTGCAGGAAAGTGCAAAGCCGGATCGACGAACAGCTCGCACGGGTCGTAGCCGGGCTTGCGATGGATGTCGACGGTCGGCGCGAAGTCGGGCTCCTCGTTTTCGTCGAGCCAGTAGTAGTACGTGAACCACGCGTCGGGTTTCGCGATGGCGACGAGGTCGCCCGAGCGCGCGTGCGCAAGACCGACTGCTTCGAGATCAGGGCCTTCGAGCACGAGGTCGACGTGAGCGAGGCCTTCGATGCACTTGCGCGCCGCCGCGCGATCGACTGCGTCCTTCACGTAGACGTGCGCGATCTGGTGGTCGCTCACGGCGAACGCGCGCGAAGCGAAAACGTCGAGCACGTCACCGGCCGGCGTCGCGCGCGCCTTCAGCAAGTCCGCCTTGCGCAGCGCAACGTTGATGTCGATTGGATGTCGCACGCCGACGATGCCGTACTCGCTGACGACGATGGTCTCAGCGTTCGCGCGCTTCGCCGCAGCGAGCAGGTCGCCGACGATCATGTCGATGTCCGCAACTGCCTTGTGAGAGCGCGCATCGTCGGGACCGTATCGTTGGAAGTCGTAGTCGAGGTGCGGCAGGTAGACGAGCGTCAACGTCGGTCGTTGTTTGTCGAGCGTGCGGATGGCCGCGTCCGCGATCCAGCGGCTCGAAGGCAGTCCGGATTTCGGTCCCCAGAAGTCGAAGAAGGGGAACGCACCGAGCTCGCGCTCGAGATCTGCCGCGTATTCCGTCGGCGCGCCGTACACCGCGAGGATCTTGCGTCCGTCGGACGGATAGAACGGTCGCGGCGTGATGGACCAGTCGACGCGCGCGCCGAGGTTCCACCACCAGAAGATCTTGGCGCACGTGAACGAGGGGTCGCGCTTCTTCGCCGTCTCGTAGACCTTTTCACCGTCGACGAGGGCGTTGGCCTGGCGCCACAACGCGATGTCGCCCGTGTCGCGCGCGAACCAGCCGTTGCCGACGCAACCGTGAACACTCGGCAATGTCCCGGTGAGCATGGTCGCCTGGCCTGAGCACGTGAGCGCCGGCAGAATGGCCGTCATCGGCGCGCGCGCAACGAGCGACGCAAGGTTCGGCGTGCGCTCGCCGATCATGCGTGGCGTCAGGCCGACGACATCGAGCACCAAGACCGGCTTCATCGGGCGCACATGCTAGTGAACGCGCTCGGCAATTCGCGGCGCTCGGATGGATCGGGTTGATCCGGTTCGAAGCGCGAGGGGTCTGCCGCGCAGCCGTTTGATGCGTACCAAGGACCTTCAGTTGACCGACCGAGAGGGAAGATCTCGGCCTGCAGTGGGGTAGAGGGAGATCATGAAGCTCGTCCTGCTCGCTGCCGGCGTCCTGTTACTCGTCGTCGTGCTCGCGCTCCGGCTCAAAACGAAGTCCGCGCCAAGCTCGTTGCCGACCCAGAGTGTGCCGGCCGAGACTCGAAACCCCGCGGAATCAAGTTTGGACCGCGCGCCTGTGGGTCGGATGCCGGTCGCACCTCCGAGCACGACGAAGTTCGAACCGACGCCCGATGCAAGTCTGGCGCCGGACGGCCATCCTTGGAGCAAGACGCAGGTCATCTATCCCGGGGAGGAGCCGTACACCGTGCGCTGGACAGGACAGACCAAACGGATCTATTTCCCGAGCGGCGAACTCTATGCCGAGATGACCTACGCTAACGGCAAGCAAGACGGCGAGAGTCGATCGTGGTACCGCAACGGGCAATTCTGGTCGCAAGATCAGTGGGTGGCGGGGGAGCGTGAGGGCCCTTCGACCGCACTCAGCGACAAGGGCGTGCTGCTCGCGCGCGGGGCATACAAGTCGGGATTCTCCGACGGAGCTTGGGAGACGTGGTTCCCGGACGGATCGCCGCAATCAGTCGGAACCTATGAGTCGTCACCGACCGAGCACACGAAGCTGAAGGTCGGGCACTGGACGATCTGGAAGGCTCCGGGAATCATCGACGAGAAGGAGTCCGGCACGTACGTGCACGGTGTGCTGGTGGGGCACTGATAGCAGCGTCATTCACGACCGAATCGACGACGTCACCACCGGCCGCACAGGCGCGTGTCCTGATTCAGAAATTCAGCGACACCATGCCATCTACTCCCCAGCCCGCCGTTACGGTCTCGGCGGTGGACCATCTCCTTCACAACCGCGAAGCGTGGAATCGTCAATCGGCCAAGGGCGGTCCGTGGTGCTCGCCGGTTGATTCGGCAGTGATCGAGCGCGCGCGAAGAGGGGACTGGAGCATCATCCTCACGCCCAGACTTCCCGTACCGTCGGCGTGGCTCGGCGACGTACGCGAGCGCGATGTGCTGTGCCTCGCTGCAGGCGGTGGTCAACAGTCTCCGTTGTTGGCCGCGGCGGGCGCGCGCGTCGTGAGCTTCGATTTGTCGGAAGCGCAGCTCGAGAAAGACCGTGACGTCGCCCGACGAGAGGGACTGTCCATGACCTGCGTGCGCGGGGACATGGCCGACCTCTCGTGTTTCGACGATGAGAGCTTCGACATCGTCGTGCACCCCTCCGCGAATGCGTTCGTGCCCGACATCCGTCATGTGTGGCGCGAGTGTCATCGCGTCCTGCGCATGGGCGGCGTGCTCTTGGCAGGGTTCGTGAACCCGATCGTGTTCTTGTTCGATCACGACGAAGCGGATGCATCGGGCACGCTGATCGTGAAGTACACACTGCCCTATTCCGACGTCACGAGCCTCGACGCTGTGAACCTGCGCAAGAAGCTCGAGCGACACGAGCCGATCGAGTTCAGCCATTCGCTCGACGAGCAGATCGGGGGCCAGCTCGACGCGGGCTTCGTCTTGACGGGGCTCTACGAGGATCGCTGGTTCGACGACACGTGGGTGCTCAGCCGGTACGCGCCGCTCGCGATCGCCACGCGTGCAGTGAAAACGTCGGACGTTCTGCTCACGAATCGTCGCGCGCGATAGGTCGAAGCGATGCTGGGGCGACGGACGATGAGCCAGGTTCGAACTTCACGCTCGCGCTGGAAACGCTAGGCTGCCGCGATGTTCCGACGACTCCTCGACATCTTCCGCGGCAGCCCTGTCGTAGTGAAGGGTTCTGCCAAGCTCCCCGAGGGTCAGTCGAAGAAGATCGACGTCGGTGATCCGCTCGCGGGCGGCAAGCAGTTCGTGCTGTGTCGTCTCGGGGGCAAGCTCTACGCGGTCGACGTGCGCTGTCCTCACGAAGGCGGGCGCATCCTCGACGGGCCGCTCATCGAGGGGAAGCTCCTGCGCTGTCCGCTGCACGAGTACCACTTCGACCCGAAGAGCGGTGCGCCCGTTCGCGGTGCGTGTGCGCGCGCGACGACGTACACGGTGCGCGAGAAGGACGGCGACGCGCGCATTTGGGTCTGAACGGATCGGATCACCGAGCTCGACCAAGGGCACATGCTCCCGTCGACAATCGCGTTACGGTCTCGAGCTACGCTCACGCCGCGCCCACGCCGCGCTCGGATCCGTCGGTCGACACGTTGCGAACTGCTCTGAAGCTCCGCTTCATTCGCCGCGGTCGGTTCCAACCGATGGAGAACTTGATTGGGCGACGCACGCTCTTGTCAGCCTGCTCCCGGGCATTCGATGAGCCCACCGTTCTTCGATTCGACGCTCATGAGCCAAGTCTGCGGCGCGGAAAGCGGTGACACTCACCGCGCAGGGATCTCCTGACCTGCTTGGTCCATCCATCCGTCGAACCGTGCCGCAGACGAACCATGGATCGACTTCGCGTTGTTCGCGCATCCAAACGTTCGACGCGTCGGACCGCCGCTCAGTATTAGTGGGTCGAACGGTGCCAGGCACCCATTGCGGGGAATACGCGCAACGGGAGCCAGGCAACTACTTGCGCCGGAACGTGGCCGGGGACTTGCCCTCGACCTTCAATTCGTCGTCGCTCACGATGCGCAACGCCATCGTTTCGTGTCGTCCGTCCGGCTCGTGCGTGATGCCGAGCGTGATCGAGCCAGCGTGCTCGCTGTCGAACTTCCACTCGTACTTGTCGCGCACCGGATTGTCCTTCCTGGGGAGCTCCATCACGAGCGTGCCGTCCTCGCCGAATGTCATCTTCGGCAGCGGGACGAGACCCTTCGTCGGATCCGGATCACGCATCTGCTCCCACGTGCCGATCAAGCGCGCGGTCGGCGACGGGGGCGGCCCGCCCTTCCCGCAAGCGGCGAGCGCGAGGCCCAGCGCGAACATCGCAAGCGGCGCGAGAAGCGAGCGGGCTGTGCGTCGAATCGAGTGCATCACGCGAGCAGGCAGGCTAGCGATTGTGCACACGGAATGCAGTGGAGAAGGTCCAAGAGAGCGAACAACCCGCACGTGCGTGACTAGACTCCTGCGATGCACGCGCTGCTCATCGGGCTCTTGATCGGACCGCTCGCGCAACCCGCGCAAGGTCCCGGCGACGAGATGGCGGCGCAACTGCGCGCGGCTCTCGAGATGCCTGTGCCCAAGGACCGGCGCGCGGCAGCGAGCGCGATCGCGAATGACAAGCTCGCGACGGTCGACAACCTGCGCCTTGTCATCGGCGCCGTGATGTCGCGCTTGCCGATCGAAGCGGGATCGCACACCGAGCGCGCTCCCATCTGGGCCGACGGCAAGGTCGAGGACGTCGAGATCGTCTTCTACGTGCCGAAGAGCTACGACCCGACCAAGCCGACGCCCTTGATCGAAGCGTTCCACGGCACCGGCGGCAACGGCGACGGCAAGGACCAGTTGTGGGCCGCGACGTGCGAGAAGCTCGGCGCCATCCTCGTCGCGCCCGGCGAAGCGGGTCCGAACGAGGGCTACCAGTTCTCGATGCGCGAACGCGACGCGGCGATCGGCGCACTGCGCTGGGCGATGCTCCGTTTCAACATCGACCCCAACCGCGTTTTCGCGTCGGGCATCAGCCGCGGCGGTCACCTGACGTGGGACGTTTCGTTGCGCCGACCGGACCGGTTCGCGGCACTCGCGCCCTTCATCGGCTGCCCGCGCTTCAACCTCGTGCGCGGCCAGAACAACCTGCGCTTCCTCGAGAACCTCGTGAACGTGCCGATCCGCGACCTGCAGGGATCGAAGGACGATCCGGGCGTGCTCGAGAACCTGCACGAAGCGTTCGCGAAGCTCGAGGCCTTTCACGCGCGCGACGCGCAGCTCATCGAGTTCAAAGAGCTCGGCCACGAGTACGAGTTCGGCGCCGTCGACTGGCCCGAGTTCTTCGGCAAGGCGGAGCGCAAGCCGAATCCCGACCACGTCGTGTTCACGTGCGCCAACCTCGCGGAGTCGCGCTCGTTCTGGGTCGAGATCCTCGCGTTCACCAAGGACGTGGCCGAGAACCCGCGCCTCGACGTGCGCGCGGCGGAGTGGGGGAAGCTCGACACGGCGGCGAAGCAGCGCGCTTTCGTCCAGCAGCACATCGAGGGAGAGACTGCGCGCGTGGAAGCCACGCGCACGGGCAAGGGCAACTTCCACGTCGAGGACCGCGGCGTCGCGAAGGTGCGCATCTTGCTCGGAATCGACGACTTCGATCCGTCGATCCCCGTCGAAGTGACGTTCCACGGCAAGACGTTCAGGAAGAAGGTCTCGCTCGACCCGCGCCTGATGCTCACCGACTACGTCGATCGTGTCGACGCGGCGTTCGTGCCGGTCGCCTCGGTCGAGGTACCTTGAGCGGATGAGTGCACCCAAGATCCTCGCCTTTGCCGGCAGCCTGCGCCGCGATTCCTGGAACAAGAAGATCGTCAAGCTCGCGCTGGAAGGCGCGCGCGCGGCAGGTGCCGAGGTCACGTACCTCGACCTGCAGGACATTCCGATGCCGGTCTACGACGGCGACCTCGAGCAGGCGGAGGGTCTGCCGCCGAACGCCGCGCGCTTCCGCGAGCTGTTGAAGCAGCACCAGGGATTCTTGATTTCGACGCCCGAGTACAACAGCTCCGTCCCTGGTGCGTTCAAGAACGCGATCGACTGGGCCACGCGCACCGAGGAGAAGAAGGGCGCGACCGATGCGTTTCAGGGAAAAGTCGTCGGGCTTTTGTCGGCGTCACCAGGTTTGTTCGGCGCATCACGAAGCCTCGTCGTCGTGCGCTCGTTCTTGACGCACATCGGCACGATCGTGATCCCCGAGACGGTCAGCGTGTCCAAGGTGCACGAAGCGATCGGGCCCGACGGCAAGCTCAAGGACGCGAAGCAACAAGCCAGCGTGGAGAAGGTCGGAGCACGCCTCGCGCAAGTGGTCGCAGCACTCGCACCGAAATGAAAAGGGACGGTGCCCGGCACCGCCCCTTTCCACCTCCGGATCGTCCGTACGGACAACTCTCCGGCGCGGTCGGTGCCCAGCACCCGTCGCGGCGCATGCCCGCGGCGAGTTCCAGGCACAACGCGCTATCAGTGCACCGGGCCGCCACCCGCTTCGCCCGGATCCTTGTGACGACGGTCGCGCCCGCTCGGGCACGAAGCGACGTACGGGAACTGCCGGTGATACCGCAGGTCGTTCCCGTTCACGCCGTCGCCCAGACGCCCGTTCACGTTCGCATTGAAACCCGGGAACGGCGCAGCGAGCACGCCACCGATCGCGACGCGCAACGTGATGTCCGTGACGTCGTCGAACACGCGTCGCCCGTTCGGAAATCCTGCCGCGTCGTTCGCGAGCAGACCCAGACGGCTCGCGTTCGCGTAGGGCGTCGCCGGCACGCCCGTATTGAGGCGCAACAGATCCGCGATCGGGCCCGCCGGAGTGCCGGCCGGTGCGATCGGAGCAGCGTACGTGACGAGCGGCAAGAGATCGTTACGCGGCGCAGACGGCACGCTCAGCGCGCCGCCGTACAGCGCTTCGACGATGTGCACGATCGGCGGATCGAGGAAGAACGACGCGAACTGCGCATCGTTCGACGGCTCGTCCATGCTGAAGCGGTCCTTCATCCCGATACCGATCACGAGCTCGTTGATCAGCGGGTTGCCGACGCGCTGGATCTGAACGAACGGTCCGGACTCGACGGGCGGGTTCGGAGCATTGCGCACCGTGGTCATCGGGCGCGAGGTCACGCC
>JBBQNP010000059.1:0-25738 GCA_038330085.1 Planctomycetota bacterium | reverse complement strand
ACCGACGGCAAAGCGGCCGGTGCGGGGACGTTCGAGCTGCAAGGTGCGGGGAGCGGCGGGCTCTTTTCGGGCTGGGTCGGCGCACGTCCGAGTCGTCGCGGCTCGTTCGATGCCGGCACGTTCACCGTCGACGGTTTGCCGCCGATGCACGGCCGCTTGTGGGTCACGATGGCGACGGGCGAGCGGATCGACTCGACGCTCGACCTCGTGGTCGGAAAGAACCATCACAAGATCGAGCTGTGACACGCGGGTGGGGTGCCTAGCGCCCGTATTCCTCATCGTTCGACGCCTGGCACCGCCCGCCACGCCTGCTGGAATCTCACTCCTTGCGCAGAAAGTCGACCAGGTCCTTCTCGAGCTCGGCCAGGCCGTAGTCCGGCACCGTCAGGCAGCGATAGACCATCTTCGCCAAGGGCTCGGGCGTGTTCGGGTTGAGGTCCTTCGGCGGCGGATAGCTCAGGAAGTACGAGAGGCTCATGCGCTCGACTTCGCCGCCTTGCTCGCGGCCGGCGTACTGCCACGGCACTTCGTCGAACGGCAGCACACCCGTGAGGATCTCGTACAGCATCACGCCGATCGCCATCACGTCGGCCTTGCTGTCGCGCAGGAGCAGCGGGTTGTAGTGCGGCGTCGTCGTGATCACGCCGCGCTCGTCGATGCGCATCGCGGGGTCGAGCATCATCACCGAGCCCGACGGCTTGACGAGGATGTTCTCCGGCTTGAGGTCGCCGTGATAGGCGAGCTGTCCCGTGCGGTTGAGCTTCATCAGCGTGCGCACGATCGTGAGGAACCAGTTGAGGCGGATGCCTTCGAGCGCGCGGATCTTCTCGCGCAGAGTCTTCCCGCGCGCGTACTCCATCGCGATGACCGGGCGACCTTCGTGCTGGAAGCACTCGCGCACGCCGATCATGTTCGGGCTCTTGATCGTCTCGAGGATCTGGGCCTCGTTGCGCAAGCACTCGTCGATCTCGTGCACGTCGAGGAAGTCGATGCGCACGCCGTCCTGACGGAAGAAGATCGCTTCGGCCGGCGTCTCGTCCGGGCTGATGCCTTCGGGACGGCGCTGGCTCGTGATCTCGAGGAAGCGCGTGACGTAGCGACCGCCACCGGCGACGTCGCCGATCTTGAGCGCGACCTTGCGACCTTCCGTGTCCTCGGCGACGTACACGAGTGCGAACCCGCCGCGCGCGAGGAACTCGATGACGCGGTAGGAGCCGATCCGCTCACCCGCTTCCAGTTTGATCATGATGGGGACCGTTCGAAGTCAGGGGGGGAACAGACCGGCTGAGGGGACAACCGTCCTCTACTTGTCGAGCGCGCCGCGCGCGGGGATTGAGCCATTCCGGACCCGTCCGAACCGGGGCGCTCGCGCTGCGAACCGTCCCTGTCGACCCTGCGAAGTCGCCGCACCTGCTTGTCGGGTGGATGCGGGCCTGAGTTCAGGGGCAGCGCGCGCGAGGTCCCCGAAACGAGACGCTGGGCGCTTGGACAGCGCTCATTTCTTCGCGGGCTCTCAGCGCGGAGAGGTCGCCGCGGCCGGATCGCCCAGGCGATCGAGCGCGATCGGAACGAGCTGCGTGCTGTCCGAACCGGCGAGGATCGAGCGTGAACCGCTCACGACCGTGCCGCTGCCGAGCCAGTCGGGCTCGCGCTGGTGTGCGCGATAACGCCACGCGCGCCCTTGCGCGTCGACGATGCCGAGTTCCTGTTGGTGCTCGTTGCGCACGGAAAAGTATGCCTTGTCTGCGTCATCGCCCGTCCCGTAGTGCACGACGAAGCCGAGCACGCGCCCGCCGTCGACGACCTGCCAAGCCTCGTCGGGCATCCCGCGCACGATGACCGCCGAGGACATGTTCGGCGGCGTGCTCGTCCTCGTCGTGCGGCAGCTGACGACGAGGGTCGCGAGGACCAGGAGAATCGAACGAATGTGCACGTGGAGAAGCGGGCCGAGGCTGCTGATGCGAGCAGAGGTCGCCGATTCCGAGTGTATCGGTCGCTCTCGCGAACGGCTGGAATTGCCGCATCGAGTGCGCGCCCGTATCCTCTCATCGTGGATCAATACGCACTCGAGTGTCATCGCAAGGCCGGTCGTATCGCGTCGGAATGCCGGGAGTGGGCGCGGGTCAACGTCAAGGCGGGCGTGTCGATCCGCTACATCCTCGAGACGGTCGAGGACATGATCCGCGAGCGCGGTGCGGCGCCGGGGTTCCCTGCCCAATCAAGTCGCAACCACATCGCGGCGCACTACTGTTCGAACCCCGAGGACGATCAGTGCTACCAGGAAAATGACTGCGTCAAGGTCGACTTCGGCGTGCACGTCGACGGGTACATCGCGGACACCGCAGCATCGATCGACCTGTCAAAAGACGGGCGCTGGGGTGCGTTGATCGAGTCCTCACGGTCGGCTTTGGCTGCAGCGATCGCGGGGATTCGTGACGACGTGCAGCTCGCCGACATCGGCGGTGCGATCGAGCGCACGATCCTCGCCGCCGGTTATCAGCCGGTGCGCAACCTGACGGGGCACGGGCTCGGTCGTTGGAAGGTGCACACCGCGCCGCAGATTCCGAACTACGCCGAGCGCGGTGCCGGCAAGCTCAAGGTCGGGATGGTGTTCGCGATCGAACCGTTCGCGAGCACGGGTCGCGGCTACATCCACGAAGCGGGCAAGGCGGAAGTGTTCATGCTCGTGCGCCCGCCGATGAAGGCGAAGTCGCTCGATCGTGACGTGCTCAAGGCAATCGAAGCTTGGCGCGGGTTGCCGATCGCGCGCCGTTACTTCCTCCATCTCGATCGCGAAGCCGTCGAGGACACGCTGACCAAGTTGGCGCGTCAAGGCTCTCTCGTGCGCTATCCGCCGCTGTGCGAAGACGACGGCGTGATGGTCGCGCAATACGAGCACAGCATCTATCTGGGCCCGGAGGGTGTAGAGGTGTTGACGGCCTGAGGCTGGAGCGATAGCGGCAACACTGAGCGCGCGGCAATATGTTCCGCGCCTACGGCGCGGTTCCGGCCGGCGCGAATCGTCCCGGAGTACCAGGCCGGTTCGCGCCGGTCGGCTCAGTTGGGGTCGGGCGCCGGCAAGTCACTTGGGAACTCGACGCCGCTTCTTTTCGGGCGATGGAAGGCGATTGGCCGTCGAACGACGAAGCGTGCGAGCGCACACTTGTCGGCCACAGTTCAGAGGCGTGACTTCATGTCGCGCAACAGGCAGAGCGCCTCGATCGGTGTCAGCCGATCGATGTCGAGCTTGCCGATCTCGGCTTCGATCGGGCTCTGCGGGCGATCGAACAGGCCCAACTGCTCCTCGGCGGGCGCGGCCTTGCCGCGACGACTCGCGCGTGTGATCCGCGGGGCGAGGTCCTCCGCGTCCCTCTCGATGTCCGACAGGATCGCGCGCGCACGCTCGACCACCGCCTGTGGCGCACCCGCGAGCCGCGCGACGTGGATGCCGTAGCTGCGATCCGTCCCGCCGTCGACGATCTTGTGCAGGAAGACGATCTCGTCGTGCCACTCGCGCACGGCCACGTTCATGTTGCACACGCCGCGGAAGCGCTGTGACAGCTCCGTGAGCTGGTGGTAGTGCGTCGCGAACAACGTCCGCGCGCGAATCGTGTCGTGCATGTGCTCGACGATCGCCCACGCCAGCGCCAACCCATCGAACGTGCTCGTCCCGCGACCGACTTCGTCGAGCACCACCAACGAGCGCGGCGTCGCGTTGTTCAGGATGTTCGCGATCTCGAGCATCTCGACCATGAACGTCGAGCTGCCTTGCCCGATGTCGTCCGCGGACCCGATGCGCGTGAAGATCCGATCGACGACGCCGACGCGCGCTTCGGCCGCCGGCACGAACGACCCGATCTGCGCCATCAACACGATCAACGCCGTCTGACGAATGTACGTCGACTTGCCCGCCATGTTCGGGCCGGTGAGGATCGTGATCAGCCGATCCGAGCGGTTGAGCTTGCTGTCGTTCGGCACGAACGCGTCAGCCTTCGGATTGCGCTCGACGACCGGATGCCTTCCTTCGAGGATGCGGATCAGCTCGCCATCGTCCACGATCGGCACGACGTAGCGGTTTTCCGCGGCTTTTTGCGCGAGTGAGGCGAGCACGTCGACCGCTGCGATCGCGCGCGCCGTCGCGAGGATGCGCGGCACTTCCACCGCCACCGCTGCGCGCAGCTCGTCGAAGATCGCCTGCTCGAGATCGCAAGCCTTCTCCTCCGCGCTGAGCACCTTGTGCTCGAACTCCTTGAGCTCCGGCGTGATGTAGCGCTCGGCGTTCTTGACAGTCTGCTTGCGCACGTAGTGCTCGGGCACTCGATCGATCTGTCCGCGCGGGATCTCGATGAAGTAGCCGAACACCGAGTTGAAGCCGACTTTGAGGTTCGGCATGCCCGTGCGCTGGATCTCGTCGCTCTGGAAGCGCGCCATCCAGGTCTTGCCGTCGCCGGCGATCGAGCGCAGCTCGTCGAGGTCGGACGAGAAACCTGCGCGCACGAGCCCGCCTTCCTTGACCTGCAAGGGCGGATCGTCGACCAGCGTCGTCCGGATGCGCGCAACGGTGTCGTCCATCGGATCCAATTCGCGCCGCAGCCGATCGAGCAAGAGCGAGTTCGCCTCGTCGAGCTTCGCAGCGAGCGGGACGACGACCTCCATCGAGCGACCGAGCGCCACCACGTCGCGCGGATGCGCGCGCAACGTCGACACGCGCGCGGCCAGGCGCTCGACGTCCATGACCTGTTGCAGCAGCGCGCGCGTTTCCTCGCGCAGGAACGGCGCGCCGGCGAAGTCCGCCACCGCGTGCTGACGGTCATGGATCGTCGCGACGTCGCGCAGCGGGTTCGCCAGCCAGTCGCGCAACATGCGGCTGCCCA
Source organism: Planctomycetota bacterium (assembly GCA_038330085.1). Lineage (GTDB taxonomy): Bacteria > Planctomycetota > UBA1135 > UBA1135 > JAEUIA01. The sequence goes on along the minus strand of JBBQNP010000059.1, from coordinate 20,864 downwards.
TCGGCGTGCACGTCGCGTCGAGCACGTCGATCAGCGTGCCCTCGCGCTTGCCCTCGCGCTGTGTCCGGAAGATCTCGAGCGTGCTCTGCGTCGCGCGATCGAGCACGAGGAAGCGCGAGCGGTCGACCATCTCCAACCGCGCGACGTGCTTGCAACCGTTTTTCTGGGTCTCCTCGAGGTACCCGAGCAAAGCACCCGCGGCCGGCACGATCGGCGAACCCTCGGCGATGCCGAAACCCTCGAGGCTCTCGACGCCAAAACGTGTTTTCAGCGCGCGCTCTGAGCTCTCGCGGTCGAACTGCCACGTCTCGCGCGCCGTCGCGCGCGGACCGACGTGCGCGCGAATGCGACCGGCGAGCTGCGCGTGCTCTTCGTCCAGCCTCTCCGACAACAGCAGTTCCGCCGGCTGCAAACGCGCAATTTCGTCGGCGAGCTCCGTCGCCGCGATCTCGCACGCGCGAAACCGGCCGGTCGACAGGTCGACCCAGGCCACCGCCGCACGCTCGCCCGTCACGAACACGCACGCGAGGTCGTTGGGTTCGCGCGCATCGAGCGCGTTCTCTTCGGTGATCGTCCCCGCCGTGACGACGCGCACGATCGCGCGGTCGACGATGCCCTTGGCGAAGCGCGGATCCTCGAGCTGCTCGCAGATCGCGACCTTGAAGCCCTTCGCGACGAGCCGCATCAGGTAGCTCTCGGCCGCGCGCACCGGCACGCCCGCCATCGCGATCGCGTCCTCGCCCTTCGAGCGCGCCGTCAGCGTCAACCCGAGCTCGCGCGCCGCGATCTTCGCGTCGTCGTGGAAGAGCTCGTAGAAGTCGCCCATCCGGAAGAACAGCAGCGCGTCCGGCTGCTCCTTCTTGGCGCGCCAGAACTGCTCCATCATGGGCGTGTTGGCGCCTGCGCCGCGCGCGGGTGAGGAGTCTTTCTCGAGCCAAGTGCTGCGCATGGTGCGACGCAGTCTAGTTATTGGTCCGCCTTTTGACTTGGCGGGCGCCCTCCCCGGCGCACGATTCGTCCCCCCGATGCTCCCCGCCTCGCTCGTCTTGCATCACGGCTGCGTACTGCGGAGCATGTTCGGCGCCTCGCTGACCGCATGAACCCCGTCCAGATCACCCGCAACGCGGTCTTCGGCCCTTTCGCACACGGTGCCGCGCGCCTTTCGCTCGCCACCGCACTCGCCTGCGTGGCTGCGTGCACGACGTATCCGGACAGGACAGCCGCGGCGTTCGGTGCCTTCCAGAACGGACACTTGGAGCAGGCGCAGAAGGCGTACGCCGACCCGAACACGACCGGATCCGAGTTCCTGACCTACGCCGAAACGGGCATGTGCGCGATGGCGGCGGGCGATTGGGACACAGCGCTCGACGAGCTTTCGAAAGCAGCCGCGCTGTCGAAGGCCTTCGAAGACGAGGCCCTGCTCAACCCCGAGAGCGTCGGCGAGGCACTGCTTTCGTGGACGATCAACGAGAGCATGACCACCTACAAGGGCGAGGGCTACGAGCGCGTGATGGTCCACGCCTGCCTCGCGATGATCTACCTCGCGAAGGGCGACGCGACCGGAGCCCAGGTCGAAGTGCGGCGCGCGAACGGCTTGATCGAGACCGAAGAGAAGCTCTACGAGAAGTCGTATCACGCCGGCGGTCTCGGCAACGTGCTGTCGGCGATCTCGTACGAGCTCCAGCGCAAGCCGGCCGACGCGTACATCGACTACGAGCGCATGATAGACAAGGAAGTCGGTCAGGAGCTCGCCGGCAAAGCGCTCGTGCGCTTGTCGGGTGCACTGCACCGAACGGACGACCACGCCAAGTGGGAGGCGCAGTTCGGCGCCGACGAAGAGCGTCCCCCGGATGCCGCCAGCGTCGTCATCGTCGCCGGAGTCGGGATCGGTCCGTTCAAACGCGAGATCACGCTGCCGATCCCGACACCCGACGGGGTGCTGCAGTGGTCCGTGCCCGATTACGAATCCAGACCGCAAGAGGTCTCGGGGCTCGTGCTCGACGTCGCCGGCGGCGATCGTTCGGTGCGCACCGTCGTCGTCGAGGACGTCGACGCGGTGTCGAGAGAGAACCTCAACGACCGCATCCTGTGGTTGGCGGCGAAGTCGGCCGTGCGCGCGTTCTTGAAGTACGAGCTCACCAAGGAGCTCGAAAACCACGCCGAAGGCTGGGGCACGCTGATCGGCATCCTCTTCACGGTCGTCACCGAGCACGCGGACACGCGCTCGTGGACGACGCTGCCGAACACCTGGCAGGCGGCGCGCGTTTTCCTCGCGCCGGGACGGCACCATTTCGAATTGACGGCCGAAGGCGGCGAGCGCACGAGCCTGGGGACGTACGATCTGGATCCGGGCGAGACCATGTTCGTCTTCGCGCGCACGATCGGTCCGCACTTGTTCGCGCATCCGATCGGCGGCAAGCGCGTCGAGGACGAGCCGGCAGCGGCACCTGACAAGCCCGCAGCGGCGCCGGCCGAGCCCGGTGCAACGGTTCCCGCCGGGAAGCAGCCATGAAAACCGTCCTATTCCTCATCCCCAACTTTCGTCTCCCCGCGTACCTCTGCCCGATGTTCGTGCTGACCCTGCTCGCCTGCGCAGGCTGCAGCGCCACCCGCTCGACGCGGCTCGACATGGGCCCCGAGACGGGCAGTGACGCTGCCATCGAAGCGCGCCTGGAGATGCTCGACCCCGAAACGATCGGCACGGGAACGATGCGGCACGTCGATGTAGAGCTGCACAACACGAGTGCGGAACGGATCGAGTGCTTGGTCACCGCGGACTGGTTCGACCAGAACGGGCAACCCGTGCCTCTCGTCGCACGCCGCTGGCTACGCCTCGACATCGACGGCGGAGGCAAACGAACGACGCGCTTCGAGCCGATGCCGCCCTCAGCGCAATCGTTCCGCTTGCGCTACGCACCCGCCGCAAACTAGATCAAGACCACCATCCACGGAGAAACCATGAAGCACCTGACACTGGCCGTCATCCTCACCTCTTTCGCCGCGCTGCAGGGTTGCAGCTCGGTCCAGTACGGCGATCCGAACGAGACCGAAACGGTCAACATCGACTTCGGCTCCACCGACCTGCAGACGTTCACCAAGAAGATGGTGAAGTCGCTGATCGACAGCCCGCAGCTCGCCTATCTCGATGCGCCGGCCAAACACGAAGACAAGCGCGTCATCGTCTACATGGGCACTGTGGACAACCGCACGAAGGAGCACATCGACACCGAGGCGATCACGGACAGCATCCGCACGGAGCTGTTGCAGAGCGGGAGGTTCCGCTTCGTCGCCGATCCCAAGGGTCAAACCCAGATCGGGGACCAGGTGCGCTTCCAGAACGACGGTCGCGTCGATCCCGAGCAGGCCAAGAAGTTCGGCAAGCAGCTCGGAGCGGACATGATCGTCTACGGATCACTCGTCTCGATCGAGAAGAAGAAGGGCCGGTCGGTCGAAGCCGGCGGGTCGAAGCTCGAGGACGTCTATTATTTGTTCGTGCTCAATGCGGAGAACATCGAGACGGGCGAGTTGATCTGGTCGGAGAAGCAGGAGATCCGCAAGAAGCAGCGGACTGGGCTGTTCGGATCCTGAGATCGCCGAAGGGCGGGTTGCTGGGATGGACTGTCGGAGCGGGCCAGCCTTGCCAGGCCCTGCCGGCGGATCCTGCCTGGCGCCGGTAGCCGGTATTCACGGCGACCGGGGTCGGGTGCGACCCTGGCCGCCCCGCTCCGCTCCTTGTTCTCCCGTCAGCTCGCCCCCGCAGACCCTGCCCCCGGCCGACCCGCGCCTCGCCTGGAGATTTCGCAAGAATCCCCGACCGGTCCGACGCCCGGCGCGGCTGAGTCCATCGCAGCCACAAGCTGCGCTGGGGACAACTCTTCTCGAAGACGTCAGCTCGGAGGTCCAAACTCCGGGCTGATGGTCTTTTCAGGCCCAGAGGACCCCACCCGCACGCCGCCGCAGGTTCTCCCAAGTCCGCGTTCGGTGCTGCCCTCGATGCGGCTGGAGTCACCGCAGCTTGAAGCTGCGCTGGGGATCCGAACTCTTCTCGATGAGCGAACCCGCTGGTCTCAGACCGGCGGGTTCGTGGTTTTCCTGTGTGGTTTTCCGGCATCTCGAGCGCAGACCCTGGCCGTGAGTTCCACCGTCGCAAGAGAACTCATGCGCTCGGTTGCGACGGGGTTGTTGCTCTGGAGGGATCCATGTCGGGGTGGCGTACGGCGCCAGGCACCGATCGCCGGGAATACCGGCTATCGGCGCCAGGCACCTGCCGCTCTCCCTCGAGATCTCGAGCGCGCGCGTTCGGTCCCGGGCCCGACGCGGCTGGAGTCCGTGCAGCCGCAAGCTGCGCTGGGGATCTGAACTCTTCTCGATGCGCGAGGCCGCTGGTCACCGACCGGCGGTCTCGGGTTTTTCCACCCAACGGATCCGCGCGCGGTGCACACGTTCCAGTTCCGTGCACCTGACAGAACCGTGGTTCGGCCACTGCTTCGACGCGGCTCCGATCGCTGCAGCCACAGAGCTGTATTGGGGAACTGAACTCTTCTCGATGCGCAAGTCCGCAGGTCACTGACCGGCGGGCTTGCGTCTTTCTTTGCCTGGGTGTCGATCCGCCGCCGCGCTCCTGCCGATAGCATCCCTCCCCGCATGAGCCTGTACCTCGTCACCGGCGGCGCCGGATTCATCGGATCCCACCTCGTCCATGCGCTCGCACAGCGCGGCGACCGCGTGCGCGTGCTCGACGACCTCTCGTCGGGACGCCTGGAGAACCTGGCGGGGCTCGAGGTCGGCGAACCGGGAGCGAAGTGCGACGTCGAGTTCGTGCGCGGTTCGATCACGAACCCCGTTCACTGTCGCCGCGCGTGCGTCGGAGTGCACGGGATCTTCCACGAAGCCGCACAGGTTTCGGTCCCGCGCAGCGTCGAAGCACCGGTCGAGAGCTACGAGATCAACGTGATGGGCACGCTGCGGCTGCTCGAAGCCGCGCGCACGAACGGCGTCGCGCGCATCGTGTCGGCGTCGTCGTCGGCGGTGTACGGCAACACCGAGACGCTGCCCAAGACCGAGAGCATGCCGCCTGATCCGTTGTCACCGTACGCATCGGGCAAGCTCGGCGGAGAAGCCTTGATGCGCGTGTACGGAGAGAGCCACGGCATGAGGACGATCAGCCTGCGCTACTTCAACGTGTTCGGTCCCAGGCAAGTCGACGACAGTCCGTACACCGGCGTCATCGCATTGTTCGCGCGAGCCCTGCTCGACGGTCGCGCGCCGACGATCTACGGCGACGGCGAGCAGACGCGCGATCTCACGTACATCGACAACGTGGTGCAGGCCAACTTGCTGGCGATGCAAAGCGATGTCGCGCCCGGTGCCACGATCAACGTCGGTGCCGGCAGCAGCGTGTCGATCAACGAGCTCTTCGGCGTGATGAAGACCCTCATCGGTTCAGCGATCCAAGCACGCCACGCTCCGGCCCGTGCCGGTGACGTGCGGCACAGCCTTGCGTCGATCGACCGAGCACGCGAGCTCGTGGGATACCGTCCGAACGTCTCGTGGCAAGACGGTTTGGAACGGACGGTCGCCTGGTATCAGAAGCAGCACGCGCACGCGCGCAGTTGACGTCAGGTGCGGTCCGGCCCTGCGCGCCTTGCCGCAGGAAGCGCGTCTGGTTACCCTGTTTCGCTTCGTTTCCCAGCCTGCAGAACGGCGCAAAACGGCGCGCGCACCGGCGATTCAGGAACCTCATGGACTTCCGCAAAGACCTCGAAGCGATCGGCCTCAAGACCGTCGACTACAAGTACAACCTCTCCAAGGACCAGCTCTTCGACGAAGCGATCCGCAACGATCGCGGTCGCGTGAAGAAGGACGGACCGAGCGACGCGCAGAAGGCGTTCGGCACCAAGCTCGGGCCGAAGGGTCCGCTGATGTACTACACCGACCCGGACTGCACGGGTCGCCGTGTGAAGGACACGTACACGGTCGCGTGGCCCGAGGTCGTCGACCAGATCTGGTGGAAGGCCGACATGCAGCAGTACGACCCGGCCAAGTACCAGGGTCTCCTGAAGCGCGTCCTCGACCACCTCAACGGGAAGAAGGCGACGCTCTACGTCAAGGACGTCTTCGTCGGGGCCGATGCCGCGTTTGCGATCCCGTACCGCTTCGTCGGCGAGTACGCGACGCACGCGATGTTCGCGCACAACATGTTCCCGAAGGACCTGAAGGGTGTCTCGGACGTCGAAGCGCGGCGCTGGACGATGATCAACGCGCCTTCGTTCGTCTGCGTGCCCGAACGCGATGGCTGCCGCGCGGAAGCCGCCGTCGTCATCGACGTCAAGAACCGCATCTGTCTCGTTGCGGGTCGCGCTGACTACTGCGGCGTCGTCAAGAAGACGATCTTCACCGTCGGCAACTTCCTCTTGCCGTTGCAGGGCCGGCTGTCGATGCACTGCTCGGCCAACGTCGGCGCGAAGGGTGACGCGGCGATCTTGTTCGGCCTGTCGGGCACGGGCAAGACGACGCTGTCGGCGGATCCCGATCGCCGTCTGATCGGCGACGACGAGACGATCTGGAGCGACACCGGCCTGTGCAACCTCGAGGACGGCTGCTACGCCAAGCTGATCGACCTCAACAAGGACGCGGAGCCGGTGATCTGGGACGCGCTGATGAAGCCCGGCACCGTCATCGAGAACGTGCCCGCACCCAAGGGCAAGAAGCTCAGCGACGTCACGCCGCACGAGTTCGACCTGGCCGACAAGTCGATCACGGAGAACACGCGCTTCAGCTATCCGTTGAGCGCGAACCCGAACGTGATGCCGAACGCGCAGGGCCCGCACCCGCAGACGATCGTGCTGCTCACGGCGGATGCGTTCGGCGTGCTGCCCCCGATGGCGATCCTCGACGGTCGCCAGGTCATGTATCACTTCGTGTCGGGCTTCACCTCCAAGCTCGCCGGCACCGAAGTCGGCGTGACCGAGCCGCAGGCCGCGTTCAGCGCGTGCTTCGGCGCGCCGTTCATGGCGCACAAGCCGAGCGTCTACGCCAAGCTCCTGCGCGAGAAGATGGAGAAGCACCACGCGCGCTGCATTCTGCTCAACACGGGTTGGAGCGGCGGCGCGTATGGCACGGGCAAGCGCATCTCGATCAAGGATACGCGCGCGCTGCTCAATGCCGCGCTGCGTGGCGATCTCGACGAGGGCAAGGTCGAGTACGAAGTGCACCCGACCTTCAACATGAAGATGCCGAAGTCGTGCCCGGGCGTGGACGCGAAGGTCTTGAACCCGCGCAACACGTGGGGTGACAAGGCTGCGTACGACGCGGCGGCGACGAAGCTGCGCGACATGTTCCGCAAGAACTTCACGGACAAGGGCTTCGACAAGCTGGGCATCGAGCCGGTCATGTGATGGGATCCACGGGCACCGAATCCTCCGGCTCCGAAGCGTCAGGCTCAGCGGCGCTGTACCGCACGCATCCGTCGGCGAAGAGCTTGTGGCGTGAGTACCGGCTCTACGCCGATCGCATCGAGCTCGATTCGATCCCGTGGGGGAAGATCACGGTGCCGCTCGAGGACGTGCGCGACGTTGCCGTTCGTCCGGCGGGCGTGATCTTCGACCTGTTCCGCGGCGACTACGGGTTGGGTGACTTGATGCGTGCGCCGAAGCTCGACATGGCCGATCTCTCCGAGCACGTGGTGCTCGAGAAGACCGGCTTCTGGAAGCAGTTCCGCTTCACGCCCGACGACCCTGAGGCATTCGTGCGCGAAGCACGCGCGGCGCTCGACGCGTTCCGCAAGCGGAAGGCCGGCGGAGCATGAGCGACGCGAAGACGCACTACCTGGCGGGGCTGAAGCACTTCGGCGCGAACCGCTTCGAAGAATCGATCACGGAGTATCGACAGGCGCTGGAGACGAAGCCGGACTGGGCCGAGCTCTACAACGCGATCGCGACCGCGGAGAGCAAGCTCGGTCGTCTCGACGAAGCGGTTGCCACGATCCACAAAGCGATCGAACTGGATCCGAACGACGCGTTCTTCTTCACGAGCCTTTCGATCTTCCTGCAGCGTCAGGGCAAGGTCCCCGAGGCCGAGGCCGCCGGGGCGAAGGCGCGCATGATCTCGTGGAAGGAAGAGCTGAAGAAGAACCCGAACGCGCCGCCGCCCGGACCGGCCGGCGGAATGAAGGTCGTGCAGTAGAGCGAGATGAGGACGCCTGAGTGCGTCATCGCCCGCGCTATTCGTCGTCGTCCTCGTCCGTCATCCCGAGTTGCACGCGGCCCTCGGGCGAAATGAGCTGAGGTGACCAGGCGGGATCCCACACGATGTTGATCTCGGTGCCCGTGATCCCGGGAAGCGCATTGACGCGGCGCTTCATCACTTCGGGGATCGTGCGCGCTTCGGGGCAGCTCTGCGACGTGAGCGTCATCGTCACGTTGCACACGCCGGTGTCCTGCACCTTGACGTCGTAGACGAGGCCCAGGTCGACGATGTTGACCGGGATCTCCGGGTCAAAAACCTGCTTCAGTTCCTTGTAGACGTCTTCGGTGGTGGCCATGGCGGGGATCTCGATCCGGGTTTGGGGCCGAACAGTCTACCAGCCCCGACGAAGGGACCCTTCATGGCTCATTCCGCACGCCTTTGGACGGGTCGCGCGCGAATCAACGTGGGCTACTCGCACGCGAAGCGGACTGACGCACCTCGATCAGGTCCTCGGGCAGCGGCGCTTCGACCTCGATCCTCTCGCGCGTGATCGGGTGGGGGAACGCGAGGCGCCACGCGTGCAGTGCGACACGGCGGCTCTTGATGTGCACGGGCGAGTCCTTCCCGCGCGCGTATTTGCGCTCGCCGACGAGCGGGAACCCGGCGTGCGCGAAGTGCACGCGGATCTGGTTGTAGCGTCCCGTCACGAGGTCGATCTCGAGCTCCGTTGCCGTCTTCCACGCGTTCAACGTGCGATAGCGCGTCTGGGCCTTCTTGCCGAGCGCCGACACGCGCGCGATGGGACCGTCCTCGAGGATCGGATCGTGGAACGTGCCCTGCGCCGGATGCACGCGACCTCCGGCGATGGCCCAGTACGTTTTCGTCATCTCGCGCGCGCGGAACATCTCCTCGAGCGCAGCGCGCGCCGCATCCGTGCGCGCGAAGAGTACGCAGCCCGAAACCTCGCGATCCAGTCGATGGACCGGGATTGCGGCGATGCCCTGCCCGGCGAGCGCTTCGGGGAGAGACTGCCCTTCCGCCCCGCCCGTCACGACCGACAGAAGTCCCGCCGGCTTGTCCACGACGAGAACGTGCTCGTCCTCGAAGAGAATCGGAATAGGCCCAGCCACGGCCAGAAGATAGCGACGAAACGTGCTTCGAGTGCCCGCGGAGCGAGGACCCGTTCGGCGCGATCGCGGCGGCTATGCGCGTGACTTGCTTGACAGGGCCCGTCCCGATCGTCGACGTTGCGCCCGATGCCGAAGCCCCTCGTGATCGTCGAATCGCCGGCCAAGGCCCGCACCATCGCCAAGTTCCTCGGGCCGGGCTACGAGGTGGAGGCCTCGGTCGGGCACATCCGCGACCTGCCGTCGAACGCGTCGGAGATCCCGCCGTCGGTCAAGGCCGAGCCGTGGTCGCGCCTGGGCGTCAACGTCGACGCGGGCTTCGTTCCGCTCTACGTCGTGCCCGCGGACAAGCGCGCGAAGATCAGGGACCTCAAGGCCAAGCTCAAGAACGCCAGCGTTCTCTATCTGGCGACCGACGAAGACCGCGAGGGCGAAGCGATCTCGTGGCACCTCTTCGACCTGCTCCAACCCAAGGTGCCGGTCAAGCGCATGGTGTTCCACGAGATCACCAAGAAGGCGATCGACGAGGCGATCCTGAACTGTCGCGACATCGACAAGAGCCTGGTCGATGCGCAGGAGGCGCGGCGCATCCTCGACCGCTTGTACGGCTACGAGGTGTCGCCGGTTTTGTGGCGCAAGATCGCGCCGCGGCTGTCGGCCGGGCGCGTGCAGAGCGTCGCGACGCGCTTGATCGTCGAGAAGGAAAAGGAGCGCATCGCGTTCGTGCCGGCGTCGTGGTGGGACGCGAAGATCCTGCTCGAAAGCGGCGCCACTGCGAACAAGAGCGGCGTGAAGTTCCCGGCCGATGTCACGTCGCTCGACGGGATTGCGCTCGCTCAAGGCAAGGACTTCGGCGCGGACGGCAAGCTCAACGCCAACGCCAAGGTGCAGATCCTCGACGAGGCGAAGGCGAAAAAGCTCGCTGAAGGACTGCGCGGCGCGCATCCGACGGTGACGTCGGTCGAAGAGGACGAGTATGCGTCGCGACCTAAGGCACCGTTCACGACGTCGACGTACCAGCAGGAAGCCGGCCGCAAGTTGGGCATGACGGCCAAGCGCGCGATGCAGGCGGCGCAGCGGCTGTACGAAAACGGCTTCATCACGTACATGCGTACCGACAGCGTCGCTTTGTCGGCGCAAGCGATCGGAGCCGCACGCGAACTCGTCGCGCGCGAGTACGGCAACGAGTACCTCCCGAAGTCGCCGCGCACGTGGGAAGGCAAGTCGCGCAACGCACAAGAGGCGCACGAAGCGATTCGTCCGGCCGGCGACCAGTTCCTGTTCCCGAAGGACGTCGCGGGCGAAATGGGCCCGGACGAAGCCAACGCCTATGACCTGATCTGGAAGCGCACCGTCGCATCGCAGATGGTCGACGCGCGCATGAAGAGCGTCACCGCGAGGTTCGACGCACCGCTCACGAACGGCGGAAAAGCAGAGTTGGTCGCGCGCGGCAAAACGGTGTTGTTTCCGGGCTATTTGCGCGCCTATGTCGAAGGCAAGGACGAGCCCGAAGCCGAGCTGGAGGAGAAGGACGTCGTGTTGCCGCCGCTCGCGAAGGGCGATCGCACGAACGTCGCGCAGGCGGACGCTGCCGGACACACGACCAAACCGCCGGCGCGCTTCACGGAAGCAGGATTGGTGCAGAGGCTCGAGGAGCTCGGCATCGGACGTCCGTCGACCTACGCGAGCATCATCGCGACGATCATCGACCGTGAGTACGTGGTGAAGCGCGGTCAGGCTCTCGTGCCGACGCTCTTGGCGTTCGCGGTCGTGAACCTGATGCAGGACCTCGAGCCGGCGCTCGTCGACTACGGCTTCACCGCCGAGATGGAAGAGCACCTCGACGCGATCGCGCGCGGCGAGCTCGACCGCAACGTGTTCCTGGCGAGCTTCTGGTCGGGCAACGCACCGGGTTTGAAGGCGATCGTCACCGAGCGCGCCGACAAGATCGATCCGCGCGTGGTCAACACGATTCCGCTGGGCACGCACGAGGGCAAGCCCGTGTCGATGCGCGTCGGCCGCTACGGTCCGTACATCGAGCACGACGAACAGCGCGCGACGATCCCCGAAGGTCTCGCGCCCGACGAAGTGACGATGACGAAGGCGCTCGAGCTGCTCGCGGCCGCGGGCAAGGCTGAAGAGCCTATCGGCACGGCGCCCGATGGACAGTTCGTGTACTTGCGCACGGGGCGTTTCGGTCCGTACGTGCAGCTCGGCGAGGACACGGGCGACAAGGAAGCGAAGCCCAAGCGCGCGTCGCTCTTCAAGTCGATGAACGTGCGCACGCTGACGCTCGAGCAGGCGCTCAAGCTCTTGTCGTTGCCGCGCAAGCTCGGCGCCGACGCCGAAGGCAACCCTGTCGTTGCGCGCGCGGGTCGATTCGGTCCGTATCTCGAGAAGACGGTCGCGGGCAAGGAGAAGCCCGAGACGCGCAGCTTGAAGGACGAAGAGCAGTTGTTGTCGGTGACGCTCGATGAGGCCGAAGCGCTGTTCGCGATTCCGAAGCGCGGTCGCGGTCGTGGTGCCGCCGCTCCGCCGTTGAAGGAGCTCGGCGTCGATCCGCAGAGTGGCTCGCCGATCGTCGTGAGGGACGGCAAGTACGGTCCCTACTGCACCGACGGCGCGACGAACGGTTCGTTGCCGAAGGGTGTCCGCGTCGAGGACTTCGACCTCGCGCAAGCGCTCTCGCTGCTCGCCGACCGCCGCCTGAATGCACCCGCAAAGAAGAAGGGCCGCGGCGCGCGCAAGTCTGCGCCGAAAGCCACCAAGGAAGTCGCAGCGAAATCGACCGCGAAATCGCCGCCGAAGAAGAAGACCGCTCGTCGCAGAGCTCCGGCCGCAGCATCGCCGGACGCAGACGAGGAATAGCGCAGGTGCGCTGGCGCCGATAGCCGGTATTTCCGGCGATCTGTGCCTGGCACCGCCCGCCGCCCCGCTCCTTGCCGGCTGTCTCTTTCCCCACCGTAGACTGATCACGTGATCCGCTACGAAGGCCAACTCTTCCGCCCGCCGTCCGAAGCCGACAGCCTCATCCTGCAAGCGACGATCGGCTGCAGCTACAACCGCTGCACGTTCTGCGCGATGTACCGCGACAAGAAGTTCCGCGTGCGGCCGCTCGCCGAGCTCACCGCCGAGATCGAGTGGGCCGCGCGCGAGCACATGCCCGTACGCAAGGTCTTCCTGGCCGATGGCGACGCGCTGATCGCGAAGACCACGTTCCTGCTCGACGTGCTCGCCGCGTTGCGCAATTCATTCCCCGACCTGCAGCGCGTCAGTTGCTACGCGTCACCGCAAGCACTGCAAGTGCGCAAGGTCGACGAGATGGTTCGCCTGCGCGAAGCCGGTCTGTCGCTCTATTACTTGGGCATCGAAAGCGGCCACGACGACGTGCTCACGCGCCTGGACAAAGGCGTCGACGCAGACCAAATGGTGCGCGTCGCGAACAAGGCGACGGAAGCGGGCGTCAAGCTCTCCACCATGATCCTGCTCGGAGCGGGCAACCGCGAGCTGTCGCTCGAGCACGCGCGCGCGTCGGCGCAGATCGTCAACGCAATCCAGCCGCGCTTCGTCAGCACGCTCGTCATGACGCCGGTCGAGGGCACGCCGCTGTGGGACGAAGCCGAACGCGGTGACGTCGACGAGCTCACACCGCTCGAACTGGCGCACGAGCTGCGCGAGTTCGTCAGCGGTTTGGAGTTGCACGGCAGCGTCTTTCGTTCGAACCACGCCAGCAACTACCTCGCGCTCGCCGGCAACCTGCCGCGCGACAAGTCGAAGCTCGTCGCGGCGCTCGATCACGTGATCGCGCACCCGGAGCTCGCGCCGTTCGCACCGACTTGGATGCGCGGGCTGTAGCGACCCCATTCGCAGCGCGCACGATCGCGGCCGTTCGGCATGGACAGGACCGTGACCCTTCGAGACGAGCATTTCCCCGAGAGATCCGACCTGCGCGCTGACGTGCCCGACCCCGCGCGTCACAATGCCACGCGCTTCGTGACACGAAATTCCCTTTCGCCTGAGCGCCCTCCCATGAAGGCCATCCATCCCCAGCTCGTTGGTGTCGCCGTCGCGCTGCTCGCGGGGTCAGCGCTCGCTCAACGAGCACCCACACGCCCGCAAGACGTCGCGCTGAAGAACGTGCGCCTCTCCGAAGCGGACAAAGCACCGCTGTCGACCGTCATCGTGCGCAACGGACGCATCGTCGACATCGTCGATGCGAAAGCCGACGTGCCCGCCGACGTGCGGGTGGTCGACGCGCGCTCATTCATTCTCACGCCGGCTTTCATCGACGCCTACACGTTCGCAGGCTGCGTCACGCCTCAACCCGTCGTCGATCGCGACATTCCGCCGAAGACAGCCGCGGACGTGGTGATCGACATGCGCGAAGCGGATCGCAAGGGCGTCGAGCCCGCCTTCCACACGGCGAACGCGTTCAAGCTCGAGGACGATCCCGCGAAGGCCTACCGCGGCGCGGGGTTTGGCGCACTCGCATCGTCGCCGCACGGGCAGTTGTTGTCGGGCGTCAGCGCGCTCGCGACGACGCGCGAGGCGGCGCCCCGCGACGCGTTCATCGTTTCGGAAGCATTCGACACGCTGGGCTTCGACGCGACCGGTCCGGGCTATCCGTCGACGCCGATGGGAGCGATGGCGCAACTGCGGCAGTTCTTCTGGGACGCGCAACGACAGGCTGACCTGCTCGCGCGCCGCAAGAGCGGCAAGCAGGTCACGCGCTTGCCCTACGACGAGGACTTCTTCGCAGTGCAACCCGCGCTCGCGAAGACGCGCCGGTTCCTGTGCGAGGCCGAAACCGCGGCGGAAATCGACCGTTTCCTCTCCCTCGCGGACGAACTCGGGTTCGACATCGCGATCAGCGGCGGCCGCGAAGCCTGGAAGCGCGCGGACGTGCTGAAGGCGCGCGGCGTGCCGGTGTTCCTCACGTTGCAGTGGGGCGACGAGCCGGAGGACCCGCACAAGAAGGACAAGAAGCCGGACGCGAAGGGCGACAGTGAGTCGAAGACGAAGCCCGACACCGACGCGAAGCCCGACGTGGACGAGAAACCGGACGTCGATACGAAGCCCGACGAGAAGCCGGCGGACAAGCCCGATGCAACTTTAGATGGTCGACGCGGCCGTCGCGGCCGTGCCGGTGGACGTCCCGATGCAGGCGGCGACGACGCGAACGATGCGAAGGACGCGAAGAAGGACGAGTGGACGTACGAAGAGCCGCTGCGCGTGCGCGAAGAGAAGCGGCGCCTGTGGGAGCAGACGCGCGACGGTGCGCAGGTTCTCGCCAAAGCCGGCGTGGCGATCGCGTTCGGATCAGGGAAGGACGCGCCCAAGGAGCTCGTCGAGAGGGTGCGCACGCTCGTCGAGCATGGTCTGCCCGCGGATGTCGCCTGGCAGGGGTTGACCTCGGGCGCAGCGACGATGCTCGGCGTCGATCACGAGCTCGGCCGCATCGAGAAGGGCTTCGACGCGTCGCTCGCGCTGTGGTCGAAGGATCCGCTGAAAACGAAGGACGCCAAGCTCGGTTGGTTGCTCGTCGACGGGTTCTTGTTCACGTTCGACCTCGACGACAACGCGTTGATCGGCAAGCCCGACGAGGGTGTCGACGCGACCGGCAAGTGGACGCTCACGTTTGATTCGGCAGAGAACAAGCCCGCGTCCGCCGAACTGAAGATGGAAAAGGACGGCAAGGTGAAGGGCACGATGACGTTCAAGAGCCCCGCGGACGACTCGGATCTGTCCGGCGACTTCGAAGGCCAGGTCGCGGGCAAGAAGATGCAGCTCGAAGGCCACGTGAAGATCGGCGGGTTCGAAGCTGAGGTTGTGATCGACGGACAGTTGGAAGCCGACGGGATGCAGGGCGAAGCGCGCTGGAAGTTCTCGGGCGGCGAGCAGACGCGCAAGTTCAAGGCGACGCGCGCGCCGAAGGGAGGCTCACGATGAAGTTTCGATCCACGATGACCGTGGTATGCGCGCTCGCGCTCTTGTCGTTCACCGGCCGGGGCTTTGCGCAAGACGCGACGCACGCATCGGCGCCGAAACCCGAGAGCGACGCGAGCGCGCTCGAGCCCGGCAACACGAAGCCGGGCACGTCGAAGCAGGATCCGGCCGCGAAACCGGGAGACGCCGCGAAGCCGGGCGACGCCGCGAAGCCGGGTGATGACGCGAAGCCGAACGAGGCCGTGAAACCCGATGCCAGCGCGAAGTCCGACTCTGTTGCCAAGACGGACGTCAACGCGAAGCCCGACGTCCCTCCGTTGCCGCAGCACGCTTGCGAGATCGATGCCGACCGCAAACCGACGCTGATCACGAACGGCAACTGCCTGATCCAAGGTGTCACGGTCCACACGGCGACACAACCGGAGTTCGTCGGCGACGTGCTCGTTCAAGGCGGGCGCATCACCGCGGTCGGCAAGGCCGATGCGCCCGCCGGCGTCCTCGTGATCGACGGCAAGGGCAAACACCTGGCACCCGGCGTCGTCGACTGCCACTCGCACATTGCGGTCGATGGCAACGTCAACGAAGGCACGGTCACCATCAGCGCCGAAGTGCGCATCGCCGACGTCATCGACCCGACCGATCCCTCGATCTACCGCGCGCTCGCCGGCGGCGTAACCGTCGCGCGCATCCTGCACGGCTCAGCCAACGCGATCGGCGGCCAGGACGAGGTGTTGAAGCTGCGCTACGACCGCAGCGCGGACGAGATACGTTTTCCCGGCGGTCCGCAAGGGATCAAGTTCGCGCTGGGCGAGAACCCCAAGCGTTCGAACGGCGGCGGCCGGCGCACAGAAGGACGCTTCCCGAGCACGCGCATGGGCGTCGAAGCCGTCTACTATCGCGCGTTCGATCGCGCGCGCGAGTACATGGCGACGTGGGACGAATACAAGGCGGCGAAAGCGCGCGGCGAAGATCCCGCTCCGCCGCGGGGCGACATCCGCCTCGACGTGTTGTCGGGCATCCTGCGCGGCGAGGTGCTGGTGCACTCGCACTGCTACCGCGCCGACGAGATCCTCATGCTGATCCGCGCATCGCAGCACTTCGGGTTCCAGATCGCGACGCTGCAACACGTGCTCGAAGGCTACAAGGTCGCGCACGAAATGGCCGAAGCGCACGTCGGCGGTTCGACGTTCGGCGACTGGTGGGCGTACAAGATCGAGGCCTACGACGGCATCCCGCAGAACGCGTACGTGATGGACAAGGCCGGCGTGCTGTCGTCCTTGAACTCCGACTCCGAGGAGATGATGCGGCGCTTGTATGGCGAGGCCGCGAAGTCGGTGCGCTACACGCACATGGATCCGGTGCGCGCACTCGACCTCGTGACGTTGTTCCCGGCGCAGCAGCTCGGCATCGGCGACCGCATCGGCTCGATCGAAGTCGGCAAGGACGCTGACCTGGTGCTGTTGAACGGCGATCCGCTCTCGTCGCTCGCGCGCGTCGAGTGGACGATGGTCGACGGGAAGATCGAGTTCCAACGCCGCGACGCGTTCGGGCTCGACACCGATCCGCCCAAGGTGCGCGAGATCAGCGAAGGTGCCGTTGCAGCGGGAAAAGCAGAGGCAAAGTCGTCCACGGACACGGTTCCGGCGGGCGGCGAAATCGTGGCGATCACGGGCGGAACGCTGCACCCGGTCACGTCACCCGACGTCGAAAACGGAGTGGTTCTGCTGCAAGGCGGCCACATCCTCGCGATGGGCAAGGGCATCGCGATCCCAGCCGGCGCGCGCACGATCGACGCGAAGGGCAAGCACGTCTATCCGGGCTTGATCGCGCTTGGATCGAACGTCGGCCTGCTCGAAATCGGCTCGATCAACGCCACCGACGACCAGTCCGAAGGGGGCGGCAACCAGCCCGACCTGCGCGTTTCGGCGTCGATCAATCCTGATTCGGCGCACATTGCGGTCACGCGCACGAACGGGATCACGGTGTGCCAGACGACGCCGCAGGGCGGCGGGCCCATGCGCGGACAGTCGGCGATCGTGCGCCTGTCCGGCGACACGTGGGAGGAGATGATCGTGGAGGACCGCGACATGCTCCACGTGCAGTTCCCGGCGACGGGCAACGAGGCCAAGGACAAGAAGAAGAAGAACGAAGCCGTCGAGGAACTCGGGCACCTGTTCGACGACGCCAAGGAGTACGGTCGGCTCGTCGACGCGGGCGCGCGCATGCAGCACGACTCCAGGCTCGAGGCGCTCGTGCCCTATGCGCGCGGCGAAAAGCAGGTCGCATTGCACGCGCGCAACGCGCAGACGATCTTGTTCGCGCTGCGGTTCGCGAAGGATCACGCGCTGAAGGCGGTGCTGTACGACGCGGGCGAAGGCTGGAAGGTGGCCGAGAGGATCGCGCGCGAGAAGGTCCCGGTCGTCGTCGGCCCCGTGCTCGCCGTGCCGATGTCGCAGTTCGACCCGTACGACGCGTGCTATGCGAACGCCGCGGTGCTCTCGCGAGCCGGAGTGCAGGTCGCGATCATGGCCAACGATCCCGAGAACACGCGCAACCTCGCCTTCCATGCGGCGATGGCGTCGGCGTACGGGCTGCCGCGCGAGGAAGCGTTGCGCGCGATCACGTACTACCCGGCGCAGTTGCTCGGGCTCGAGAACGAGATCGGCAGCTTGGCTCCGGGCAAGGTCGCGGATGTCATCGTGACGGACGGCGACGTGCTCGAGATCCGCTCGCGCGTCGAAGCGATGTTCATCGACGGCGTGCAGCAGGACTTGTCGAACCGTCAGACGGCGCTGTTCGAGAAGGCGATGGCGCGGCTGGAGCGGTTGACCAAGACGGTGCCGAAGCTGACGTCACCGGCGCATTGAGCGGGATGGGCGAGCGGCGCCAGGCACCGATCGCCGGGAATACCGGCTATCGGGGCCAGGCACCACCCGCGCTTTTCAGCCGCTCGACTTCGCGCTGCTGATGTACTCGCGGAAGCTCGACTCCCAGTGCGCAATCGTGGCGGCGGGGCCCAACAGCTTCACGAAGTAGTTGCCGTTCGGGCTCTGCACGATGGCGGCGAGCGTACGCCAGTTCTCCTTGCGCACGCGCTCGCCCGATCCAGGCAGCGTCTCCGCGATGCACGTGCCCGAGACGTCCATCTCCGTCACGTCCAGGCCGCCGACCTTGCGCGTCGAGCGCGTCATCACGTCGGTCGACTTGCGTCCGTCGGGCTGCTCGTACTCGCCGGCCCAGCGCATCAGGTTGTCCTCGACGGCCCCGCCCTGTCCCTTCCCGAAGAAGTACACGACGAGCTTCGCGTCATCGGTGTCCGTGCCCTGGCGCGGCAACTTGAACTGCGCCTTGCGCATCAGGCTCGAAGGCGTCTCGCTGACCCAACCCGCAGGCGCCGTGAACGTCACCGCGCCCGACTTCGCGCCGCCGCTCTCGTCGATCGGCATGTGACCGGGCGGGAGTTGGACGGGCGCGTCCGACTTCGGCGCCGCTGCCTGAGTGCCGGCGGGCATGCTCGAGCCGGGCGGGGGTGTCGTGGTCGGCGCGTCCGAGCACGCGGCGAAAAAGAGGATCGGCACCAGCGACGAGACGAAGGAGAGCGGTCGTGCGTTCATGCGCACAGTCTAGAAAACGGGACCGAACGCGGGAAATCCGATGTTCGTGGGCGAGCGATTCGATCGCAGAACGGGGTCGGCGCTGCACGACAGTCCGCAGATAGCTCGCAAGCCCGACGAGTTGGATCCCCTGACGCGCGCTCGGCAACATCTGCGCGCGACCTGCAGCGCGCGACGTGGCCTCTGAAGGATGTAGCCAGGGCGACGTCTTTTCAGGGCGACGTCTTTTCAGGGCATAGTGCCGAGACCCTCTTCGACACACGCCGGATCTCGCCGCGCGATCACTTCGGGCTGACCTTCCACAGTATGACGAACAAAGCCGCCCACAAGACCGCTCCCAGCAGTCGTTGAGGCAGCTCGCGGTCGCGCACGCGGTACGAAGGCGGCGGCAGCTTGCGCAGTTGGATGGGAGGTTCCTGAATTCTCATGGCGAGCTTTGTCGGGGTGGTGTTGTCGCGAGCGGTGCGACAGGCGCGAACTAGGGCGGCGGCTCGTGGGAGTTACGCGTCGCGGCCCTGCAGAGTGAGAACGAGCGTGGGACGTACAATGGGGCAGCAAAGTTCCTGAAAACCATTGGCTGCCGGCTTGGTCCACCTTGCGGGAAAGCCGCGTTCTTCCCGTGGGAAACGAAATGAGTGCCAAGCAGATCGACGTGACGTGTCCTTGCTGTTCCGCGCGGCTCACGGTCGACGTTACGACCCAATCCGTGATGCGCACTCAGGCTTCCGAGCCCGCGGCCGACCGTGACGTGTGGAAAACCGCCAACGAGACCGTGCGCGGCCGCTCGAAATCGGGTGCGGAGAAGCTCGAAAGCGCGCTCGATGCGGAGCGCGGGAAGAAGGACCGCCTCGACGATTTGTTTCGCAAAGCGCAGGAAAAACTGAAGAGCGGCGAGGACGATTGACCCGGCGCACGGAGTCGAGCTCACGCTGAGTGCGAGCTCGAGCCAGCGGCGAGCAGCGCGCACGAGGAACCCGGCAACGCGGGACAGATCGCGCTCGGCGTGGCTCAGCCACGAGGCTCGACGCTCATGTCGGAGTCGGGCCGGCTCCATCGAAGCGCCGACCCACGTGTTCGGCCCGGTCGAATCGGACGGTTTCGCTCGCATCGCGCCCGGTCTTCACGGGCGCTTGGGTCCCGGAAATGCGAAAACCGGGGCGCGTTCGGATCGGTCCGCACGGCGACCGCGCCGCTCGCCCCGATCCATTCTTCTCCCTCACCTTCTCGTCGAGCACCGCGTCCATGACCGAGAGCCGCTACCGCGCCGTGAAGGCGTACAAGAACGAGAGCTTCCTGCTCAGTCCGTCCGCACGGATCATGCGCATCATCTCGGAGTACATCGAGCCGCAGTCGCGCTTCGAAGAGCTGCGCGTCAAGGACACGATCGTGTTCTTCGGTTCGGCGCGGATTCCGTCACGCGAGGTGGCGACCGCGGAGCTCGAAGCCGCGCGCAAAGCCGGCGGCGATCTCGAGCGCGCCGAGATGCGCGTGAAGATGTCGCGCTACTACGAGGACACGCGCGAGCTGGCGCACCGGCTGACCGTTTGGTCGAAGGGCCTGGTCGGCGCGGAGCGTCGCTTCGTCGTGTGCTCGGGCGGTGGTCCCGGGATCATGGAAGCGGCCAACCGCGGCGCGTCCGAGGCGAAGGGCGAGAACATCGGGCTCAACATCTCGCTCCCGTTCGAGCAGCAGGACAACCCGTACATCACGCGGCGGCTCGCGTTCGAGTTCCACTACTTCTTCATGCGCAAGTTCTGGTTCAGCTACCTCGCGAAGGCGATGGTCGTGATGCCAGGCGGGTTCGGGACGTTCGACGAGTTCATGGAGGTCGTGACGCTCGTGCAGACTTTGAAGATCAAGAAGCACTTGCCGATCGTGTTGTTCGGGACGGAGTACTGGAACGAGATCCTGAACTTCGAGCCGATGGTGAAGTACGGCACGATCTCGGCGGAGGACGTGAAGTTGTTCTTCCGGACCGACTCGGTCGACG
>JBBQNP010000058.1:0-26167 GCA_038330085.1 Planctomycetota bacterium | reverse complement strand
CGTCGTGTCGGTCGACGGCACGACACCCGGCGAAGGCAAGGCACGCAATTTCATGGGCGAGAAAAAGGATGCGGATGCCTTCGCCGCGTTCCTCGCCGAAATGAAGGGTGCCTTCGCCGTGCGCTCCGTGTTCCTGTACGGACACAGCCAAGGCAGCTTCTTCGTCGTGTACTTCGCGGGCGAGCATCCGGACCTCGTGACCGGCGTCGTTGCGCACGCGTCGGGCGCATGGAACTGGTCGAAGATGACGCCGCCGGTGAAGAAGGTCGCGATCGCCTTCATGCACGGGACGAAGGATCCCGTCGTGCCCTACTTCCAAAGCCCCGGCTCGCGCGACGAGTACGCCAAGCAAGGGTTCAAGCTGCTCCACCTGCGTCGCTTGCAGAACTACAACCACTGGCCGAACGCGGTGCGCGCGACGGAGTGTCTCGACTGGTGCGAGGGCATGACGACCGACGATCCCTCCGTCGCACTCAGTGCCGCGCGCCGGATCCTGACACCCAAGAAAGCCGACGAGTATGCGTGGGTCACCGTCGTGGGTTTCGCCGGCGCACGCGACGTCTTGCGTCGCCTCGAGGGCAAGGGCCCCGCTCCCTTCAAGGACGTCGACGCGAAGATCGCAGCCGAAGCCGCGGACATGATCAAGAAGGTCGAGGAGCACGCTGCGAAGCACGTCAAAGCGCTCGAGAAGGAAGTGGTATCGGCCAAGGAACTCGAGCATGGAGGCGACTGGCTCGGTCATCTCGTCGCGTTGCGCGAGGACTTCCGCGGCGTCGACGCGGTCGAGGAGTACCTGAAGAAAATCGACTACGACAGCGTGCTCGCAGGTGAATCGAAGTCAGTCAAAGCGATCTGGAGCGCGTGGGAAGCCCAGAAAGACGCGAAGAAATCGTTCGAAGCGATCGTCGGTTCCATCGGCTCGTCATCCCTGTACGAAGGATTCCCGCCCGAGCTCGCCGACAAGATGGAGGAGTGGAAGAAGGACGCGAAGAAGCTCGGGATCGGCAAGAAGGCGCTCGAGAAGTATGCGGACTTCGGTGCCTGGAAGACGGGCTGGGAGAAGGGCTCGCTTCAGTACGAATCGCTGTGGAACGACTGGAAGGGACCGTGAACCGCGTCGCGCTGATCGCGGTGCTCGCGTTGGCATCGTGCGGCGTCGATCGCACGGGTTGGGGACGCGGCAAGCTCGTCGTCGTCCGGGAAGGGCCGGCCTTGCAAGTGCGCCGCAGCACGATCCGCGTCGAGGAAGCGACCGGCGACGTCGTGATGAGCTGGATCGGCGTGCGCATGCCGCCCGGCGCGAAACCGCTCGCGGAAGTGCAGGTGAGCCTGTTCGACGATCGTGACGGAGACGGACATCCACAGCCGGCGGAGGTCCTCGTTCAGCGCTCGTGCAGCGAATCGACCGACAAGATCCTCTTCAGCGAACTGCGCTTGCGAGCGAGCGAGATGAAACCATCTTTGATGGTGCTCGTGCAGGTGCGCAGGCAGGACGAACACGTGCTTGTCGAGCGGTTTCCCTTCCGTCCGGACTGATTCGCTCCCGCCATCGGTTCAGGCTGCCGCTGTGTGGTGCGGCACTCCAACGCGTCGACTACCCACCGGCTCGACGAATCGGGCGCCGGCTACAACTGCGAGCGCAACTGGTACCAGAACCAGTCGAGGAACTTCTGCCACGGTCCGCGCGCGTCGAGCTTCGCGATCGTGACCTCCGTGCAGCGTGCGATGTCCTTCTCGAACTGCTCGCGCAACTCGTGCCCGAGCTGCTCGTCGAGCGTGACGAGCATCACTTCGAGGTTCAAGTACAGGCTCCGGCGATCGAGGTTGTAGCTGCCGATCGTCGACCACACGTCGTCGATGATGCCCAGCTTGGCGTGCATCATGCGCTCGGGCGGCCACTCGAACACGCGGATGCCGTTCTGGATCAGGCGCTTGTGAATGTGACGGCTGGCGTGAGCGACGGCAGCGACGTCGGACGTCTGCGGCAGGATCACGCGGACAGAAACGCCGCGCTGAACGGCCGCGCGAAATGCGCGTCGCAATCCGAGCTCAGGCAAGAAGTACGAGTTCATGATCGAGATGTCGTGGTGCGCGTGCCGGATCGCCCACAGGTAGGAGCGGTGCATCCGCCAGCGATCCTGCAAACGCACGCTGCTGATCACCTGCACGGCGAGCACGTTGCGCCCGAGGAAGGGCGGTGGCACTTCCGGCAACGCGTACGGCGTGCCGCCTTCGTGCAACCACGTGTGCCGGAACGACGCGGCCAGGTCATACACCGCCGGCCCCTCCACGCCGACGTGCCAGTCGAACCAGGCTTTGCCGCCTTCCTCGATCGGCAGGTTGTCGTCGCTCAGGTTGATGCCGCCGGTGAAGCCGACGCGGTTGTCGACGACGAGGATCTTCTTGTGGTCGCGGCGGTTGATGCTCCAACGCGGACGCCACGGCGCGACCGGGTGGTAGAGGATGACCTCCGCGCCGGCATCGCGTAGCGTGTCGACGAAGCTTTCCGGCAACGAGAACGATCCGACCGCGTCGTAGAGGATGCGCACAGTGCAGCCGTTCTTCGCGCGATCGATGAACGCTTCGCGAAAGCGGTTGCCCGTCACGTCGTCGTTCCAGATGTACATCTCGAGCAACACGGAGACGCGCGCCTTCGCGATCGCATCCAGCATCGCGGGAAACGCTTCGCTGCCGCTGCGCAATGGGAACACGCGCGTGTGCCGGCGCATTCGCTGCGGATGCGGCACGTACTTCCACGGTCCGCGTCCCACGCGCTCGCGCCGCCGTACGCGCTCGAGGAAACCTCGAAACAGCGGCTTGCTCACGACAGACAGGCCCCACCGGGACGCTTCACGTGGATCGCGTCGCCGACGCGGATCGTTCCACCGCGCATGACCTGCGTGAGCACGCCGCGGCCGCGTTTGCCCTGTCGGTTCGCGCGCGCCACCTTCTGCACGCCGCTCTTGCCGAAGCGCGCGTGGAACGACTTGCACGGACGATGCGGCTCGCTCGAAACCTCGAGCACGACCTCGCCGATCGTCAGCGTGGTCCCGACCGGCAGGTTCGCTTCGGAAAGGTCGAGGTCCACGTGCAGGTTGTCGCCGGCGAGGCTCGCGCGCTGTGCGTCACCCTCGCTGAGCGAATCGATCACGCTCGAGTTGATCAAGCTCACCTGGTTGCCCGGCCGAGCGTGCGGATCGCTCGCCCAGCGATCACCTTCGACGCCGCCTTCGGGGGTCACGACGATGGAGTCCGGCACGAGCCTCTCGCCCGCGCGCGGCCGCACGACGCAGCGCACGACGCGGCCCATGTCGCTCGGCGAAACCGGCAGCGCGCGGTACCACCAGTCGAATCGGAACGAAAAGTCCACGGTGTTCCCGACCGAGGTTAGATCGGTTCGCGCAGACGCGAGAGGACGGCACTCGCCGCACCGCTGTCGAGCGAACGCGTCGACTGATCGATGCCTTCGGCCAGCGTGAGCACGAGCCCGCCGGCTTTCAGGATCAGCGCCGAGGTGAGCAGCGTCGCGTTGCGCGCAGGTCCGTGCTTGCCCGCGAGCACGCCGAGCGTCACCTCCGCGACACAACGCACGAGCTCGGGGTTGTCGCCTGCTCCTTGCTCGTCCGGCGGCGGACCGAACTGCGGCAGGTCGGGCTCTTCGCCGCTGCAGAGGCCGAAATCCTCGGGCTCGACGTTGATCGGAACCAGGTGACGCTCCGCCAGCTCGATGCCGCGCGTGCGCTTCGTCACCGACGGGACTACGCCACCCTCGGCACCTTGCACCGCGATGCCGCGCGGATGTCCGAGCCCGTTGATCACTTCGACGGCGGTGCCGAGCACGGGCCCCGCTTGCGCGCCGAGCAACACGGCCGAGTTGGCGGGCGCGAGCAGTTTCTCGACCGTCGCGAGCGGCGTGCGAATGACGACGTCGTTGCGCACGCGCCGCAAACCGGCCAGCGCCGGAAGCATGTCGGTCACCAAGCACACGCCGAAGCGCGTGCGCTCGATGCCCCTTTCCACTTCGCGCGGATCGGAAGCGATCGTGATCTCGATTCCGTCGCACACGCTGGCCGCGGTCAACCCGCGCTTGGGCGACACGCAACGGTCGGTCAAGATGAGCACGCGCGCACCGGCTCCCGCGGCGATGAGCCCGGCCGCGACCTCGAGCGGCGGCGAGCGATCCATGCCGTCGTGCGGCGGACACACGCACACGAGGTCGGTCGCGTTGGCGCACGGGATGCGCGCGCGAGAGCGGGCGGCGCGCGCGAACCCCATCAGCTCCTCGACGGTCAGACCCTTCATGCGCACGAGCACGAGGAACGTCGCAACCTGGATGTCACTCTCGTTGCCGGAGAGGATCGAGTCGAACGCTTGGTGCGCCTCCTCGTACGTGAGGTTGCGCGTGCTCTTGCGTCCGGGTCCCAGGAGGCGGATCAGGTGGCGCAGGCTCATGCGAAAGAGGTTCGACGTGCGTCACAGGGGGAGCCTGCGTTCAGATGCAGGCTCAACCGCTGGGATAGGCGCGGGTAGCCTATCGGGCCGGATCGTCTCGGGCAATCACCGCCGGCGGTCGCGTGACTCCTGGAGCCTCGAAAAAGCGTCGATGAGCAGCCCTGCACGATGAAACCGACAGCTTGGCGACGCACGGCGATCGCGCGGCGCACGGCAGCGCTCGCGCTCGGGATCGCGCTGGCATGCTGCGGGGTCGAGCTCGCCTACCGCGTTTTTCGGGTCAGTGCGCTTTCGCCGACGACGAACCCCGCGTGCGTGCGGCACGACGACCGGCTGGGCTGGAGCTACAAACCGCTCTCGCACGGTCGGCACAAGAGCAGCGAGTTCGACGTCGGGATCGCGATCAACTCGCGCGGGTTCCGCGGACCTGAATGGCCGACCCCCGGAGGGAGGCCGCGCGTCCTGGTGCTCGGCGACTCGTTCGCGTTCGGATGGGGCGTGGAGTACGAGCAGAGCGTGTGCGCCAGGCTGCAGGCGCTGGTGCCGGAGTGGGACGTCTTGTGCGCGGCTGTTTCGGGGTACGGGACGGATCAGGAAGAGCTCCTGCTCGAGCAACTGGCGCCGCAGGTGCGTCCCGACGTCGTCGTCGTCGTGTACTGCGAGAACGATCTGTACGAGAACACGATGAGCGTGACCTACGGCAAGCACAAGCCGTGGTTCGAGCGTGCGCACGATGCTCGCGGGCTGGTGGTTCGCGGAGTGCCGGTGCCATGGAGCTTTCTCGAGCGCATCAGCGATGCGTGGAATGCGCTCGAGAAGGGCGGTTGGGAGTCTTCGTTCGCGACGAGGAAGTCCGATCCCGACGCAGAGTGGAGCCTTGTGTGCGATCTGTACCGGCTCATGCGCGATCGAGTGGCGGGGGTGCCGCTCGTCATCGTGTCGCAGGAACTTCGGCTCTCCCGTTTCGCGCGCGAGGAGCACGACATCGAGCACGTCGATCTGGCGAATGCGTTTCGGGGCATCGAGGACAAGGTCACGTTCCCGATCGACGGGCATTGGAATGCCCTCGGACACGAGCGAGCGGCCGTCGCGCTCGAGGAAGCGCTGCGACCGCTCGTGAAACGACGCAGGGATTGACGGTGGTCAGCGGGCGACTTTGGATCGTCGCGGGCGGGGTTGGAGGCTTTTCTGTGACATTGCGGCGAGCAATTCGGTGCCAGGCACCGTTTCTTCGCCGCTGAGCGTCACCGCCAGGTGCGAGCTACACGGCGGCGCAACAACGGAACCACGCACCTACTTTTCGCCGTCTTTTTTCTCGTCGTCCTTCTTGTCCGACTTGTCTCCGTCCTTCTTTTCGTCGTCCTTCTTCTCGCCATCCTTCTTCTCGGCGTCGTTCGCGTCGCCTTCCTTGGGCGTCGTCTCCGTCTCGCCCTTGTCGAGCTTGTGCGCCTGCGCTTCGACGACAGGACGCGGGCGGATGCCGGCGTAAAAGAGCTCCTTTTCCTTGTCATAGACTTGGCGACCGTCGACGACGGCCCACTGCACGAACGTCGCGTAGTGCAGGATGTCGCCGTCCGTGACGATCAGGTCGCAATCTTTGCCGACCTCGAGCGACCCGACGCGGTGCGAAACGCCGAGCATGCGCGCGGGCACGATGGTCATCGAGTCGATCGCAGCCTGCTCGGGCAGTCCGCCGCGCACCGCGAAGTCGACTTCGATCGGGAGGTGGATGATGTCGCGGCCCACGATGCCGCCGAGGTCGACGCCCTCGACCCGCGGCACGATCGCGACCGACACGCCGGCGCGGTAGAGCTTGGCCGCGTTCTCGATGCTCGTGCCGCCTTCGCGCGCCTGCTGTTCGTCTTTCGGGCGACGGTCGCGCGGCGTCAGGATCACGCTCGCCCCGGCACGGCCCAGATCATCGGCGACCGTCCAGCCCTCTTGCGCGCCCTCGATGAGCGGCCTGAAGCCGAACTCCTGCGCGAGCTGCGCGATGCCGAGCAGTTCGTCGCGGTCCTGCGACACGAACTTGGCGGTCTGCTCGCCCATGAGCACCGAGAGGCAGGAGTTGTCGACGCCCTTCTTGCTCGGTTCCGCGAGGTCCTTCTTCTCCTTGACGTCCTTCTGCCACTGCCGGTACTGCCGCAGGTACTCGGCCGTCACGCGGAACTTGTCGCGCAGCTCCTTCTTGTTGCGCGGCGCGCGGTTGCTCCACGAGAAAGTGGCGAACATCTTCTCGTTGAGCACCATGTCGTCGACGGAGAAGCGCTTGAGCTTCACCGCGCTCGAGCCCGAGCCAGTCGTCGTGATCCCCGTCGCCAGCGCCAAGGTCATGCGCGAATTGAACGGGTCAATCGTGTCCTCGAAGTCGCTGGCCGAGTTGCCGAGCAGCGACTGCGAGGAGATCGCCACGAGACCGGGGTAGACGCGATAGCCCTTGGCGTCGAGCACCTTCGTGTCGGTCGGCAGAACCAGGTCGTAGCCGATCGCCTCGATCTTGCCGTTCTTCGACAGCACCGTTGCGCCGCGCAAGAGACCCTCGTGCCCCGCATAGACGTCGCCGTTCGCGACCGCGAACCAGCGGTCCGGCTTCTTCTTCTCGTCTTTCGCGTCCTTCGCGTCCTTGTCGCCCTCTTTCTTCTCGGTCTTGGACTCACCGCCTTCGTCCTGGAACGCGCGCACGGAAGGAGCGAACTGCAGCGCGAGCGCGAGGCAGGCGAGGAACGAAGCGAAGCGTCTGTGGATCACGATTGCACCTCGCGGGAGCGCGCACACACGCGGTTCGCGGCCTTGGAATCGACGGGGTTGATCGCAGCGCGGCACATCACTGGTTCACCTCGCCGTACACGAGCTTGCCTTCGAGCAAGACGGCCTGGATGCGCGTCGTCGCTTCGAAGGGGTCGCCGTTCAAGAAGACCATGTTGGCGTCTTTGCCTTTGTCGAGGCTGCCGACGCGGTCGGCGACGCCCATGAGCTCCGCCGGCTCGAGCGTCATCGCGCGCAACGCGACGTCGCGCTTCAGGCCGGCACCGACGATCTCGGCCACGTTCGCGAGCCAGTTCTTGTGGTCGAAGAGGTTGTCCGAGCGCGGGATGAACACGACCTTCGCGCCGGCGTTGCTGAACTCGACCGCCATGTTTCGCAGGCGCATCGTGCCGGGCATCAGGTTCAACAAGGGCTCGATGACGACGCGCACCTTCTTGTCGCCGATGCCGTCCTGGTCGAGGTCGAACTCCTTCTTCGTCACGACGTAGTACATGTCCGTGTCGGCGTTGGGGCGCCCGAGGTTGCAGCGCAGATCCCAGTGGATGTCTTCCTTGCCGAGGACGTCGAGCCAGTGCAGGTAGTCAGCGGCCGTGTTGATGCTGACGAGCGCGCGCAGCGTTTTCTTGCGCAGGTCGACGAACGGCTTCGATTTCGCGTCGGGTTCCGGCGGAACGAAGCCGCCCTTCTCGTCCTTACCGTCTTCCTTTTTCTCGCCGTCCTTCTTGTCGTCAGGCTTGGGGTCGTCGGCCGCGCTCTTCTTCTCGTCGGACTTCTCGTCCTTCTTCTCTTCTTTCTTGTCGTCCTTCTTGCCCTTCTTCTTCTCCTGGTCCTTGTCCCACTTCTCGCGCGCCTTCTTGACCTTCTCGTCGTAGTCGTCGGCCTTCTTGAAGCCGTCCTTCACGCGCTTTTTCGAGCCCGAATCGGCGCGCAGGATGATCTTCAGGTAGGCGGGATCCTTCAGGACCATGTCCGCTGCGCTGGACGCTTTCGTGCGCACGGCAACGGCGAGGCCTGGGATGCCGTTGCCGGCCGGGTAGATGCCGAGCGTCGTCTCGCCGTACTTGATGATCTCCGCGTAGTCGTCTGCGCCGGGCCAGAGTTCATCGGAAGCCTTCACTTCCGGGCTCATGTCTTCCCCGCCCTCGCTGTCGGCGCCGATGCGCGTGTAGCAATCGACGAAGCCGGGCACGACCGTCCACTCAGGCTTGTCGACGATCGGGATGCCGCGCTCGATCGGCAAGTCCTCGCCTATCGTGACGATCTTGCCGTCCTCGACGAGGATGACCGCGTGCTCGATCACGCCGTGCGAAACGGTTTCGGCGCGGCCCACGCGATAGGCCTGCAGGTCGGCGCGCGCCACGCCGAGCGCGAGACAGGGTGCGAGCGCAATGAGGAGTTTCTGCTTCATGTTCGTTCTCAGAACCATTGTCCGTCGCGGGTGCGGTCGTATTGGACACGCCCGTCGATGAGCACGAGCTCGACGCGCGAACGCGGATCGAGCGGTTCGCCGTTGCGGATGACGATGTCGGCGTCCTTGCCGGGCTCGAGGCTGCCGACGCGGTCGTCGATGCCGAAAGCGCGCGCAGGCTGGATCGTCAGGCCGCGCAGCATCTGGTACGGATCGGCGCCGAGGCGTGCCGACACCGCGCCCTGCAGGAAGAGCTCTTCTTGCGGCATGACGGGCGAGTCGGTGCACAACGAGATGTTCTTCACGCCGGCGCGCTCGTAGTCCGCGACGATGCCGGTGATCGCGCCATCGCGCGTCGAGAAGTAGTCCATCTCGCGTGGGCCCGCGTTGATCGGAACGCCGGTGCTCGCGATGTACTCCGCCGTCGCGTGCGCGTCGAAGCAGCCGTGGCTCAGGATGCAGCGCGTGTTGTACTTCTCTTTCCACATCTTCGCGGCCGCGGTGAAGCCGTCGCTGCCGGCGCAGTGGATGAGGACGGGCAGCTCTCTCGCGTGGACCTTCTGCAGGTTCTCGAGCGCGCGATCGGTGCGACCCTCGTGGTTGGCTTCGATGGCCTTGGCGCTGATGTCCTCGAGGATCCACGACAGACCCGCGCGCGTCTGGCCGAAGTCGCCGGCGCCGCGCTCGGGGTTGTACGACTGCGCGACCTTCATGCCGGCGACGGTCTTCACGACCGCTTCGTCGTACGTCGCGTCGGTCTTCGACTTGTAGAGCATGCCGAAGCCGCTCATCGACGTGCCGCTGCCGGGGATGCCGTAGAGCGTGGTGACCCCGCCGGAGCACGCGATCTTGATCAACGGGTTCGAGGGCTTCATCCCTGCCGCCGCGTGGAACTCGGGGTTCACCGGCAGGATCATGTCGTTGATGTCGGTGAAGCTGCCGGTGTGGATGTGCGAGTGCAGCTCGACGAACCCCGGCGTCACAACGCCCGCGGTGTTCGGCAGGACCTTGTAGCCGTCGGGGATCGCGCGATCGGGACCGACGTAGGCGATCTTGGATCCGCGCACGAGGATCAAGCCGTTGTCGTAGATGTGATCGGCATCGTCGAGCGTCAGGATCTTGTCGCAGCGCAGCGCCCAGCCCTCTTCCCCCGGCGCGAGAGCGGTGAGGTCGGGAGTGCGCGAGGACGATGCGCACGCTGACATCGCGGCAGCGAGCACGAGCGCGACGAACGCGCACACCGGCGCGCGCACCGTCTTTCGCTCGCGGATGTCGCCGCCTCGTCGCATCAGAAGCGCCGCCTGTCGACCGCGGTGTCGTACACGACTTTGCCGTTGGTGAAGACCTTCTGCACCCACGAGCGCGGATCAGCCGGATCGCCGGTGCGGATCACCAAGTCGGCGTCCTTGCCGGCTTCGATGCTGCCGACGCCGTGCGTGCGGATGCGGCCTTGTTGGTCCTTGACCTCGTGATCGATGCCGGCCGTCACCGCGGGCACGATCGTCAAGCCGCGCACGGTCTCGAGGTTCGAGTAGTCGAGCCCATAACGCGCGGCCATGCCGGCCTGCAGGAACAACTCTTCGGGAGGAATGACCGGCGCATCCGTGTTGAAGCCGATCATCTTCATCCCGCGCTTCTGGTACTCGGCTGCGATGCCGAGGATCGCCTCGGGGTTGCTGCCGGTCCAGTTGATGAACGCGCGCGTCGGAACCTCGACTTCGCGCGGGCCGATGATCGCGTTGACGCCGAGGTCCGCCGCGAATTTGGCCAGCTTGTAGCCCGCCATCTCGCCGTGGTCGATGTAGACGTCGATGCCGAACTCTCTGCGCAGCATCGTCAGCGTCGTCATCACGACCTGGTAGATCTGCGTGTGCGTCGAGATCTGCGTGTACTTCGAGCGCAGCGCGCGAAAGATGTCGAGGTCGAAGTTGCGCTCGGGACGCGGGCCCTTCCCGTTCTCGAACTCCTCCCACTTCTTCGCGTACAGCATTCCGCGCTCGAGCGTCTCGTGCGTGTCCCAGTTCATGAACGAGCGGCCGATGCCGACCGTCCAGCTTTCGGGGTTGCCCGCCTGCGCAACCTTCATCGAACCGGGGTTGCGGATCAGCGCGTCGTCGAAGCTATCCAGGCCGATCTTGAAGAGGATGCCCTGCCCGCTGATGTTGACGCCCGAGCCGGGGATGAAGAGCACCGCCGTGACGCCGGACGCGACCGTGTTCTTGAGCGCCTCGTTGTGCGGAATCACCGATGTCGCGACGCGCAACCCCGGGTTGGTCAGATAGACCATGTCGTTGATGTCGAACGTGCCGCCGACGTGGCTGTGCAGGTCGATCATCCCCGGCGCGATCCACGATTCGCCGACGTCGAGCACTTCGTAACCGGCGGGGATCGGCGTCGTCGCTGCGGGCCCGACGGCCTCGATCAAGCCGTCTTTCACGAGCACGACGGCGTTGTCGACGTACTGAATGCCTTCGAGAGGGACGGTCAGCGCCTTCGCCGTCTTGATCGCGAGGCCCGGGCCGCCCTTTTCCCCGGCAGCAGCGGGAGCGGGTGCAACAACGGGTGCTTTCGGCTCGGGGAAGGACGTCGACGAGTGATCGAATGCCGTTGCAGAGCGCATGGAGCACAGCGCCGTCAGCGCCGTCGCCACCGCAATCGATCTCTGCGTGCGCGAGGAGAAGCTCATGTTCAGCGCACTTCCTTGCCGTTGACCCAGACGCGCAACACCGCCGCCGAAACGTCGAGCGGCGAGCGGTCGTACAACACCACGTCCGCGTCGAGACCCGCCTTGAGCAGGCCGACGCGCTTGTCGATCGCGAGCATGCGCGCCGCGCCGGCGGTGAGCGCGTAGAACGCGGAGGTCGGGCTCATGCCCTGCGACACCGCGTACGCCGCGATCAACGGCAGGTCTGCCGCACCTTCTTCAGCGTCGCTGTGGAACGCGATCGGGATGCCGTTCGACTCGAGCTCGGCGTACCTGTTGCGCTTCAGCGCGCCGGTCTTGGCTTCGGTCCACACGACGCGTTGCGTGAGGAGCACGCCGGACACGCGACCGCGGATCTTGTCGGCGACCTTCCACGCGTCTTCGGCGCCCAAAAGGATCGGCTTGATCCCCGCCTTCTCGAACGTGTCGACGCAATCGAGGATCTCGTCCTCGCGATCGACGCCGACCACGATCGCGGCCTCGCCCTTCTTCGCGCGACGGAACGGCTCGAGCTCGGCGTCGACGTTGGGAGCCTTGGGCTCACCTTTGATCTCGGTCTTCTTCTCTTCCTTGGGCTTGCGCACTTCGCCGCGGCGCGCGGTCTCGTACTCGGTCGACGTCTGCGTGGCTTCGAACGCGGCCTTCGAATCGCCGAGCATCACGTGGCCGCTGAGCTTGTCGTCCTTGGTCTCGGCTTCGAGCTTGACCGTGCCCTGCGAGCCCTCGCCCGACAGCGTCACCTTGTTCTTCTCGCGCGTGCCCGTGACCTGGATCAGCGTGGACGAGAGCGCGTCGCAACGCAGCGACCCCGTGATCTTGCCGTCGACGTCGTTCACGTAGAGGCGCATGCGCGCTTCCTCGAACGGCGGCAGCGTGACCTTGGTCTCCCACGCGCCCGTGATCGGCTTGGGCGCATCTTCCTCGCCCTTCTTCTTCTTGTCCTTCTTCTCGTCTTTCTTGTCGTCCTTCTTCGCCGCGTCTTTCTTTTCGTCGTCCTCCTTCTTTTCGGCGTCCCCCTTCTCGCCGTCCTTCTTCGCCTCGCCGTCCTTCGTTTCACCCTCGGACTTGCTCGACTCGGTCGCAGCGGGCGGCGTCCACTTGGCGCGCTTCTCTTCGTACTCCGACCACTTCTTGTCGTACTCGGTCGCCTTCTTGAGGATCTCCTCGAGAGCCTTGCCCGACTCGCGGCGGTTGCGGTCGTTCCACTGGAAGCGCAGCGCGACCGGATCGGCGACGATCATGCGCTCGACGTCTTCGCCGGCGGGCTTGTATGCCATCATCGGCGTGCCGCTGCGCGCGACGCCGCGCGGCGAGAGAGCGACCGTCGTCACCCCGGACTTCGCGACGCGCTTGTCGGCGAAGTCGCCCGGTTCGACGAGACGCTTCAACTCGAAGCGCGCCGGCGGAACGCGCGTGCTGCCTTCGAGGCCGAGGTATCCGAGCGCGTCGATCAGGCCCGGACCTGCAGCGCCGGCCTTGACGACGACTGCGCCCGCGGGGCGACCGACGCTGCGGCCGACGGCGATGATCTTGCCGTCGCGCATCAACATCTCGCCCGGGGTCAGCACTTCACCGTCGCCGACATAGAGCTCGCCGACGCGCACCACGACCGTGCCGATCGACACGTTCTTGTCGCGCTTCGCGTTCCAGTCGCTGGCGCTGAAGGCCACTTCGCCATCGATCCAGGTCGCGAGAACGCTCGTCGAAGGGTCCGTCGGGCTGCCGTTGAACACCGCGAGGTCACCGTCCTTGCCCGGCGCGATGCTGCCGACGCGATCGGAAACACCCAGCATTTCGGCGGGAGAAAGCGTGATCGCGCGCAATGCGGCTTCCGGATCGAGACCGCCGCGGCTCATCACCGCCGCAGCGAAACGCAGATCGCTCGCGGGCGCGCGGTCGCTCGGTGCGATCGCGATTTTCACGCCGGCACGCGAGAGCGCGGAGGCTGCGTCGTAGCGCGGCCAGTCCGAATCCCGCTCCTTGCCGAAGTCGCGACCGCCCTGATTCGGTGCGATCGGCGCGTCGACGATGACCGGCACGCCGCTCTTGGCGATTTCCTGCGCGAGCGCAGCGGCTTCGTTCGCCCCTTCGATGATCAGCGGGTGACTCGATTGCTTGAACGCGTCGAGCAGGGTGCGCATCTCCTGCACCGTGTTGGCGCCGATGCGCCAAGGCTTGTGCGCACGGGTCAGCTCCTGCAGCTCGCGTCCGACACCCGGCGCGTAGTTGGGGTTGTCCACGCCCGTGCGCGCCATCTCGAACAGCTCTTGCAGCGCGACCGCGGCGCCCATCAACGTGTGCGGCAACTGTTGCTGCTGCTGCCCCATGCCGATGTCGATCGTCGCGGGCACCGGCGGTTCCCAGTAACCCGGCGTGCGGCGTGCGTCCTCGCTGATCGAGCCTTCGATCGTCGCGCTGTCGCTGAGCACGCGCTCGGACTCCGACGATCCCGCGAGCTTGACGACAGCACCTTGTCCGGAGATCAACCGCCCCTGCCCGGGCGACATGTACACGGTGGTGATCCCCTCCTGCAGCGTGAACACCGGCGACGTGTACGTGTCGAAGTTGTCGACCGCACGCACGAGCGGGTCCACCGCGCGCTTCGAGCGCGCCCGTCCGCCGAACGTCGAGTTGGCGGCGACGAGACCGGGGGCGATGACGGCGTCAGGACCGTAGTCGACGACGCGCGCACCGGGAGGAATTTCGATGTCCTTGCCGACGGCGGTGATCTTGCCGTCGGTGATCAGGATCGTCGCTCCGCCTTCGAAGACTTTGCCGTCTTGCACAAGGTGGATCGTGCCGGCTTGCACCGCGACGACGTTCGCGATCGAAGGAGGCCCGATCGAAGCAGACCCGATCGGAGCAGAGGCGACCGCAGCGGTCGTCGAGACGGGAGTGCCCGCAGCGACGGCGACGCCGAGCCCGAGCGCACCGAGCGGAAGGAGAAGTGATCGCATCGACGCCATGGTCAGTCCTTCTTGTCGCTCTTCGTCTCGCTCTTCTTGTCGGCATCCAGCTTCTTGCCGGAATGCGGATCGACCGGCCCGTCGTCGGGGCTCTGAAGCGCGGCGTTGGGCTGCTCGACGCCTTCGAGCAGCTGACGCGCGCGTGCATCCTTCGAGCGGTCGTACACGAGGTTGCCCTCGATGACGACGTACTGGACCTTCGCGGTGACCGAGAGCGGATCGCCCGACAAGAGGACGACGTTGCCGTCCTTGCCGTTCTCGAGCGAGCCGACGCGATCACCGAGGTGCAGGATGTCCGCGGCGGTGCGCGTGACCGCGTCGAGCGCCTGCTTGCGGTCGATGCCGTACCCGACGCACGTCGCGGCCTGGTACCACAGCGATTGCGTCGTCGAGTTCAACGACTGCAGCGCGAAACGCACCTTCTTGTCGGCGAAGACTCTGGGCACGAACGTCTCGATCTCCTTGCCCGTGATCGGGTCGCGCTCGACGAAGAGCAGCGTCGGGCCGAGCACGACCGGAACGCCGGCTTCGGCGATCAGGTCGACAGCTTTCCACGAATCGCCGTCGAGCACGAGCACCGTGTTCGCGAGGAAGCCGTTGTCGCGCGCGATCGAGAGCGCGGTCTCGACCGAACCGGCGCTGTCGCAGTTCACGAACGCCATCAGCTTGCCTTCGACCAGCCGTAGCAGCGGCTCCTGCTTCTCGTCGATTTCGCCGCGCGGAACGACCTTGAGGTCCTCGATCTTCCAGGGTGCGACGCCCTCCATCGCACGCTTCTGCTTGTTCTCGTCCTTGTCCATGTCGCGGCCCTGGAACATGGCTTCGCGACGAGCGTGATCGTTGCCGTCCTTCGTGTCGGCCACGAGCTTCTCGAGGTAGAAGCGCAGGTCCGAGAACGCATGGCGCAGCGCTTGAGCTTGCGTCGCGCGCGAGCGGCCGGGCTTCCCGCCGGCGACGATCTTCAAGCCTTCCGACGGGCGGACGGTCATGTCCTCGACGGTGAGACCGATCGGCTTGACCACGCGTCCTTGTCCGCCGATCACGCACTGCGGACCTTGCTGCACGTTGATCGTTGTGATGCCCGCGCGCAACGCGTCTTCGAAGTAGAAGTTGATCGGGTCGATCGAGTCGCGCACGTCGAGGAACGGCGCGACCTCGATGTTCTCGTTCGGGCGGTCCATGCCGCGGATCGAGTGCGCTTCGACGAAGCCGGGGAACGCGGTGAGCTCGGGGTGGTCGAGCACTTCGGCGTCCCAGGGGGCCTTCACGTCGGGGCCGATCGACTTGATGCGTCCGTCCTCGATGACGATGACGCCGTTTTCGATGTCGGCGCCGGCTTGGGTGATGATGCGACCGCACTTGATCGCGATCTTGCCGTCGCTGGCGGAAGCCGCGGGGGCGAAGTGGGCGGTGGCTAGGAGTGCGATCGATCCGGCGAAGGCAATCGTGCGGGTCGGCGTGGGCTTGGAATGCATCGTCATCGTGGCTGCTCCGAGTTCGTGCGGGATCAGGCGGGTGCGTGTCGCGCTGGGTTGGGCGGAGTTGGAGTTGTGCGGGGTCATCGTTGGCGAGGTCACCGTGTCAGCAGGCCGTGGGGTAGCGATGTCGGGCTGTCTGGGTTGGAGGAGGTTGAGCGGGTCAGGCGGGCGGTGCCAGGCAGCCGTCGTGGGAGATTGCGCTCCTGGTCGCGCGAAAGCGCGCGACATGCGACGTGGTCCAGGCACCATCAACTCGTTCATTTCGCATGGCTGGCTTCGCGCGCGTCGTAGCGCAGGACGCCGTCGACGATCACCGCGATCACGCGCGACGACGGCTCGAACGGCATTCCGCTCCACAAGACGAGGTCGGCGTCCTTGCCGGCTTCGAGCGTGCCGACGCGATCGGCGACGCCGAGCAAGCGCGCGGGAATCGTCGTCACCGCTTCGAGCGCGGCTTCGAACGGCAACCCACCTTGCATCGCGTAGCCTGCTTGCAACGGCAGGCGGTCTTGCAACTCGGCGCTGCCGTGGCTCGAGAGCGCGAACGGAATCCCTGCCTCGCGCAACTTCTCGGCCGTGTCCATCGCGATGAATGCGTTCTCGCCCGTACGCCCGTCCGGAGAGAACGGCGGCAACACGACGGGAATGCGCGCACGCACCAGCATCGCGGGGTCTTTCCACGCTTCGGCAGCGGCGTCGAGGAAGAAGTGCGGCTTGTCGAGCCCGTCCTTGAACTCGGCCTCGCGCTCGATCTCTTCCTTCAAGAACACCGCCGTGCGGATGTCCTGCGTCGCCCACGCCTGGATCGACACGGTCAAGTCGCCTTTGAGCGCGGAGATGAGCCGGTCGCTGCCCGGGAACTCTTTCGACTTGTCGCTCGCAGCTGCAGCCGCGTCGTAGAAGGCCTTGCGCCAGGCCCACTCGACGGCCATGCGCGTCATCGGACGGCGCTCGAAAAGATCGGTCGGTCCACCGCGGCCCGCGGGATGGTTGCCGTAGCTGGGTTGGTTGCCCATCGAGCCGCGCAACACCGCGTCCTTGCGCAACGTACGTGCAGAGATCGACTCCGGCCCAGCGGTCTTGAGCACGACGCCGAGGCCGCCGATCACGTCGCGGTCGGGCGGGTTGACGAGCACCGTGGTGACGCCGCTGCGCACCTGCCGATCCCACGCGATGTCGAACGGATCGAGCGAGCTCGCGACGCGGACGCCGGGCTCGACCTC
This sequence comes from Planctomycetota bacterium, assembly GCA_038330085.1. Taxonomy (GTDB): domain Bacteria; phylum Planctomycetota; class UBA1135; order UBA1135; genus JAEUIA01. The sequence continues at coordinate 9,170 of JBBQNP010000058.1, read as the reverse complement.
GGTGGCCTGCTCGACCGAAGCGTTGCCGCTCGTGATGCGCACGCTCGCGTCGACGAGGCCGGGGGTGACCGCGAAGCAGCGCAGCGCATCGCGACCTTGGTCGTCACCCTCGCGGTTGCGCGAAACCAGCGCGATCTTGCCGTTCGCGACCGCCACCATGCCGCCGTCGAAGGTGTCTCCCGTCGCGGTGAAAACGTGCTCGGGGAAAATGATCCAGGCCTTGGGTTCGGCCTTCTTGGCGTCCTTGTCGTCCTTGTCGTCGAAGCCGAGCGCGCGCGGCATCGTCAGCGCGAGCACGCCGAGGAACAGCGCGGCTTTCCCGGAGCGGCCGGTCCTGGAACCGCTCTTCCGCGCGCAGCCCTCGCTCGCGCGAGGATCTCGATCGTCGATTCGGCGAGCGCAAGGTGAATTGGATTCGATCATCGCCCGTCTCCAGGAACTTCCACGCCGCCGACGTAGACCGCTTCGACGCGGCTGCCGAGATCGAGCGGGTTGCCGCTCCACAACACGACGTCTGCATCCTGCCCGCGCTCGATGCGTCCGAGCCGGTCGCCCACGCCTGCGAGGCGCGCCGCGTCCGAAGTCAGCGCGGTCCAGGCCACCTGCGGCTCGAGGCCTTCGCGCACGCACATCACGGCCGACATGCGCAGCACAGCCGGATTGTTGAAGGGCGAATCGAGGCCGAAGCCGAAGCGCACGCCTGCCTTGTGCAGCTTGATCACAGCCTTGAGCGCGCGCCTCTCGGTGCCGACGCCGAGTGCCGGCACGATCACGTCGAGGCCTGCGGCGTGGATCTCATCCGCCATCTCGCCCGCGAGCGGGACGCCGTGGATCGCCCCGTGCAGCTTGTGCGCGCCTGCGAACTCGATCGCGCGCGAGATGTCGTGCTTCTCAGATGTCTCGAACAAGCAGGGCAGCTTGCCGTCGGCCGCGCGTTCGATCACGGGGACCTTCGACTGGAACATCTGCTCCATCAGCCTCATCGCGCCGCCGATGCTGGTCGGCTCGCGGTTTTGGTTCAGGCCGTTCTCGGTGAACACCAGCGTCAACATCGCTTCGTCCGACACGATCGTGTTGCCGAAGGACTTGACGATCGCGGCGATGCCCGGCGCGACGCCTTGAGGTTGCGGCGTCAGCATCAACGTCGTGATGCCGGCTTCGCGCGCGTCCTCGAAGTCGTAGTGCGTCGAGTCGAAGGACGAAGCGACTTTGGCGCCGGGCAGATCAGGCCGCGTGTCGTCGTGCATGTCGCCCGGCGATCCGCTGTACCCGTGGAGCGAAACGAGGCCCGCCGTGAGCGTGCCCTTGTGCTCGATCGTCCCCATCCCGGCCGGTATGTCGATGTCGGTGCCGACGTCGGTGATGTGACCCTCGGACAGGATGACGATGCCCTTGTCGAGCACCTTCCCGTCGCCGAGCCATACGTGATCCGCGCGGATGGCGACGGCGCGCGGAGGCAGCGCATGCACCGCCTCGTAGCCTGACTGCATCGCGAACAACGCCAGAGCAAGACACAGCATCGATCAGTCCTCCGGCGTCGTGACGACGCGTCCGCCCGCGATCACGTACTGCACGTGCGTGGTCGACACGAGGGGCTCGCCGTCGAGCACCAGGATGTCCGCGTCCTTGCCCGCCTCGAGGCTGCCGACGCGATCGCCCGCGTCGAGCACGCTCGCGGCACTCGTGGTGAGCGCTTCGAATGCGGCATCACGATCGAGACCGGCGCCGATCGCGAGCCCCGCCAGCAGCGGCAGGTCGCGCGTCGCGCTCGCGTCCGTTCCGCCCGATCCGAGCAGGATCTTCACCCCGTCGTGCGCGAGACGCGCCGCGAGCGAAAGGTCGCTGGCTGCGTACTCGTCGGGACGATCCTTGCCCAGCGGCGCGGGCCACACGATGACCGGGATGTGTCGCTCGGCCAGCTTGGAGGAGAAGTAGGCCGCCTCGGCTCCACCGGCGACGATCAAGCGCATTCGACCGAGGTCCTCGCTCCCCGCGAGCAACGCACGGATCTCCGCGACGCGGTTGATGTTCACGATGAGCGGGATCTCGCCGTTCACCGCGCGCGCGAACACTTCGTTGTCCTCGTCGTAGCGCGGCGCAGCGGGCTTCTTGTCTTCCTTGTACTTCTTCTCCTCGAACTTCTTGCCCTTCTCGGTCGCGTCCTTCTCGCCCTTTTCGCGGTCTTTCTTGGCCTTTTTCGCGTCCTTCTCGAGCTCGGTCTCTTTCTCCGTGATCGTCTTTTGCCAGGCTTCGAGGTCGTGCTTGTACTCGTTCTGCTGGACCAAGTAGTTCTTGCCCGCTTGCAGCATCGACACCAGCCGGTCGACGCCTTCGATGCGGTCGAAGGGATCCATCGGCTTCGCGCCGAAACCCGTCATCACGAACCCGCCGTCCTCCGTCTGCTCGAACTGCGGCTGGCCGCGTTGCGACAGCCCGACCGTCACCCACAGGTTGCAGTCGGGCACGATCGTCATCTCGGCGCGCGTGAGGCCGGGCGCGAGACGCACGAGCGCTCCGAGACCACCGATGCGCGCCGTCGCTCCGGCTTGCACGCGCGCGGACGTGACGCCTGCGCGCAGTGCGTCGCGGCGCAGCTCTTCGAAGTTGTAGGGATCGAGGCCGTCCGTCGTGCGCGTCGCTGCCGTCGTCGTCGGATCGCCGGACACGTCGTCGGCGAGACCAAGCGCTCCCCAGGCGTCGATCAGGCCGGCGCACACGTAGCGACCGACGATTTCGCGCGCGTCGTCGGGCTTCCGCAGGTCGGTGCCGACCGCGAGGATGCGGCCGTTGCGCACGATCAACTGCGCGTTCTCGAGCTCGCGACCGGGTCGCGTGATGAGGTGCTCGGCGCGGATGAAGATCGTCTCAGCCGGCGCGGCGGACTTCGAAACGGCAGAGTCGGATCCGTTGCTGGAGGCGGCGACGGCCGGCTCGGTCGCGCAGGCGCACAGCGCCAGAGCGAGCCAACCCACGAACATGTGCATGCTTGCTGCTCCTCGAATGGCGCGGGCGTCCTCCCCGTGCGGGGAATCGGCAGACGTCCTGACCCAGCGAGAGATGGAGATGGGGCGCTTCGCCGGTCGAATCCGGCTCGGCTTGGGGGGCGCGCATGATAGGGCAACGCAGGGGCGATGCGAAGGGCGGACGTGAAGCGAGTTCCTGGTCCTTAGCCGTTTGCCGCGTTTGACTTACGGCTGCCTTACGGGTCGGGCAATGCCTTCCGGGCCGAGGCTGGTACAGGCTTCGAATCCCGACCTTGGGGAGGCGGCTTTCCACGTTCGGATCGACTTCTCCCGCGGCTGGCCTCAGCTATGCCCGGGACCCACAAGCGCACGTTGCACCCCCTGCTCTTCGAACGGAGCTACTGGCGCAACCGCTTGGCAGAACTGGAGTTGGCGCGGCAGTCGGTGCTTCTGATCCCGCGCCCGGAACTCTCTTCCCCTTTCATGGAGGTCGACGAGTTCCGCATTCGCGCGCACGACGGTTTGAGACTCTTCGGACTGCGTGCGCGCTGTCGTATCCGCGGCTCGTCGCGTGTCGCCCGCATCCGGATCGTGGGGCCGTCGGATCTGCCGGAGGTGGATCGCGAGGCGATCGAGAACGGCGAGACCGAGTTCGTGTTCCAGGAGCCGGCCGGTCGCAAGCTCGAAGATCGCGTGCTCGACGTGTTGCGCATTTGCCGTCTGGCGGCGGAAGGTTGCGCGCACGATCACGAGCCTGACAGCGGGAGGGTGCACCTCGCCGCGGACGAGGGCTGTGAGCCGGATGAGTTCTTGATCGCGTCGCAGTTGTTGTCGGACGAGGTCGCGCCCGCGGGTCAAGCACCGCTCGACGACAGCGCCGGCTGGGGCGTCACGCAGTAAGGCCGGGTGCCCGGCGCCGCCCGCCCACCCCGCACACGTCGCTCAGTATCCGCCGCCGGATCGTCCGCCCTGCACGATCGCAACCGACGCCGACGCACCCAATCGCGTCGCACCCGCAGCGATCATCGTCTTCGCGTCTTGCTGGTCGCGGATGCCGCCCGACGCCTTGACGCCCATGGTCGGTCCGACCGTGCGCCGCATGAGCGCGACATCGTCCGCCGTCGCGCCGCCCTTCGAGAAGCCGGTCGACGTCTTCACGAAGTCCGCTCCGGCCAGTTGCGCGAGTTCGGACCCCTTCACCTTTTCCGCATCGGTGAGCAACGCCGTCTCGAGGATCACCTTGAGTCGCGCACCGAGCTGGTGACAGACGTCGGCGACACCCTTGATGTCGCGGCGCACGAACTCGTGGTCCTTGGACTTGAGCGCGCCGAGGTTGATCACCATGTCGATCTCGCAGGCACCGTCCTCGATCGCCCGGCGGGCCTCGTAGGCCTTCACTTCAGGCGCGCTTGCACCGAGCGGAAAGCCGACGACGCAGCACACGGCGACACCCGAACCGTGCAGGATCTCCGTGCAACGACGCGCCCACGTGCCGTTGACGCACACCGTCGCGAACTTGTTCTTGCGCGCTTCGTCGCAGAGCTTGTCGATCTCGGCGCTGGTCGCATCGGGCTTGAGAAGCGTGTGGTCGATGTAGCTCGCGATCCCGCCCAATCGCGCGGAGTCGGGCAAGTTGACGCCGACACGGCACGCACCGGCGCTGACCATTTCGTCGACACGCTCGGGGCAGATCTCGACGGAGACGGAGCTGCAGCCCCACTGACCAAAGCTGCCGATGGAGCCGATGCCGTGCTCCAGGATCTGTCGCGCGATCTCGGCCAGGATCTCCTCGAGCTTGCCGGCGTCGATCGGTTCGGTGAGGTCGGCTTTCATGACGCTTCGTGTGCACGGCCCATCCAGTGGGACCGTTCTTGCGGAGAGTTGGGGATTGCGCGCATCGGATGTCGGCTGGGGTTCACGGAGTGACGGGTCGCGCGCGTTGCGTATCGCGTTCCATCGCCGTGATCTTGGCGACGCGGCGACCGTGACGTTCTTCGCCAAAGGGCGTGGTGAGGAACGTGCGCACGACCTCGCGCGCCACGTCGCGCGCAATCATCTTCGCGCCCAGCGTGAGCACGTTGGCGTAGTTGTGCTCGCGCGCGTTCTTCGCCGCGGCGGCATTCCAGCAGTTCGCGGCGCGCACGCCCGCCACTTTGTTCGCGGCCATCGCGGAACCGATGCCGGCGCCGTCGATCATGATCCCGACGTCGGCATTGTTGCGCGCGACGCTGTCCGCCACGGCTTTCGCGTAGTCGGGATAGTCGACCGGGTTCTCGTCGCGCGTGCCGAGATCGAACGCTTCGTGGCCGAGCGAACGCACGAGCTCGATCACGTCGCCCTTGAGCGCGAAACCGCCGTGATCCGCTCCGATCGCGACGCGCAGACGACCGCCGTCGCTCGTCGCTCGCTCTTCGATGCGGATGCCGCGCTTCCACGCCTCGTCGCGCGCGAGGTCGGTGACGATCGCGCCGGTAGGAACACGAAGCGTGGCTCCGCGCTCGAGCTTCCCGAGCATCAAAGCCGTGACGAGCTCCGCACCACGCCCCGAATCGATTCGCGGTGCACGGACGGCCGGGCGATCTGGGGCGCCGCCGGAATCCACGGTGACGAAGACGCCGGTTGTGCGTGCGGAATGTCCGCTCGGAGCTTGGCCGCGCTCAGCCATCACGCGCCCGACGACCCGTCGAACCAGGGCGCGCACATCTACGTTTCCGGTCACGGGCGGAGACTATATCCAGGCGTCGATCGCGTGGCCCGACTGACGTAAAAAAGCCGAGCGCGATCATGAGAAGCCTGAGAGCGCGGGCAGCGGGCTCGCTTCGATGGGGCGGAAGGATCATGCACATCTCCACCGCGGCGCTCGACCCCAATCGCCCGCGGATCGAGATCGCGCGCGCGCTGCGACGCCGCGGCCCGACCTACTTCCGTCGCCGCACGCCCGATCCATGAGGGCGCGCCGACTTGCGTTGGCGCACGCGCGGCGCTTGCTGCACGCGCAATTCCTTCAACCGTCCGTATCCGACGAGCTTGCGCGTCGACTCGTCCCACAGGCGCAGCGTCGACGATTTGAAGCTCGAGAACAACGTCAGGTGCTTCACCTCGCGAAACAGCGGGTCGGATCGATGGCACGCCTGCAAGTTGTAGTTGGGGATGCGGGGGCTGAGATGATGGATGTGATGGAACCCGATGTTGCCGGAGAACCACTGCAGCACTTTCGGCAACGCGTAGAACGAGCTGCCCTTCAATGCGGCCGCGCTGTAGTCCCACTGTTCGCTGCGCTCCCAGTACACGTCTTCGAATTGGTGTTGGACGTAGAACAACCACAGCCCGGCGGAGCTAGCGACGGCTGATACCGTCAACTGCAGGATGAGGTAGGGCACGAATCCGAAGATCGAGCTCATGACCGCAGCCATGACCAACACGGCGACGTTCATCGACCAGACGGACCGTTTGTCGCGCGCGGTCGCATCCTTCGCAGGAAAGCGCTGGATCACGATGAACAAGAACACGGGCGCGATCACGAAGAGCACGATCGGGTTGCGCGCCAGGCGATATGCGAAACGCTGCCAGCGGGACGACTCCAGGTACTCGCGCACCGTCATCGTCCACACGTCACCGACGCCACGCTTGTCGAGATCGCCGGATGTCTTGTGATGCCGCGCGTGCTCACCGCGCCACTGGAAGTACGGCGTGAACGTCAAGACGCCGCAGACGAACCCGAGCAAGTCGTTGGCGGTCTTCGATTCGAAGAACGATCCATGCCCGCAGTCGTGAAAGATGATGAACACGCGCACGAGGATGCCGCCTGCGAGGACGGCGATCGGGATCGTGAACCACCACGAGTAGTGGGACGACCAGTGCATGAGCCACCACAGGACACCGTAGGAACCCAGCGACGTCACGCATTGCCAGAGCGCGCGCGGAAGACTGGGCAGTTGGAACGGCGCAACGGCCGCTTTCCAATCGTCGTGCGTGGGCGATCGGGCGGGATCGGAGGTTTGCGTCGACGGTTCGATCATGAGGACCTCCCGCGCGCGATCGATCTGCCGCCGGATAGCAGACGCCGCGTCATCCAGGGGCAGCGCACGGTTTCGTAGGCCGAATCCAGATCGGGATGGCGGAGGAGAACGCTAACACGTCAGCGAGTCGCAGGGAGCAGTGCTTTCTTCTGCGGGCGTTGGGTTGGGAAGCGGAAAGTGTCGGGGCCGAGGCGAAACCTGCGACCATACCTCTCCTTCAACCCTCCGTGCACTGCTCATCCTTGTCGGATCGTGACCACGGCATTACCAACCCCGACCAGAGCGTCGCCGGCGATGAAGCCCGACGCGAGCGGCAGGATCCTGGCATCGGCACCGATCGGGTCCTTCTTCCGCACGTACCAATCGATCAACCCTCCGAAGAGCATCGTCACGACGTACGCAGCCGGCACCAACATCCCGATGCCGATCCCCGTGGGCGAGGGAATCCACTTCTTGATGCGAGGATTCTGCTCGAGCACGGTGAACACGACCCCGAGCACGACCGCAATGACGAGCGCGATGAGCGCGCTGTGGGCTAGCGCATCCGTGCCCTGCTTGAGGATCTTCGCGAAGCCGACCCACTTCTGTGAAATCGGGCTGGGCAGAGCCGTGTCAGGGCCGACACCGTACTTCGCGCTGAGGCGCGGATAGACCTGCGCCAGTACGAACGCGCTCAACGGAACGGCGAGGATCTGGATGTAGGTCAGGTACTTCGGCGTCGAGCCGATCATGTCGCCGGTCTTGTAGCTCTGGATCACGCCTTCGGATTCCGCCACGACTGAGCCCGTGATTCCGCTCGCGACCATGTTGGCTTGGATGTTGCCCGGGACGATCGCGCCGAAGATCCCCTGCATGAGGTTCGAAAGCGCGCTGATCGGACCCCAGTTCGTTTCGCCGAGCACGCGCAGGCTCACGAGCATCAAGGGCACGGACAAAAGGATCGCGACGGTCGTCTGCCAGATCGGGATGTCGAGGAACTTGTACTGGACGAACACGAGTGCGACGGCCGACACGAGAGATCCGATGATGACCCATCGCATGGGGAAATCGGTGCTGTTCGTGCGCGCTTCGGAGAGGCTCTTGAACGACTTCTGCAGGATCCGCCACTTCAGGAACAGACCCGTCACTCCACCCGCGATCATCATTCCGGTGGCAGGCCACATCACCCACAAGAGGATGTCGGTCTTCGTCGCGTTCTCGGCGATCACGCCGTTGGAAGCGAGGAGAACCGGCGCGATCACCCAGGAGATCAGCGCGCCGACGAACATGTTCGCGCAGATACGCAGCCCGACGATCATGCCTGAACCGAGGCTGAGCAGGCTGACAGCGACGCCGAACCCAGTCACTTGCGAGAAGCGGTTGACCTTGACGACGACGACTTCATGAATGATGTCGCGCAGCGTGAGGAAGGCGAGTAGCGCTGAGGAAATCAGGCCGCCGATCATGGAATAGACAGCTCGTCGCGATTCCTTCCCGCGCGAGTCGAGGATGATCAGCGTTTCGCCCGCTGCCATTCCGTCCGGGTAGGGCAGCTTCTCGTCGATGACGAAGTGCTGGCGCATGGGCACAGCGAGGAAGACACCAAGCAGTCCAGCCGTGGTGATCCACAGGAAAGTCTGAGTAGCCGTGAGTCGCAGGTTCACACCGACGCTGGGATCCTTCGACAACATGTCGAAGGCCGCGATGATCACGCACATGAACGCGGTGTTGCCCGCGGTCATGCCGGCAGCCTGAGCGAGGTTGCTCTGCCAACGCAGCGGGCGATTGCGCTGGAAGGTCCGCAACGCCAGGTAGCCGAAGAAGGCAGAGACCACCGCGATGTTCGGCCCGAACCCGATCTTGAGGACGATGTAGGGGAACGTCGCTCCGATCAGGACGGTGACTCCCAATGCAACTAGTACGGCAGACAGCGTGAACTCGCGCTCACCGTCCGGCTTGAGCGGCGAATGGGACGAAACGACGATCGGATCGCTGTCGTTCGAGGGGGGCTCGGTCATGTGCGCAACGTTAGCGACTGATCCGGTGTGCTGTAACTCAAGAAACCTTCGCCAGCGCGGGTGCGGCGGACTCGAGCAGGTCGCTGAACGACTTCGCGGCACGTCGACCCACCGCGATCACTTCTTCGTGGTTCGGCACCGACTTCGAGATGCCCGCGGCGTGGTTGGTGATGCACGAAATGCCGGCGACC
>JBBQNP010000057.1:0-26175 GCA_038330085.1 Planctomycetota bacterium | reverse complement strand
AGGGAGAACACGTAGGGGCTCGAGGGGAGGGAGAGGTCGGGATTCCGCGCGGGGGGAGGCGGGCAGGTGCGGGATCGTGACCTTTCTTGAAGATCGTGTGAAGGAAAAGCCCGCGGGGCGGGATCTTGGCCAGCAGCAGGGGGATTTCACGTGTCCGGCGCCCGAGACTTCACGCCACGGACAGGCTTTCACGCCACTGACATTGCGGACCAACAGGTCCACGAGGGGGTGACGGACAAGGGGCGCGGACCTTGCCGCAGACCCATCGAAAGCAGCAGGCATCCGGAGTTGGCTCCGAATGCCTGCCGTTCCCGTATGGGAATGGATGCGTGATGAGGGCTGGGCTGGGATCCGTGGTCCCCTCGTGTCGGATCTAGTTTGCACCACGGTGCGGACGCGACCCGGGCCACGCGGGGAGAAGTCTCGCGACTCAGACGATCAGGATGATGGCGATGACCGCGAGTGCGATCACGGCGATGACCGTCAGGTCGTGGTTGTCGAGATCGCCACCGCGCAAGTCGGCGAGATCGGTGCCGGCAGCATCCGCTGCCCGCAACCCCGCGAGCTCCGCGTCACCGAGGGCGACGCGTGCTTCGGGAGCCCCACCGCGGAGCTCTGCGAGCGAGGCATCATCCTGCGTCGTCAGCGAGACGAGCACCGGATCCGATTGAGATCCATTCGGGATGGGTTGGAGTGTCGCTGTGCTGAGCACGAGCGGAGCAATGCAGAAGGACATCAAGTTCATCATGGGCGGTCGCCTTTCGTAGCGAGGGAAGAGGAATTCATGGCGGCTTCGGCGAGCGCCGTGGCCGGAGTCGTCGCGCGCGGGACAGCGAGGAGCGTGAAGTGATTGCACGCGCTCCACGATTTCTCGAACGTTTCGTACGGGACAAGCACGCGGCCACGCACGGGATCGAGCAGACAGGTTTCGCGTCGCTCCTCGTCGTAACCCATGAAAAGCACGTAGTGCCTGCGGTCGGGTTCGGGCGAGAGCAACACGAGCGGAGGACGGTGCGCGTCGACGTGCGTGAAGAGGCCGGTCGTGCCATGACCGAGCTGGCCGCGGAACAGGAACGTGTCGAAGCCGAGGTCGCCGAGCGCAGTGCGCAGCTCGCCGCCCGAGAGACCCTCGCGCTCTTGCGCCATGTGGGCCAGCTTTTCTGTTTCAGCGGGCGGAATGACGACGTTCCAGTACTTGGCGAGGGCCGTGATCGACACGAGTCCGCACTCGTACATCTGGTCTTGCTCGACGAACGGCAGGTCGAGGACCTTGGCATCGCTCGAGAGCATCGGTCGGGGCGTCGATGTGGCGCACGCGGCGCATGCCAGGCCAAGGATCGCGAAACGCGCGAACGTCGCACCTGCTCGCAGGAACGTGCGTTTGATCGTCGGTCGAACGTGCGTCAACGCAATCGCGGGGAGATGGGGCATGCGCGCGCACATGCACGGCGCGTGCCATTCGTTACATTCGAGCCTCAGCAGCCGTGCAGGGGATCGGACAACACGCTTTCGCGGCCGCGTGGGCTCACAGCAGGCACCTTGTCCAATGTGCAAGCTCGCGGCGCTGTCCGGGCGGCCGAATTGCGCGCGAGACGATTCAGGCGAGACGCACCGGCGAAGCAATCGCTCCGAGCGTCACGGTCATTCGCGTGTTTTGGACTCGTCGACCGCTTCGACGGCGGGCGCAGTGCTGGCGCTCGGGTGCTTCGAAGTCCAGCGCTCGAGCGCCGCGCGCAGTTGCTCGACGCGCACGGGCTTGGCGATGTAGTCGTCCATCCCGGCCGACAAGCAGGCCTCGCGGTCCCCGGCAAGCGCGTTGGCCGTCATCGCGATGATCGGCGTGTGGTGGCGAGCGCCTTCGTGCACGCGGATCGCGTGCGTGGCCTCGAATCCGTCCATGACCGGCATCTGGCAATCCATGAGCACGACGTCGAACGCGCCGCGCTCCATCTCACGCATCGCCTGAAGCCCGTCGGGCACGACGACGACCTTGTGTCCCAGCGTCTCGAGCGTGCGCAGCGCGACCTTCTGGTTCACCACGTTGTCCTCGGCCAGCAGGATGCGCAGGCTCGGACCGTTGACGCGCCGTGTAGGCAGCGGGGCCGGGACTTTCTCTGCAGCTGCATCGACCGCGGCGACGGCGGAGCACAGGACGCTGCGCAGCGCGCTGGGCTTCACCGGCTTGGTGAGGCAGTGCGCGAACCCGGCCTTCGTGGCTTGAGCGAGGATGCCGAGCTGGCCGACCGACGTGAGCAGGAGGAGCGCCGTGCCGGCGAGTGCCGGATCCTGCTTGACCGTCTCGCCGAGCTGCAGCCCAGTCATGTCGGGCATCTGATAGTCGACGAGCGCGACGCGGAACGGCTGCCCCGCGGCGGCGGCTTCACGCAGCATCTCGAGCGCGCGCGTCGGTGAGGTGGCCTCTTCGCAGCGCAGTCCCCACGAACGCAAGTGCGAGCACGCGACGAGGCGATTGGTGGTGTTGTCGTCGACGACGAGCGCGCGCATGTTGCGCATCTGCGTCGAGATCAACTTCTCGACCTCCGTCGAGTGGGGCAGGCGCACGTCGAGCACCGTCGTGAACCAGAAGCGTGAGCCCTTGTCGGCGTTGGTCTCGACGCCGATCGTGCCGCCCATGGCTTCGACGAGACGCTTGGAGATCACGAGGCCCAGACCACTCCCGCCGAAGCGCCGTGTCGTCGAAGCGTCGACCTGTGAGAACGACTGGAACAAGCGGTCCATGCGTTCGGGGGGGATGCCGATGCCCGTGTCGGCAACTTCGAAGCGCAAGGTGACGCCGGAGCCTTGCTGCCACTGCACCGCTACGCGCACGAGCACCTCACCCGCATCGGTGAACTTGATCGCGTTGTTGGTCAGGTTGAGCAGCACCTGCCGCAAGCGTCCCGGATCACCGCGCAGGTGCCGCGGCACGTTCGTGGGCACGAAGTGCACGAGCTCCAGGCCCTTTTCCGACGCGCGCGTGGCCAGGATCTCGACGACCTCGTCGACGACCTTCTGCAGGTCGAAGTCGATGATCTCGAGCTCGAGCTTGCCGGCCTCGATCTTGGAGAAGTCGAGCACGTCGTTGATCAGCGACAACAGCGACTCCGAGCAAGTGCGCACGGTGTGCGCGAAGTCGAGCTGCTCTACGTCGAGCTTCGTGTCGAGCAGCAGCCCCGTCATCCCGATGATGCCGTTCATCGGCGTGCGGATCTCGTGGCTCATGTTGGCCAGGAACTCCGACTTCACGCGTGCCGAATCGAGCGCGGCATCGCGCGCCTCAGCCAGCTCGACGGTGCGCTCGAGCACCTGCTCCTCGATGCTGGCGTTGATCACCTCGAGCTCCGCTTGCCGTTCGGCGATCTCACGCGCCTCGCGCGTGCCGCGCACACAGGCGAAGATCAGGAACGCGTCCTCGAACAGCATCCAGGCGACGTGTTCGAACGAGCGGCCGATTCCGACGCTGGCCGCGCCGAACACCGACTGCGGGAACCACAGACCGCCGAGCACGTGATCCGCGGCGACCAGCGTCGAGGCCGTGATCAACACGCGCCAATCGCGGTAGAAAGCCAGGAATGCGAGCGACCCGAAAACGTGGAAGTGCGACTCGATGCGTCCGCCCGACAGATGGATCAGCAGCGCCGACCACAACGCCTGGCTCCCGGCGATCACGTGGCGCGTCGCCGCTCGGCCGGGCCAGCGCAGCACCATCACGACGGGAACGATCGCGAGCACGCCGCCGACCGCCGTCGCGAGCTGGACGTTGGGGTGCGTGGACAACGTTCCGTCCGTCCACAAGAGCGGGGTGGTCCACAGCGTCGCGGCGATGACGCCGAACCACTGCAGCACCATCAACAACGCGAAGACGCGATCGATCTGGCGCGAGGTCGCCGCACGCTGCTCGACGAAGAGACCTTGCGCGCGTGCGTGCGTGGCAGATGCGGACGCGCTCACGCGCAACACCTCACGACGTCTCGACGAGCCTTCTTCGCGAAGCGGTCGTCGGAGACGCCCGGGAGTGCGCGCAGAGCCGTGGATCGCAGAAGGATGAACCGCATGGGAAGATGCCGACGCCCGACGGTTCTTCTCGACAAATGCCGCGAATAGCTGGAGCAAGGCCCCTTTCCGACGTGCCGTTCGATGCGTTCCGACCTCGACTCGGTTTACCGTTCCGATAGATCGTCCGAGTGGGGCGCAGCCGGCACTGCACGCATCCTGCGAGGCCACGTGATATCGGACCGGCGCGGATTGGCTGATCGACACGCTTGCGCGACCGTCGCGACGAAGCCGGTCGCGGCTGCGGGGAGGCTCAGTTCCTCACGAGACCCAGGCCATCGAGCTCGTTCGTGAACCTGAACGATGTGCTTGGGGAAGCTCTCGCGGCGTTGCGGTACCACACCTCGTACGTGCGCTTGCCCCGATGCAGGACTTGTCCGTGCAAGGACAGCTACACAGTGCTCTGACCCGCTCAACGGTCGTCGATGCGACCCCGTACCCACGCGCGATTCGGTATGGCCCCGAAAGAACCTTGGCAACCCATGTGCCTTCGAACGCGAAGTTCCAGTGCCGCTGAAGAGCGAGAACCCACCCGTCCACGCGCGAATCAGCTCGCGCGAGCGCCGATCACTTCTTCCCTGATACGAGCGCGATCAGCCTCTTCAACGGGTCGTAGAAGCGGTCGACCACGCGCTCCTTGAGCGGGATAATCGCGTTGTCCGTGATCGTGATTCCTTCCGGACAGACCGTCGTGCAGCACTTGGTGATGTTGCAGTAGCCGATGCCGTGCTCGTGCTTGAGGTCGGGCACCCGGTCGGCGCTGTCGAGCGGGTGCATCTCGAGCGCAGCTACGAACGTCAGTAGGCGGGGGCCGATGAACTTGGTGTGGTCGTGGTGGTCGCGCAGAACGTGGCACACGTCCTGGCACAGGAAGCACTCGATGCACTTGCGGAATTCCTGCGCGCGATCGACGTCGCCTTGCACGACGCGCCACGTGCCGTCCTTGTTGTCGGGTGCGCGCGGCTTGAACTTTTGGATCGTCATCTTGGCCGCGAAGTTCCACGACACGTCCGTCGTGATGTCCTTCAGCAGCGGGAAGGCGCGCATCGGCTCGATCGTGACCGGCTCCTCGAGCGGCAGGTCCGACAAGCGCGTCATGCACATCAGGCGCGGCTTCCCGTTGATCTCGGCCGAGCACGAACCGCACTTGCCGGCCTTGCAGTTCCAGCGCACCGCGAGGTCGCCGGCTTGCTCGGCTTGGATCTGGTGCACCGCGTCGAGCACGACCATGCCGGTCGTGATCGATGTCGTGTAGTCGCGCAACTGACCGGCGTCCTTGTTGCCGCGCCAGATACGGAACGTGGCCTTGTCGACCGTCGGATGGGGAGTGCCAGTTGCGTGCGCCATTACTTCATCTCCACGATGATCGCCTGCAACTCCGAAGATGTCGGCACGAGCGCTCGGGCTTCGAGCTTCATCGACCCGTCGGCGGCTTTTTTCACGACGTGGTTGAGCTCGAACGCCTTGCTCTTCTCGGGGAAGTCCTCGCGGAAGTGTGCGCCGCGACTTTCTTTGCGCTGCAAAGCAGACCGCGCAGCGGCCTCGGACACGATCATCAGGTTCTTCAGGTCGAGCGCCGTGTGCCACCCCGGGTTGAACTCGCGGTGGCCTTCCACTTTGACGTTGCGCGCGCGCTTCTGGAACGCGAGGACGGCCTCGAGGCCGCGCGTCATCTCGGCTTCGCTGCGCACGATGCCGACGAGCGCCTGCATCGAGTCCTGCAAGTCGTGTTGAACCGTGTAGGGGTTCTCGCCGCCGTTGCGCTCGAACGGTTCGAGTGCTTCGCGCGTGACCGACTCGACCTGCGCTTCGTCGATCGTGGGGGTCTTGTTGGCGCGAGCGTACTCGGCAGCGAACTGGCCCGCGCGCTGTCCGAACACCAGCAAATCGGAAAGCGAGTTCCCGCCCAGTCGGTTCGCACCGTGCAGTCCCGCAGCGCATTCGCCCGCGGCGAACAAGCCCGGCACCGTCGACATCTGCGAGTCGCCGTCGACGCGGATGCCGCCCATGACGTAGTGGGTCGTCGGTCCGACCTCCATCGGCTCCTTGGTGATGTCCAGGCCGGCGAGCTGCATGAACTGGTGGTACATGCTCGGCAGCTTCTTCTTGATGTGCTCCGCTCCGTTCGGGAGACGGTCCTTGATCCAGGCGATGTCGAGGAACACGCCGCCGTGCGGGCTGCCGCGGCCGGCCTTGACCTCGCGGTTGATGCAGCGCGCGACGTGATCGCGCGTCAGGAGTTCCGGCGGCCGGCACGCGTCCTTGTCGCCTTGTGTGTAGCGCCAGCCCTCTTCCTCGTTCTTGGCCGTCTGTCCGCGGTAGTTCTCGGGGATGTCGTCGAACATGAAGCGCTTGCCGTCCTTGTTGCGCAGGACGCCGCCTTCGCCGCGGACGCCCTCCGTGACGAGGATCCCGCGCACGCTCGGCGGCCAGACCATGCCGGTCGGGTGGAACTGGATGAACTCCATGTCCATCAGCTCGGCGCCGGCCTCGTAGGCGAGACCCTGCCCGTCGCCCGTGTATTCCCAACTGTTGCTCGTGATCTTGAACGCGCGCCCGATGCCGCCGGTCGCCATCACGATCGACTTGCAGCGGAAGATGCGGAAACGCCCGCGCTCGCGGTCGTATGCGAGCGCGCCCGAAACTCGATCGCCGTCCTTCAGGAGCTCGAGCACGGTCACTTCCATGTGCACGTCGATGCCCTGGTGGATGCCGTGGTCCTGCAGGGTGCGGATCATCTCGAGACCCGTGCGGTCGCCGACGTGCGCGAGGCGCGGATAGCGGTGACCACCGAAGTTGCGCTGCAGGATCTTTCCGTCTGCGGTGCGGTCGAACAATGCGCCCCAGGATTCGAGCTCGCGCACGCGCGCGGGGGCTTCTTGCGCGTGGAGCTCCGCCATGCGCGGGTTGTTGAGGTACTGCCCGCCGCGCATCGTGTCGCTGAAGTGCACGCGCCAGTTGTCGCGGTCGTCGACGTTGCCCATCGAGGCTGCGACGCCGCCTTCGGCCATGACGGTGTGCGCCTTGCCGAGGAGGGACTTGCAAACGAGGCCGACCTTGAGTCCGCCGGCTGCCGCTTCGATCGCAGCGCGCAGTCCCGCTCCACCGGCGCCGATGACGAGCACGTCGTGCTCGAAGGTCTGGTATTCGCCCGTCTTCGTCAGCGTGCTCGTGGAGGCCATCAGAAGATCCGCCAGTCGTGCCACACGCCCGTCGAGCACATGCGGATGTATAGGTCGGTGAAGCCGACGGAGAAGAGGGAGCACCAGGCCCACATCATGTGTCGGCGGTTCATGCAGCTCACGAACTTGTAGGCGCGCAGGGTTGCGGGTGCGTTCGAGAGGCAGTCGCGTCCGCCGCCGATCAGGTGGCGCAGCGAGTGACAGCCGAAAGTGTAGGAGGAGATGAGCACGACGTTGACGGCCATGAGCAGGGTGCCGAGGCCGAGGCCGAACGTCGTCGTGTGCGTGACCGGGTTTTCGAAACGCGTCGCGAGGATCACGTCCCAGGTGAGCATCACGATGAACGCGAGCGCGAGGTAGAGAAAGTACCGGTGGACGTTCTGGAGGATGAGGGGGAGCGAGTTCTCACCCAGGTACTTGTGACGTGGCTCGCCGACGGCGCAGTTGGGCGGGTCGGCCCAGAACGCTTTGTAGTAGGCGCCGCGGTAGTAGTAGCAGGTGAAGCGGAATCCGCCCGGCGCCCAGAGGATCAGGATCGCCGGCGAGAAGGGGATGAACGCGGGCCACCAGCCGGGGACGCCGCCGAACCAGGCGTGGTGCGAGATCGGGATGTGCGCGTCGAAGAGGAGCGGCGAGAAGAACGGGGAGAGGTAGGGACCGGCCGTGAAGTGGTCCGCTTCGAACGCGCGCCACGTCGAGTAGACGATGAAGGTCGAGAAGCCGAGGAAGACGAGCAGCGGCTGCAACCACCACAGGTCGCGACGCATCGTCTCGCCGAAACCGCGGCGACCGGGGAGCGTGTCAACGCCCGACATGGGTCCCGAACCTCGATTCGGGAGCTTGAAAACCAGTGACCATCCGCGCATTCAAACGCAGCGGGCGGCGCGCTGTCAATCGCTTGCTGTTACGCTCGAAATGGCTTGCATCGGCGGACGCTCCGACCCGCCCCCGACGCGGACCCCAAACCCTCGACGAAGGGCACGAGGCTCCTTCATGAAGCACAACTTCAAAGTTGGCGACCACGTGAGCTGGAATTCCGAAGCCGGCCGAGTACGCGGCACGATCCGACGCGTCCACGTGCGCAACGTGCAGTACAAGGGCTACACCCATCACGCGACGAAGGTCGAGCCGCAGTACGAGATCCAGAGCGACAAGACGGACCACATCGCCATGCACAAGGGATCCGCTTTGCGACACCTGCCGCCAACTCGTCGATGAGCGCCAGAGCACGATCGAGCATGCAGTCAGGAGCGGCTTCTCGAGCAGGGCGCCAGCCACGTCCGAGCGTGACGATCTTGCCCAAGGGGGCGAAGAAGTCACCCGCGCGCAAGACGCGGGCTTCGGATTCCGGTGCTGCGCCGGGCAAGCCTCGAACCGGGCGACCCGTGTTCACGATCGGGCACTCGACCCGCGAACTGTCGGAATTCTTGGCGCTGCTCCAGGCCCACGCCGTGACGAAGCTCATCGACGTGCGCACCGTCCCGCGCTCGGCGCACAATCCCCAGTTCGGTTCCGATCTGCTGCGGCGGTCTCTCTTGCGCGCGGGAATTGGATACGAGCACGTGCCGGCGCTGGGCGGATTCCGAAAGCCCCTCGAAGGCTCGACCAACACGGGCTGGCGCAACAAGTCGTTTCAGGGTTATGCGGATTGGATGCAATCGCCGGATTTCGATGCCGCCCTGAGCCGGATCGTCTCCGAGTCAGGAACCGAGCGTCAGGCGCTGATGTGCGCGGAAGCCGTGCCGTGGCGCTGTCACCGCTCTTTGATCGCCGATGCTCTGACCGTGCGCGGCACGCGCGCCGAGGAGATCCAGAGTCGGACGCGCAGTCAGGTCCACGCGCTGACCCCCTTCGCGCGAGTGAAGGGCACACAGATCACCTATCCAACGGAGAAGAAGCGCGCGAGCACCACACGCACCGGCTCGCGACCAGCCCTCGGTTCCAAGAAACGAAGCCGGTCCTGACGCGAACCCATCAGCCCGCAGCCGGGAACATGTCGACGCGACGGCGCGCGTTCGCGGCGACGCGCTTGTCGGGCGTCAGGATGCCGACGAGGTTGAGCGGGTCTGCGGCGGAGACGGTGATGGGATCGATCCGAGCGCGCTTGCGCAAGGCGCGAACGCGCGTGATGGCGGATGGGAGGGCGAACTGCTCGCCGTGAAATCCGGCGACGAAGCGGCCGCCGTGGATTTCGCCGCGTGCTTCCATGCGTCGGTAACAGCGCAGGATGTCGCGCCACGGAACCGGGATGCGCTCGCGCGCAAGGACGGCCTTGAACACGATGCCGGTTCGCGTGAGCAACGTGCGCGCGACGAACTCGACGAGGCCGGCGTCGGGCACGACTTCGGAGGCATGAACTCCGTCGGTTTTCCTGTGCGCGGAGGCGGCTTCGCCGTTGGGCCGGAACGCGCTCCAACGTCCGGCGACGATGGGCGGATTGTGCGCGCGACGCAGGCGTGGGTCGTTGCGGCGGAAGAGCGCGCGCAAGCCCGCGAATGCATCGCATGTAGCGAGACCGCGCGCGACCAGGATCGCCAGTGCGTCGTCGAAACGGCCGGGCAGGAGTGCGCTCGCGCGTGCGAGCTCTTGTTGGAACGAAGGACCGCGCGAATGGAGCAGGTCGAGCACGGTTTGGGCGTCACTGGACATGTCGAGCGTGTCGCCGCGATCGCTGAGGCTCATCCACGATTCGAGGTCCGCACGGGGCAGGAGCGCGACGGGGATCGATCGCGCGGCGCATTCGCCTGAACCCCAGAGGCGTCCCCAGACGATCTCGCCCGAGAACGCCAGCTCGTCGAGCCACTGCTTGCGGAAGTTGGCGACGCGCGCGGGCAGGATCTGTCGCTCCCACGCTTCGGCGGGCGCGTGGAATCCAGCGAGCTGCGTCACGACCGTCATGACGCCGCGCGGACCTTCGAGCGTCGCAGCGGTGAGCGCGGACCCGCCTGCATCGGGTGCGCGCTCGGGTGCGACGTGTTGCCACACAGCGAGGAAGCGCAAGAACTCGGCTGCGCTCACGGGCTGGATCTCGGCGCGCAAGCGATCGAGCGTGTAGCGGTGGATACGCGCGAGCAGGTGGCGCGCGCACCATCCTGCTCTGCCGGCGAGCGTCGCGCCTTCGCCGACTGCGGGAAAGCGCGCGCGCAAGACGGCGCCTTCGGCTTCGAGTTCGAGGATCTCCGTCGCGAACTCGACGAGCAGCGGATCGTCGATCGGCACCGGCCCGAGCGCTTCGAGCCGGCCCCGCAAGAGTTCCTTGCCGGAGCGGGGTGCCTCGATGGCGAAGAATCGGCGTTGACCGGCTGTGTCGAGGGCGACGACACGTCCGGCGACCACGAGCTCGTCGATCCACACGGACCACGGCCGTGCTTCTTCATCTCTTGCGAAGCCCATCCAGAGCAGCGCTTCGTGCAACTCTTCGGCGCTCTCGGGCTCTGGCCACACTTCCGATCGCACGCGCGCGATGGCTTCCGCGTCGAGCACGCCGATCTCGTCGGCCGATCGTGTGTCGAGCACACGTCTTGTGTTGACGGCTTGGGTGCGGCGCTCTTCGAGCGGTGCGTCGTCGAGGAAGCTGTACACCTGCGCGGACAGGATCCCGTGCGCGAAGACCGACGGCTCGCTCGTGTCGATCGCGTGCTTCGCGATGCGGCCCGACTCGAGCCCGCGCAGCACGTCGAGGAACCCGTCGACGTCGAGCGCTTCGTGCAGACAGTCCTCGACCGACTGCATCACGATCGGGTGATCGAGGGGCAGCTCGATGTCGCCCGGCGGCAACGTCTCGCCGCACGCCAGCGCTTGCGGGAACGCCTGAGCAAGCAGGTCCTCAGCGCGCATGCGCATCAAGGGCGGCGGAATGCGTCTGCCGTTGCGGGTCTTCGCGAGGAGGAGCGAGCGTCCCGCGTTCCACCGCCAGCGCGTCGTGAACAACGGCGTCGCCAGCACGGCTTGCACGAGCACGTCACGCGCGGTCGCGCTCTTCAACCAGTCGAACACCTCGGCCAGGTCGAAGCTGTGCTGCAACCCGAGCGAGAGCACGATCGCCTGCTCGTCGGCCGCGGCCTGCAGCTCGAAGCCGAACGCACGGCACACGCGCTTGCGCAATGCAAGGCCGAGCGCCTTGTTGATGCGGCTGCCGAACGGGGCATGGATGACGAGCTGCATTCCGCCCGACTCGTCGAAGAAGCGCTCCAGCACGATGCAATGCTCGCTCGGCATCGCGCCCAGTTGCGCGCGGCCGGTCTCGAGGAACTCCGCGACCTGTTCCGCGACATCGCGACCGACCCCGGCTTCGCGCGCGATCCATTCAGGCCCGTCGCACTCCTCGCGCACGCGGGTGACTTCGCAGGACAGCTCGCGGCTGCGCGCAGGTGCTTCACCGAGCCAGAAGGGGAGGTTTGGCGGCGTCCCGTGCGCATCCGCGACGCGCACGGTGCCCGGCTCGATCTTCAACACGCGCCACGACGTGTTGCCGAGCTGGAAGATGTCGTTGACGTTGGACTCGATCGCGAAGTCCTCGTTCAACGTGCCGATGAACGTGCCCTCGGGCTCCTGCACGACGCGGTAGTCGGCGTTGTCGGGGATCGCGCCGCCGGAAGTGAGCACGGGAATGCGCGCACGCTTCGTGCCCATCACGCGCCGGCCGATCGCGTCGCGGTGCAGGAGCGCCGTGCGACCGTCGGAGTGCAGCGCGAGCAGCGCGTCGAAGTCGGAGCGCGACGTGTTGCGGTAGGGAGCAGCGCGCGTCAGGCACGCGAACAGATCGTCTTCCTTCCAACCCGTGTCGAGGTCCGCCGACGCGCACGCCGCGACGATCTGCTGCGCCAGGATGTCGAGCGCGGCGGGGGGCTCCGGCGTCGTGTCGAGGACGCGTCGCTTCGCAGCAGACAATACAGCCACCGCCTCGACCGCTTCGTCCAGCGTCAACGGGAACAAGCGACCCTTCGGCGTGCGTTCGACGCCGTGACCCGCGCGTCCCACGCGCTGGAGGAAGGTCGCGATCGTGCGGGTGCTGCCGACCTGCAACACGAGGTCGACGTCGCCGATGTCGATGCCGAGCTCGAGCGAGGCCGTCGCGACCAAGGCCTGGAGTTCGCCGCGCTTCAGCCGTTGCTCCGCCGCGAGCCTTATCTCCTTCGACAAGCTCCCGTGGTGACAGGCGATCTTGTCCGGGCCCAGCTCCTCGGACAGACGCGCCGTCAGCCGCTCCGCCAGCTTGCGCGTGTTGACGAACACGAGCGTCGTGCGGTGTGCGCGGATCAGCTCGCTCATCTTGACGTACAGCTCGCGCCACTGCTCGTGGCTGCACACGGCCGAGAGCGGCGTGTCGGGCACGACGATGTCGACGTCGATGTCGCGCAAATGGCCGGCGTCGACGAGCACGCACTCGCGGTCCGCACCGACCAGCAGGCGTCCGACGACCTCGAGCGGCTTCTGTGTCGCCGACAGCCCGATGCGTTGCACGTCGCGCCCGCCCACAGACATGCACAAAGCGCTCAACCTCTCGAGCGACAACGCCAGGTGGGAACCCCGCTTGTCGCGCGCGAGCGCGTGGATCTCGTCGACGATCACCGTGCGGACGGTGCCGAGCATCGCGCGTCCGCTCGCCGACGAGAGGAGGATGTAGAGCGACTCGGGCGTCGTAACGAGCACGTGCGGCGCGCACTTTCGCATCGCCGCGCGGTCCTTCTGACTGGTGTCGCCCGTGCGCACGAGCACGCGCACTTCGGGCAGGCTCGCGTCCATCTCGCGCAAGGCCGCGAGCGGCGCCGACAGGTTCTTCTGCACGTCGTTCGAGAGCGCGCGCAGCGGCGAGACGTACAACACCTGCGTCTCGTCCGGCAGAGCGGATCCTTGTCGCAGCAACCCGTCGATCGCCGAGAGGAACGCCGCGAGCGTCTTGCCCGTCCCCGTGGGTGCTGCGATCAGCGTGTGCGCACCCGCCTGGATGCGGGGCCAACCCTCGACCTGCGGCCGCGTCGGACTGCCCAAGGTGGCCGTGAACCAGCGTTGGACGGTCGGGTGGAAGCTCTCGAGGCCCATGCGGGCCGCGATTGTGGGACCCAATCGAGCTTCCTGCCAGACGGCTCTTCGCCGCGAGTTTCACCGACACGCATCTCCGGTACGAGACATCTCACGACCGGATGTGGCCGGCGGAACGGGTCAGCAGGGGTGGCGTGAGGTCACCGGCGTCGTGGCGCAAAAGCCCGCGCTCCCTCACACTTCGACATCGCCACCGGCCGTCACCTGCGCATGGCTCAGCGCGGCGACGAGGATGAGGCCACCCAGAATGTTCCCGAACAACGCCGGCACCACGAAACCCGTGACGACCTCGCTCCACGAAGTTCCGCCCGTGAACGCCAGTGCAAAAACCTGGATCGAACCGGCCACGACATGGCTGAGATGACCGAGCCCTACGAAGTACGTGATGATCACGATCATCCACAGCCTCCCGCTCTCGGCAAAAGGCAACAGCCACACGATCAATGCGATGAGCCAAGCCCCGAAGATGGCTCGCAGGAAAACGAGGCCGAAGCCGGGCTCGATGGCCTCCGCGCCCGTGAGCTTCATGGCCGCGTGCGCGTCCGAGGGGAGCAGTCCGCTCTTCGCGATGACCAACGCGATCGCCAAGCCGCCGAGGAGGTTCGCACCCAGGACGACTCCCCACATGCGCAGCACGTTCACCGCAGTTCCACGGTCCTTGTCGCGCAACAACGGCAGCACCGGCGTGAGCGTGTTCTCGGTGAAGAGCTGCTGCCTCCCCAAGATGACGATCAAAAACCCGATCGGATAACCGAGCTTCGACACCAGCTCCTGCCAAGGCGCATCCGGTAGGTGCGCGCGCAACAGCGCCTCCGCAATCAGCGAGAACCCCATCGACAACCCCGCCGCCAACCCCGAGAAGAACAGCGACGACGAAGGTCGTTTCAGCTCGTCCTCGGCCTCCGAGATGATCGCGGCGTACACCACCTTGCCGCTGGGAGCGCTGAGTCGCTCACCTTCCCTCTTCTCCTGAGAGTTCGTCGCCTGCGTCACGGGCGGACTCGGCGAAGGGAGCAGCAACTGCGCGGCATGGTGGGGGGGGTGGCGCGCGATGCTCGACCGCTGCGGTGCCACTCCGGCAAGCCGACGCAGGCAAACCGCATGCCCCCTCAGCTTCAGGTCTTGTCGCGCGACTCGAGGATCCCGATCGCGGCCTCGACATCCTCCGGCGAACCGGTCAGGGCCAGCAGATCTCCGGCCTGGAACGACGTCGGTCCACGCGGCATCACGATGCGCCGATCACCGCGCTGGATCGCGATCACGCTCGCCCCGGAACGACCGCGCAGGTCGAGCTCGGCCAGCGTGCGTCCGACGATCGCACTCTCCCTCGACACGGTGACCATGGTCAGATCGCCGAAGCCGGGCAGGATGCTCGTCACCTCGGTGAGCTCGCGCGGCCCGAGATGAGGTCGACTCTTCGACAGCGCCTCGCCGATCATTTCGGCACCGGCGCGCACGTGTCCCTGCAGGTCGGCCGCTGTGCGCCACAAGACCCACGCGAAGACCAGCAACACGAGTAGGAGCACGAGCGGCGACGCGAAATCCGGCAAGAAAGGTTCGGTGAGCGCCAGCAGCGGCAACGTCACGCACAGGAGCACGGCCAACTGCAAGCTGACGACCAACGCGCGCCGCGGCGCCCGACCCATGTCGACCGTTCCGCTCTGTGCCGCAGGCAGCGCCATCACGGCGAGAGCCATGCCCAAGCTGCGCGATGCGTTGACGATCCCCACCAGCAACGGCACGCACAACGCTGCAACCACGGTGACGACGATGCCGAACGCGACGTTCGCGCCGACCTTGACGGCCGATCCGACGACGTGCGTCAGCTTCTCCGCGAGCAGAGCGCCCGTGATGACGAACGCCACGAGCACCACCGCATCGAGTACGAGCACCCTCAACGGCCGCACGACGGTGCGCCACGGTCCGTCGCGATGTCCGCGTTCCCGGATGTCCGACAACCACGCCGCGTACAACGTCGACAGCGTCTGCAACCGCTCGGGCAGCGCACGGTCGATCGCCGCCGCGATCGGACGCGAGTTGCGGATGAGGAACGGCGTCACGAACGCCGTGATCGTCGAGACACCGACCGCCGCCGCCGCGATCCAGGGCGGCGTCGAGTGCGTCGCGACGCCCAGGCCGGCGATGATGAACGCGAACTCGCCGATCTGCGCCATGCTGATCCCGGTACGCAACGCGCTCTGGCGGTCCTCGCCGATGAGGAACGTCCCCAGCCCGGCGAACACGATCTTGCTCACGATGACGACCAGCGTGAGCAGTACGATCGCCCCCCAGTGATCGGCGATCAGCGCGGGGTCGACCTGCATGCCGATGCTGACGAAGAAGATCGCCGCGAAGACGTCGACGACGGGCTGGATGCGCCGGTGGATCTCGTCGCCGTGTCCGGACTCGGCCACGAGCGAGCCGGCCAGAAAAGCTCCCAGCGCCGTCGAAAAACCCGCCTTGCCCGCCACGAGCGCGAGCGCGAAGCACCACCCCAGCATGGCGACGATCAACGTCTCGCGTCGGCGCAGGGACAGCACGAAACGCACGGCGGGCGGCACGATCAGGAACCCGACGACGATGGTGATCGCCAGGAAGGCGAGCAGGCTTCCACCGGTGCGCAGGACCACGCCGAAATCGACCGCTTCGCCCACGGCCAACGCACTCAACCCGGCGAGCATCAGGATCGCGACGATGTCCTCGTGCACGAGGATGCCGAGCACCCTTTCCTGGATGCGCTTCTCGACCGAACACTCGGCGAACACACGCTGGATCAAGACCGTGCTCGAGATCGACAGGATGGCGCCGAGGAACAAGCTCGCACGCCAGTCGAGACCCAACGCACGGCTGGCGAGGAAGCCGAGCAAGAACGTCGCGCCGACTTCGAACACCGCCACGAACGCCGGCCGCGGTCCCAATGCGATCATCCGCCGCACGCTGAACTCGAGCCCGATCGAGAAGAACACGAGGATCATCCCGAGCTCGGACGGCGCGTGCAGAGCGTCCGGGGCATGCACGCTGGCACCCGGCGTGTGCGGCCCGATGAGGATGCCGGCGATCAGGTATCCCAGGACGACCGGCTGGCGCAGCCGCTGGAAAACGACGGTCGTGATCGCGGCGACGCCGAGGACGAGCGCGAGGTCGCGCAGGGAAATACCCGCGATCTCGGTCAGCGCCAGGGTGAGGTCGATCTGCATCGAGCAGGCAGGATGCGCCCGCGCAGGCGCGAATCAAGCACGGTGACGGCCGGGTCCGGCTCGCTCGCGGCCGACATGGAAGCCTCTTCCACTATTCCGAGGCGTGCGAACGTGCGGATCTGGACCCGGTCTGTCGATATCAAGAAGGGATACGCAGAGCCATGCCTGTGCGTTCACGCCCTCCCCGCGGAACGCACCATCCCGTTCGTCGCACGCTTCGCCCCGACCGGTATGCTCCGCACGACCGTCTTCATGATGTCCCCATTCCAGAAGATCCTGAGCGCGTGCACGTGGCTCGCTCTTGCCGGCCTGTTGCCCGTCGCGCGTGCAGCGCTTCAGAAGCCGGGGTCAATCGATCCGACTGCGCCCACTGGATCTGTGCCCAATCGAGTTGTGGCCCACCGTGCCGTCGACAATTCGGCGCAGTCCGCTCAGGGCTCGGCATCGTCGGCGGCCAAGGATGCGCCCGCACAGTTGAACGCGCTCGACGAGCTGACGCTGGAGGGCGCGCGCGACATGAGCGGTGAAGGCCGCGCGTTCGTCGAGACCGTGATCGACGGCGATGCGTTCTACCTGCAGCAGCCGATCCGCGTGCGTCTGCGCTTGGGCGTCGAGCGGCCGTTCCTCGCGAAGGACATGGTGCAGCTCTTCCGGTATCCGCTCGACGTGCCCGTGCAGTTGCAGGCACCGTGGTTCGAATCGCTCCAGGACACGATCGTGCGCAAGCCCTCCGCCACGGCGGACGAGGACGCGGCGCGAGCGCGACACCTGTCCTTCGCCCTCGACGAGCGCATCACCGACGGCGCGCGGCTCGAGAACACGAGCATCGACGGCAACACGTTCACGGTCCTCGAGGTCGAGACGACGTGGATCCCGATCGCGCTCGGCAAGCTCGTGGTCCCTGCACCGATCTTGCGCTTCGCGTTCGCCACGGGCTTCCACGACGACACGTGGACGGGGCGCGTGCCCACGGACCGGCGCGATGTGTACGTGCGCGGGAAGACGCGCACGCTCACGATCCTCCCGTTTCCCGAAGAAGGTCGCCCGCCCGATTTTGCCGGAGCGGTGGGGCACTTCACGCTGCTGGCCGACGCCAGCCCGCTCGAGCTCGTCGCCGGTGGAAGCCTGAAGTTGACGCTCACCGTTCTGGGCGAAGGCAACCTCGAGATGCTCACGGCGCCGAAGCTGGGTGACATCGAGGGCTTCCACCTGCTGGGCGAGGTCGACGGCGCGCCTGGCCAACGCCCGACGTTCATCTACGACCTCGAGCCCGAGAACGAGAACGTCATCGCGATTCCGTCGATCACGATGCCGTACTTCGACCCGACGCCGCCCGCGGCCTACCGTCTCGCGCACACGCGGCCGATTCCGATCGAGGTGCACCGACGTCGCGGCAAGGGCACGGGAAAATCCGACGATTCGGCCGCGGTTGATCCGACGCTGTGGGTCGGCGCGCTGGCGCTCGCGAGCCTCTTGATCTTGCTCGCGGTGCGCTTGCGGCGCAAACCCAGCGACACGCGGCAAACGCGCTTGTACGACGCAGCGCTCGCGTTCACCAACCGGATCGAAGACGAGGACTCCGACCTGGAGAAGGCGTTCATCGACTTCCTTGCCGTCGTGCTCGAGTGCGCGTCACCGGCGGTGGTCGGCTTGCGACTGCACGAACGGCTCGTCACCGTCGGCGTGCCGCAGGAGCTGGCTGTGCGTTCGACACAGACCCTCGAGCGCATGGCGAGCGCGCGCCTCGGTGGAAAGCCGTCGTTCGAGAGCCGGGCGAGCGTGCGCAGCCTCGTCGACGCGATCGAGCGCGCACTGCAGCCGTCGGCTGGCTCTGCGGCCTGACAAAAGCGGCGTCAAAAAGCGGCAGTGCTGTGGCTCGTCGGCGACGCGGGCGAGGAGGTGCTCGACCTGATTCGGGAGCCGCTAGGTTGTGATTCACGGGACAGTCGGCGACCGTCCGCGAGCGGCGGGCCGTGTGTGGGGCGTGGTCGGCGGGTGGTCGCGACATCGAATTGCAATGCAGAATGCAGACTCTGCAAGCCCGGGGGGGTACCTGGCACCGATAGCCGGGACATCCGGCCATCGGTGCCTCGCGCCTCCAACCCCCTGCTCGTGGCCAAGCCGTGGAGTTGGATGCGCGACCTCCGTCATGGACCCCGGAGGCTTTCCCCGAAGGCGATCAGGGGATCCAGGTCGTTTGCACGCCGTTCGTCAGGTTGAACGTGCTCGGCGTGCAGAAGGCCGCGGCATTGCGATACCAGCACTGGTAGGTGCGCACGTTGCCGGCGCTGTCGCCGCCGCGCACGGAGATGTGGAGGTCGGCTCCCACCGGATAGCTCGAGCTTCCGGCGGCATTCGTCTTCGTCCCCAGGCGCACGACCGTTCCTCCGGCACAGCGCAGGCCGTCGCCGAAGACCGCGCCTGAACCGCCCGAGGTCTGGGATGTGCCCTGGAAGTAGAGCGCAGAGCTGTTGGGCATGGACGAGCCGGTCAGCGAGAGCGTGTCGTTCGAAATGCTCGGGCTGCCCGAGGCGGCGAGGTGCGCACCCGTTGCGCTGACGGAGCTCGCGCAGCCGTTGCCGGAGGTGCCGCTGTTACCGCACGGGCACGCCGTGCCCGTGCCGTCGCCCGAGCAGAAAGTGGTCGAGGACGTGTTCAACACGTACGTCGTGAAGCCGATGCGCCACCCGCAGTCGGCGAAGCAACCGGGGCCGTTCAAGAAGAGCAGCTCCGGATACGCGGGCAATCCAGCGGAAGGCGGGACGTAGGTTCCGTTGATGCCGCAGCCGGTGCCCTGTCCTTGCATCTCGATCACGAAGAGCGTGCCCGGCACGACCTGGATGTTGGAGCTGGTGACGTCGACGAAGACGTCTTCGGTCGCACTGGTCGCCTTCGTGATGACCATCTGGAATGCGGTCGGGCCGGTGTTCCATCCCGGACCGATGCGCAGCGAAGTCAAGAGCGTCGCACCCTGGTTGCCCGAGAGTTGGAGCGTGAAGCCCTCGAGTTGACCGCTCTGCCCGGCTTGAACCTGGGCCTGCCACGTGAGCGAAACCGCATCACCGTTGAAGCCCGCGGTCTGGATCGGAGGAGGGCCGTTCGTCGGACTGACTTGATCCACGACGCCGGTCTGTGACCGAGCGACAGATCCCACCGCGCAGGTGAGTAGGATGGATGCGAAACGAAGCACTCGTGTTTCGAAGCACGTCTTCATGGGGGGACTCCGGTGAGTTGAAGAGGCGAATGGAGGGAGCGAGCCTTTTCATGGTACTTCGAATCCTTTGGCCTGCGCATCCGTTCAGCGGGTTGTAGGCATTGCACTCGACTTGCCTGTCCCTATGCGCCGGGTGAGGTAATGGATCTCCACTCGCCCTTGGCACGAATGCTGCTTTGCGGGCGCGTTGCCTCGTGCAACCCTCGACGCCATGCGCTCCCTTCGAGCGCGGACCGGTGAGCCCCTTTTCTCGAGAATGCTCACTGCATCCCTTCGTGATCGTCGACGAGGAAAACCCACCCCGTGAGGCCATCACTATGATCCGTTTGCACACCCTCTTCGTTGCTGCCGCCCTTGCCAGTGTCTGTGCGGTCACTGCCTGTCACACCGCCCCGACTTCGGCCCAAGGCAAGAGCGAAATCGTCGCCAAGTCCGACGCGGCCTTCGAGCGTGCCAAAGGGCACGACATGAACTTCAGGAACATGTGCAGCGACGCAGTCGGCTACGCCGTGTTCCCCAAGGTCACCAAGGGCGCTATCGGCGTCGGCGGCGCGTACGGCAAGGGCGTCCTGTACGAGGGCGGCCGCGCGGTCGGTTACTGCGATCTCTCGCAGGCCACGGTCGGCGCGCAAATCGGCGGACAGACGTACACCGAGATCATCTGCTTCCAGGACCAAGAGTCGCTGCGCAAGTTCAAGCAGGGCAAGTTCGCGTTCGACGCGCAAGCCTCGGCCGTCGCCGTCGACGCGGGCGCGAGCAAGAATGCTGCTTACCGCGACGGAGTCGCGGTCTACACCACGAACGAGGAAGGCTTGATGGCCGAGGCCTCGATCGGCGGACAGAAGTTCAGCTACCAACCACTCTGACGGCAGGGCGAAATGGGTCGAGCCACTGCGCAGCGCAAGCTCGCAGTGGCTCGACTCGTCTCTGCACGCACGAGCCCTCGACTCGAGTTCATCCGCGCCGGCAGAACGTGCCGAGGGCATCTCGTGCCCTGTTCGGCCCACGGCGCGGGTTGACGAACCCCGCCGTTTCAGGGCTCGACGACCAGGATCTTGAACGAGCCGGCGATCATTTTCGGTCGCGGATGCTTCTCTCCGGCGGCGGCTTCTGCGACGGGTTCGTACTGCGCGCTCGGGAGATAGATGCGGTGCGTCTTCGGATCGAGTGCGATCGTGCGTGCTCCCGGCCCGGTGGGAACGTTCGCGAGGATGGCGAAGCTCGCGGGTGAGTCCTCGTGCACGACGGTGAGCGTGCCGTCGCCGTTGGCGCTGAACGCGCAACCCTTGGCCGGATCGAAGGCGTTCCCGTCCACCCGGTCGCCGATCGCCGGCGTCGCGAGGACCTTTCCGCTCTCGGCGTCCAGCACGATCATCTTCTGGTTCCCGCACCCGACGAAGAGCCTGTGGTTCTTGACGTCGATCGCCATGCCCGACGGTTCTTCTCCCGGAGCGAGCGGCCAGTGCGCGAGCACCGCCAGCGTCTTCGGGTCGAACTCGACGACTTCGCTCTTGTCCTCGATGTTGACGAACACGTGACCGGCGCCGTCGCTCGTGGCGGACTCGGGCTTGCCTTCGAGCGGCACGGTCCCGACGACCTTGCCTGTCGCGGTATCGATCGCCGTCGCATCATGGCTCTTGCCGTTGAACGTGAACACGCGCGCGGTCGCGGGCTCGAACAGGATGGCATCCGGTCGTTCGCCGACCTTGACCGTGTCGAGCGTCTTCAGCGTTTTCATGTCGAAGATCGTGACGGTGTCGGTTTTGCCGTTGGACGTGAACCCGTGCCCGACTGCCGGCGCGAGCGCGATCCCGTGCACGCCCGAGGTGTTGGGAATGTCGCCGACGGCCTTGCCGTTCTCCGTGTCGACGACCATCACGTGCGTCGAGCGGGAGACGTACAAGCGCTGGTTGTCCGCATCGCAGGTGAGGTAATCCCACCCGCCTTCGCCGCCGAGGTCGAATGAGCGCGCCACGTGCCATCCGGCCGCGGGCTTGGCCGCCGCTGCCGGCGTCTTCTCTTGGTGGGGTGCGGTCATGTTCGCGACCGAGGCCAGCAAGGCACAGGTTCCCGACACGGCCAGAACGAGCGTGTGTGTGTTCATGTGAGCGATCCGATGAAAAGGCGGGTTGGAGCAGAGCGGTCGCCTGCTTCAGGATTTGGTTTCTTCCAAGTCGCGTTCAGGCGACAGCGGAGACTCGCTCGCAACCGACGAGCGCACCTCCTGAGGCGTGGGGGTGAACGGCACGAGGATGACGTCCGCTCCCTCTGCCTGATCGCGCGTGTGCTGGAGCTCATCCACCCACAGGCACCACTCCGCGAGCGCGAGCAACGCCGAGAGCCCGCGCGCATGGTCCGCGCGCCGCTCTGCGTGCTCGTCGAACCAGTCGAGCACTCGATCCGTCGAGAGCCCGGCGACCTCGAGCCGCGCGGACGCAAGCCGTCCTCGCGCCCACTCGCGCAAAGGACCGCGCAACCAGGTGCCGAGCGGAACGGAAAGGCCGCGCTTGCGCCGCAACACGATCTCGCGCGGCAAGTGACCGAGCGCGTACTGCTTGAGGAAAGCCTTCGTGCGAAAGGACCGGACACGGTCGCGCGCAGGCAAGTGGGCTGCGAACTCGAGCACGGCCGGGTCGAGGAACGGCGCGCGCAGCTCGAGCCCCGCCGCCATGCTCGAGCGGTCGGCTTTGGTGAGAAGTCCTTCGGCGAGCGGCATTTCGAAATCGAAGCGTTGGAGCCGGTCGAGGAGCAGGCCGTCGAGTTCCTCGCCGCTTTCGCGTACGTCCGACCCGCGGGTTCCCGGCTCGGGGGATTGCAGCCGCCCGAGTTCGCGCGCTGGGATCGCGGCGGTCCACTCGCGATGACGCTGCAGACCGGGGAGGCGCGCGCTTTCCACGAAGCGCTTGAGAAGGAACGAGATCGTGACCTTCTTCTCGCTGTCCGGAAGCGCTTGCACGAGCGACGCGATCGTTCGTTGAAGCGGGCCGGGCAGTCGCGCGTGAGCTTCCGCCAGCCACGCGCCGACGTACGTGGGATATCCGCCCAGGACTTCGTCGGCGCCCTCGCCCACGAGCGCGACCTTCACGTCGGCTGAAGCGCGGCGCGCGAGCAGCGCGCTCGGCACCCAGGCTGGATCGGCCAACGGCTCGCCCGCTCCGCGCACGAGCGCGGCGAGCGTCGGCGGAACGTCATCGGCGCGCACGTCGACGTCCACGCGATCCAGGTGCAGCTCGCGTGCAGCTCGCTCGGCGAAGCGACCTTCGTCGTACGAAGACTCCGCGAACCGCAGCGTGTACGCGACGAGTGCCTTGTGGGGCCACTCCGCTCGTGCAAGTGCTGCGATCAGGGACGAGTCGAGACCGCCGCTCAGGAACAAACCGAGCGGCACGTCGACGTCGCCTTGCCGACGCACGGCCGCGCGCAGGATCGCGTCGAACTCGTCCTCACGAGGCGTGCGCTTCTCGCTCTCGACGAGAGCGAAGCGCCAGTAACGCCGTTCGTGAGCGCCGTGCGCGTCCAACTTCAGCACCGTCGCGGGAGCGAGCTTCTTCACGGCGGCGAACGGCGAAGTCGGTGCGGCGAACCAGCCCGAGCGCAAGTACTCCTGCAACGCGTTCGAGTCGGGCGTGAGATCGAAGTGCGGATCGGAAGCGAGTGCTCCGATCTCGCTCGCGAACGTGATCGTGCCCCGCGAGAACGCGTAGAAGAGCGGACGTTCGCCCGCACGATCGCGCGCCAGCAGCAGCGTGTCGTCGCGCGGATCGTAGACTGCCAGGGCGAATGCACCCTCGAGTCGCTCGACGAACGACGCCCCGAGCTCGAGGTACAGGCCGGGAATCACAGCGACGTCCGTCTCAAAGCTCACGTTGCGCCCGCGCGCGGAAAGCCACGCTCGCAGGTCGCGGTGGTTGTCGATCTCACCGTTGCACACGGTGATCACGCCGCTTTGGGCATCTACGAACGGTTGCGTTCCATCGGCGAGCCCGCGAATCGAAAGCCGGCGTGCGCCGATCACGGCGCGGTTCGCGGCCGTCATGCCCGAGCCGTCGGGGCCGCGGTGCGCGAGGCTGCGCAGCATCTGCTCGACGCGGCGACGCGACGCTCGTGCATCGAGGGATCCGCCGAACGTCACGATTCCGGCGATGCCGCACATGTTCAGCGCGCTCCCACGGGACGGATGAGCGCTCCGGACCACACCCCGTGCAGCGGAACGGATCGAGACCCACGCGGTGCGGCCAGGCTCTCGAGCAGATCGCGCTGATGCTTGTCGCCCACCAGCAGGACGGGAGCGGTGCGCGCATCGAGCCAGGCCCCGACCTCCGAGAGCGTGATCATGTTCGTCGGCTTCGGCCCCGCCCCGTTGAACACGTAGCGCACGTAGTTGCTTTTGAGCTCGCCCCCGTCGGCGGTGAACAGAGGAAACGTGCGCTGCATGTAGAACCCCAAGCCGTCGGGGTAGCTCTGCAAGCAGGCGACGTCGGCGCCGGCATCCCGCGCGTCGATGGCTCGAGCCAAGTTGCGAGACGAGAGGTCCTCGAACGACGGCAGGATCGCGGCGAACCCCAGGGCGCACACGAACGGCAGGAAGAGCACGGTAGCGACGAACGCGACCACGAGACGCCGTCGCCAAGCCGAGGCAGCGAGCATGATCCCGCACAGCACGCACGCGATGGCGGGCAGGGCCCATTCGACCTTCGGGGCGACGGTGCTCATCTGTCGCCAGCGAATGTTCGACGCGAGGAATCCAGGGTGAACCGCTTCGACCGCGAACGCCGCGGCGACGAGGAGGATCGTGCACGCGGCGGCGGCTGCCGAGCGACGCAACCAGAGTGCTGCAGTTCCGTCCGGGCGTTCGAGCGCGGCACCGAACGCGCGCGCGACGAGGATCGAGACACCCACGACCGCGGGCAGAACGTAACCGGCGAGCTTCGACTGGGAGATCGAGAAGAAGACGACGACCGTGATCACCCACACGAGGAGGAAACGGTCCGTTCGTGTCCAGTGCGCACGCGATCTCCAGGCCGCCCACGCACCGGCCGGGAACAGCACGCTCCACGGCAGGCAACCCGCCACGATCACGGGCAGGAAAAACCAGAACGGTTGCGTGCGCTTGAACGCGCTCGTGCCGAACCGACGCAGTGACTCTTCCACGATGCCGTAGCGCGGGAACTCCGGATGGAGGCGCGCGACGCCCAGGAACCAGGGCAGGACGATCAGGAAGAACAGCACTGCGTTCCGCCACGACGCGAGCCGGCGCAAAGCGTCGAAGCGCCGCTCGAGGATGTGGAACGAGCCCAGCACGACGAGCGGCAACAGGAACCCCACCGGTCCCTTGACGAGGGTCGCGAAGCCCATCGATGCGGCGCACAGCGCATACCAGCGCGTGCGCTTGGCGCCCACGTGCTCCTCCGCGACGAAGCCGCACACGAGCGCCGACACGACGAACAGGGTCAACATCATGTCGAAGATCACGATGCGCGAGAACGCCACGAACAAGGGCGTCGTCACGAGCACGGCGACGGACATGAACGCGGTGCGCCGACCGAAGCGCGAGCGCACGAAAGCGAACACGACGCCTGCGAGCGCCAGCGCGGAGAGCGCCGAAGGCAACCGCGCAGCCGCTTCGGATTCACCCAGCGCGGAGAGCGAGAGCGCCACCGCACGGAAGAAGAACGCCGGCTTGTCGAGATAGGTCGCGCCGTTGTACGTCGGGATCAGCCAGCTCCCCGAGCGCAGCATCTCGCTTGCGACCTGCGCATTGCGTCCTTCGTCGGGGTTGACCAGCGGAAGGGCGCCCAGACGCGCGAACAACATGAGGCCGACCAGCCCCAGCAGGAGCACGATCTGGATCGCAAGTCCCCTCGAGGATCGGTTCGTCGCCCCGAGGCCAAGGCTCGACCCCGCCCGCTCCTGCGCACTCGCTGTCTCTGGAGTCGATGGTGCGGTCTCGAGACGGCCGTCCGACAAGCGAACCGCCGCAGGGCGGGATCGCGCAGGATGATCAGTGGAACGCAAAATCGTCTGCTCGCACGCTTCGTAGGCACGTCGGACCGGCGAGCGATCCGGACTCTACTCCATACTCCAGTGCTATGACCACTAGGTGACGACTGCGGATGCATTTCAATCGTGCGCGGCTCAGGACGGGGGACGATGGGGCCGGACGGTTCATGAGTGTGGAGCCTCCCTGACCGCTCACGTCACGCTCGCGACATGATGGGCCCGCTGGCGATGGCTCTGCGCAAGACGCCCTGACTAGTGGGCTGTAACGGCCAGTTCGAAAGCAGGCTCCGCCCTCCTTCGCCGCCGGGCTGCGTTGCTCCTCCTCGGCGTATCTAAGAGGATGCGCGGTCGTCGTCGCGCCTTGCCCGTCGACGAATGAGGACGAATCCTGCTATCGAACTGGCCGTTACAGCCCACTAGCTCCTTTGCTCTTGCCTGTGGTTCAGCGCGCCATGTTCCGCCGTGACGTAGTGGTTCGCGGCAAGGG
>JBBQNP010000056.1:0-26222 GCA_038330085.1 Planctomycetota bacterium | reverse complement strand
AGGCGCGCGCGCGCGACGAAGAGCGTCTGCTCGGATGTCCGCGAGCTCAACCCTCGCGCCGCGACCGATCGATCGCGACCGCAGCGACGAGCAGCACGCCCGTGACGATCTTCTGCACCGAATCCGACAGCTCGGCGTAGGAGCAGCCGGCGCTGATCAACGACATCAAGAGTGCCCCCGCGAGCGACCCGAACACGGATCCGCGCCCGCCCGACAACGATCCGCCGCCGATCACGACCGCCGCGATCACGTCGAGCTCGAGGCCCAGGCCGACGCCCGGATCGCCTTGCGCCGCGAGGTCGACGAACGAGAAAAGGCCGGCGATGCCCGCGAACGCGCCGCCGAGCGCATACACGAGGATCTTGACGCGGTCGACGCGCACGCCGCACACGCGCGCCGCGTTCTCATTGCTCCCGATCGCGAACACGTGACGTCCGAACACGGTGTAGCGCAGCACCAACGCGAGCAGGATCGAAAGCG
The DNA here is from genome assembly GCA_038330085.1 of Planctomycetota bacterium. Lineage (GTDB taxonomy): Bacteria > Planctomycetota > UBA1135 > UBA1135 > JAEUIA01. The sequence continues at coordinate 25,742 of JBBQNP010000056.1, read as the reverse complement.
CGATCACGATCCAGACGGCCGTGCACACGAGCGGCGACCCCGACGCGACCGGCGGATCGAACAGCGACGCGATCCACGCGGGCGGTTCCGCCGGGATCTTCTGCTGACCCGAAACGTGTTCGGCGATGCCGCGGAATACCAGGAGGGTGCCCAGAGTCGCGACGAAAGGCGGGATACGTAGGAGCGTGATCGCGCGCCCGTTGATCGCGCCGCCGACCGCGCCCGCGGCGATCGTCGCGAGGAGTGCGAAGCCGATCGACCAACCGCCGTTGAGCGCGACTGCGAGCATGACCGAGCACAGCGCCGACAACGAGCCGATCGAAAGATCGATCCCACCGGCGGCGATCACGGCCGTCATGCCGAGCGCGCCGATGCCGACCGTCGCGCTCTGCTTGGCGACGAGCGACATGCGGTAGGCGGTGAAGAACGGATCCGTGCGCTTCGTGAAGAAACCCCACGCGAGCAGGATGAGCGTGACCAGCACGAGGCCCGCGAGAGGTGCGAGGCTCGTGCGCAGCCAGCCACGGCCGGCGGATCGCGCTTGCACCGGGTGCGCGTGGGTCAAAGTTGTCCTCCGTCAGCGCCGGCGACCTCGAGCAGGTCGGGGCGCGTCCACTGCGCCGACGAGCGCACGTCGACCAGTCGACCGTTGCGCATCACGCCGATCGTGTCGCAGGTCGAAAGCAGTTCTTCCGTGGATGACGAGGCGAGCAAGATCGAGCGACCTTCCGCAGCGAGCTCGCGCAGGAGCGACGCCACTTCTTGCTGCGTGCCGAGGTCGACGCCGCGCGTCGGCTCGTCCAGCAGCAGCACCTGCGCATCCTGGCGAACGCAGCGCGCAAGCACGACCTTCTGCTGGTTTCCACCCGACAGCGTCGCCACGGAACGGCGTGCATCTTCCACGTTGCAGTGCACGCGCCGCAAGGCTTCGAGCGCGGATCGTCTCCACCCGCGCGTCCACAGGACTCCGCCCGTCGCATGTTCGCACAGGCGAGCGAGCGCCACGTTCTCGTCGATCGCGAGCTCTGCGAAAACGCCCTCGCGCCCGCGCTCTTCGCTCGCGAACGCGACGCCGGCGCTCGCCGAACGGCGCGGATCGCGCGCGAGCACGGACTTCCCGTTCAAACGCGCGTCGCCGCTGGTGCGCTTCTCGAGCCCGAAGATCACGCGCAGGAGCTGACTGCGTCCCGAGCCGACGAGACCGAACAGTCCGAAGATCTGGCCGCGGCACAGGAACAAATCGACGTCGAGAGGGGACCTGCGTCCGGAGAGACCGCGCACTTCCAGCACGACGTCGCCGCGCTCGCGTTCCTCCGTCTCGGATCGCGACGGCTCGCGTTCCCGGCCGGTGACGTGCGCGAGCAGCTCGGCTCGAGTGGTCGTGCTCGCGCGTCCTTCCGCGACGACGCGACCGTCGCGTAGCACGCTCCACGTGTCGCACGCGGCCTCGACCTCGCCCAGGAAGTGCGTCACCCACGCCACCGCGACGCCTGCGTTCGCGATCTCGCGCACGACTCCGTAGAGGACCGCTGCATCGCGCGCGGACAACGAGCTCGCGGGCTCGTCGAGCAGGACGACGCGCGCTTCCTGCACGAGCGCGCGCGCGATCTCGACCACCTGTCTCAGTGCGAGCGGCAGATCTCCGCAGCGCGCTTCGAGGTCGAGGGATCCGTGACCCAGTCTCTCGAGCGCGGCTCGTGCCACACGACGATGCTCGGAACGACGCACGACACCACGCCGCGAAAGCTCGGAGCCGAGCATCACGTTGGCCTCGACCGACAGATCCGGCGCGATCGCGAGCTCCTGGTGCACGAGCACGATGCCCGCCTCGCGCGCGGCGTGCGGATCGCGCGGCGCGAACGCCCTGCCCTCGAGCTCGAGCGTGCCCGCATCGGGTCGGATCACGCCGCCGAGCACGTGCAACAGCGTCGATTTTCCCGCACCGTTCTCGCCCAAGAGCCCGCGCACGGATCCGGCTTCGAGCTCGACCGACACACCCTCGAGCGCACGTGTCGCTCCGAAGCGCCGTTCGATGCCGCGCGCACGCAGGAGCGCCGTCATCTCTCGTCTTGGCGTCGCGACGCCTGGAACGGCTCGAGCAGACGCTGCACGTCCGGCGCATCGAGGTTGTCGCGCGTCACGACGGTCAGGGGCGTGTCGATGCGTGGGGCGACGGGCTCATGAGCGAGTGCGGCCCGCGCTGCCACGACCGAACGGTAGCCCATCGAGACCGGATCCTGCGCGATCGTCGCCGTCAACGCGCCCGATTCGATCGCTTGCACGATGCGCGTGGAGAGGTCGAAGCCCACGACTACAAGGTCCTTGTCCCCCTTACGCGGGTGTCGCTGCAGCGCGGTCAGGAACCCGGAGGTGGTCGACTCGTTCGGACAGAAGACGCCGTCGACGCGACCACCAAACGTCGACAGAAGGTTCTCCGCAGCGGAGACCGCCGTACCTTCGCTGGGCCCGGCGTACACGTCGCTCGAGACGACGTGAATCCCCGGGTGAGCGGCCAGCGCGGCGAGACAACCCAGTTCTCGCTCGGTCGTGCTCTCGGAGCCCATCTGGTACAGCAGCACGATGACGTTGCCCTCGTCGTGCAGTGCACGCGCGAGCTCCGAAGCCGCACGCGCGCCGCCGGCGCGGTTCTCGGTGGCGACGTAGGTGGTGATCGGGAGGTCGTGCCCCGACAGCGCCGAATCGAAGACCACGACCGGCAAGTGGCGCTGCAGCGCATTGCGCACCGCGGGCACGAGCGCGCGCGAGTCGAGCGGAGCGAGGCAGATCGCGTCGTATCGTCCGTCGGCAGCGCCTTCCACGAGCGCGATCTGTTGCTGTGTGGAGCCTTCGCCGGAAGGACCCTGCCAAACGACCTCGATGTCGTCGAACTCGAGGTCCGCGCGTCGTGCACCGAGCTCGACGGCTTTCCAGAACTCGTGCGACGTGCCCTTCGGGATCACGACGATGCGGTGCGGCGCCTGAATCGCGGGGGGAACGGCCGTCGCGGGCGAGTCAGCCGCTGCGGGATCGTGACGGGTGCACGATGCGACGACGAGGGTCGCGAGAAGGATCGCGTGGCTCGTGTGGGGCATGGGAGTGTTCGATGCGCAGATCGCTGTGCGAGGGCAGGGTACAACAGCAGACGGAGGGGGGGGTACGCTGGTTCCGTGCATGATCGTGATATCACCCGAGTTTCCTGCACGGCGGAAACGGTGACGCCGTCGAGCGAAGAGGCGACACTCTGGGCATGAAATCGGGCAGGGAACCGCGCTCTCGCACGCGTCCCGCGAAGGACACACACGTCGCCGCACAGCTCGCGCTGCGAGATACCGAGCTCCCGGAGCGACATGATGCGCCCGGGCAGCAACAAGCAAAGATCGCGCAGCGACAAGCCAGGCTTGCGCAGCGACAAGCCAAGCCCGCGCTGCGACAGACCAAGCCTGCGCAGCGACAGACCAGGCCTGCGCTGAAGCGAGTCAAGCCCGCGCGGCGACAAAGCCAGCTGACGCAGGCACGAGGCTGGTCGTCGCTGAGGCAGCGCTGGCCTGCGGTGCAAAGCCCGCGGCCGATCGTGATCCTCGGCGCGGGCGGGATCGTGCGTGCCGGACACCTGCCCGCGTACCAAGCCGCGGGTTTCGAGATCGCGGGGATCTACGACCCCCGACGCAAGGCCGCTCAGGAGATAGCGCGCGACTTCCGCATCGCGCGGGTGTTTGCGACGCTCCACGAAGCGCTCGCGACGCACGATGTCGTGTTCGACATGGCAGTGCCTGCTGCACAGATCCTGCCGGTACTGCGCGAAGTTCCACGCGGTGCCGCGATCCTGATCCAAAAGCCGATGGGGCAGACGCTGGGCGAAGCGCGCTCGATCGTGCGTGTCGTGCGCGCGCGGCGGTTGGTTGCGGCGGTGAACTTCCAGTTGCGCTACAGCCCGAACGTGCTCGCGCTGCGCGATCTGCTCGCACGCGGGTCGCTCGGGAAAGTGCGCGACGTCGAAGTACGCATCGTGGCCGACACGCCCTGGTCGACGTGGAAGTTCTTGCGCGGCATCCCGCGGCTCGAACTCCTGTACCATTCGATCCACTACTTGGATCTCCTGCGCGCGCTGTTCGGCGAGCCGGAGGGCGTGATCGGCTCAGCGCGCAGCGACCCCGCGTTCCCCGGTCTCGCCGACACGCGTTGCGCGTTCGAGCTCGTGTATCCGCGCGGTCCGCGCGTGACGTTGCGCACGAACCACGCGCACGAGTTCGGTCCGGTGCGGCGTGTGTCGGAGATCCGCGTCGAAGGGCTGCGCGGTGCGGCGCTGCTGCGGATGGGCGTCAACCTCGATTATCCCAGCGGGAAACCGGACACGCTCGAGGTCGCGCGCGATAGCAGTTGGCGGTACGTGCCGCTCGCAGGGTCGTGGTTCCCCGAGGCGTTCGAGGGGCCGATGGCGAACCTGCAGCGTTTCGTTTCGGGAGCAGATCGCGTGCTCGAGACGCGGGTCGAGGATGCGTTGAAGACGATGGCGCTCGTGGAAGCGTGCTACACGGCGTCGAAGCGCGCACCGACGCGCGTGGCGCGCAAGTGACGGGTGCTGGGGAGGGCCCTGACGTGATCGACACGCACGTCCACTTTTGGCGCTACACGAGCGCGTCGCACGCATGGATCGACCCGCACATGAGCGTGTTGAAGCGCGACTGCCTGCCCCGCGATCTCGAGGCGACGATGCGCACGAACGGGGTCTCGGGCTGCATCGCCGTGCAGGCGTTGAACTCGAGCGAAGAAACGCAGTTCCTGCTCGATCTCGCGGATGCGCATCCTTGGATCGTGGGCGTGGTGGGCTGGGTCGATGTGCTCGCGGAGGATCTCGACGCCCGGCTCGCGGAGCTCGCAGCGCATCCGAAGCTCGTAGGTATCCGGCATCTGGCGCAAGACGAAGCCGATGCAGGCTGGCTCGCGCGTCCGAGTGTCGTCGCGGGCGTGTCGAAGCTGGCGCGCCACGGGTTGTCGTTCGATCTCCTGGTGCGCGAGCGCGAGTTGTCGGCTGCGATCGAGCTGGCGCAATGTCTGCCCAATCAGACGTTCGTACTCGACCACCTGGGGAAGCCGCCGGTGCGCGAGGGCCGGATCGAGCCCTGGTCCGCGTTGGTGCGGGAATTGGCGCGTTGCGACAACGTCGTCGCCAAGGTGTCCGGGTTGTCGACCGAGAGACGCTCACGCGCGGACGGGTGTGACGACCTCGACATCTACCTCGACGTGGCCCTGCAGGCATTCGGTGCGGATCGCCTGATGAGCGGATCCGACTGGCCGATGTGCCTGCTCGCGGGCGACTATGCCGCGTCGATGGACGTCGCGCGCGCATGTCCGCTCGTGGGTGGGGGGACACGCGCACGCTTGCGCGCGTACGGGGTATGAGCGGGCTGCCGGTTCGAATGTCTGCCCAATCAGAGGATCTCGTGTCGATCCAATCCGCGACGCTCCACGCCTTCACGCGTACGAAAGCACTGCGCTTCTGAATCGTCGACGCGTCCGTTCCCGTCCTGCCCGAGTGCCCACACCTTTTTGCATGGCTGGATCGATCCGTTGGCGGAGGAGGTGTGTGTCTGGCGCGAGGACGAGACGTTGTTCCTCGCGCGCAGCGCGCAGGAAAGGGACGCTTGGCTAGAGATCAGTGCCTCCAACGAGCGTGTGCTGCGGCAGTGATTCCAGATGAAAGCGCACGCCCAAGGTGCACGACCTGGCTCTAGTTCTAGCGGGCTCGAAAGCGAACGCGGTCGGCCTGCGATCAACCGAACCTGGCGATCCTAGATCGGCTCGAGCTCGCCGTGATGCGTCCATCCCAGCGTGAGCAGCCACGTTCGCGCTCGCGGAAGGGGACAGCAGCGCATGACGAGCTCGAAGGTGGGGCTCTTGCGTTTCCAGCCGTCGAACCAACTGCCCGACGAGAATGGATCGATGCCGCCGTCGATGCAGAGCCCATGGTGCTGCGCATTCTGCAGCACGTAGGAGAGCGCGTTCTTGACCTCGCGAGGCGAGCACAACGCCCGACTGTGGTATCGATCGTCGAAGAGGCTGCCTTTGCGCCGCCACAGACGGTTCGACGCACGGGCGATGCGGACACAGACGCCCTTCAGGCCGCGCGCGAGTGCGCGCTCGTCCGCCGCTTCGCACACGAGATGCACGTGGTTGGACTGAGCGGAGTAGTGGACGATGCGCAGTCCGTGACGGTCGGAACCTGCGGCGATCGCATTCAGCAACGCGCGATGCGCTGGGCCCTGCCGCAAGGTCGGAAGCCCAGATCTCATGCGCAGCGTGACGTGCACGGGATGACGGTGCTTCAGCTTCTCGCGCGCACAATGTGCAACACGGGGACGCACAGCCACGCGCTTGCGACCTGCGCCGCGGCGGCGACCACCACGCGGTTCTGGAAAAGGCAAGCTCGCTTGTCGCTCTCTTCGCATCGGTCTCTCCGACGATGCAGACGAATGAAATTGCGCACGAGACCAGGAATTCTTGCTTCTTTTCGCATGCATTCCTGAATCGACAGCGAACGCGCGCGGATTGATTGGGCAGACAATTCGACGAGCAGAGATGGCTGCGTGACGTGCGGGGGAAGCAGGTTGGGTCAGCGATCTGCGGCCGCGTGTGCGAGCACTTGCGGAGCACGAGCTCGAGCTGGCGGACGACAAGGCAACCGACTCGTCGACGCAGGTTTGCTGTGCGCGCTCAGGAGGTACAAGAGCGCGACCTTGATCCTCGAGCTCGTCGACGCGCGCGACGCAGCCTGCATGCGTTCAGCGCCGCGGACAGATTGCTCCAGACTGTCCAGCGCACACCAGAACCTCGCGGATGGCGTTGTCTGATTGGGCAGACAATTCGACGAGCCCGAGTCGATCGCGAAGTGCGTGATCGTGACCCCGATCATGAGCACGAACCTGTCGAGCGCGGTCCGCACGCAAACGCCACGGCTCGAACGGGCTAACGCGTGTGGATTGCTCGAGGGCGTGCCGCGCGCAAGATGAACGGGCGCGCAGCCGGGGCTCTCACAGCGAACCGACTACTTCCCTGTCGCAGGCCCCGACTCGGCATTCACCTCGTCGTGCGCCAGATCCTCAGCCCGAATCGGCGCGAGAGGTTTCCCTGCGAGGCCCATCTCGAGCTTCAACACCGCTTGACCGGTGCGGTTGAACCAGTCCAACCCGAACCGATGCCACCCCGCGGCGAGCGCGACCGTCCCGCGCACCTCGACGGCTTCGTGCAGCCCGTCGTCGTCGCACACGAAGTCCTGCCCCACGTGCAGCACCGCCCCGTCGTCGGACGTCAGTGCGAACGTGTACACGTCGTCCGCCGGCACGCGCACGAAGCCCATGAACGAGAGCATCACGTGCTCGCGTCCGCGGTACTCGTCCGGGATCGCGACCAACGCTGCCGTCTTCTCCTGCAACTGCTCCTCGACCTCCGCCAGGCTCTCGCCGTCCGTGATCGAAATGCCGTTCGAGTTAGATACCGTCGTCCGGTCGCCGAGCGTCGTCAAGTACACGAGCCCGGGCAGCCAGCCCTCGTTCGCAATCGCCGGCTCCGGCACGGCGCGCACGAGCTTGCGACCCACCGACTTCATCACCGGAACCTCGCCGTCGAACGAGCGCGCGGTGATCGTCGTCGTCTGCGCCACGCGAATCGCGCCGACGTACTTCTGCGAGCGCGCGGTCGGCTCGCTGCCGTCCAACGTGTAGCGCACGTCGAGCCCGCTCGCCGACGGCACGAGGCGCACTTCGAGAGGGCTCACGAAGATGTCCGCGTCCGCTTCGACGCGCGGTGGCGCGTACACGATCGGCGCGCCGCGCACGACGATCTCGACAACGCTGACATCCGCATCCGGCGCGCGCTCGGGAACGTTCACGCGCAGCGACCCGCTCCCACCCTTCACCGTGAGCTCGCGACCCGGCTCGGCGAGCAGCCGCGCGCTCTTCACGACGTTCCCGATTCCGTCGAGTACGAGCACGCCGTCCCGCGGCCAGTCGAAAACGTGCAGGTATACGCGCGTGTCGCCGCCGTCCTTCTTCACGGTCACGCGGCCAAAAGTGGGTGCGCCGATCGGACTCGCCTGCGTGCCGTGGATCGCGTCGCCGTTGACCTTCATCCAGTTGCCGATCGCCGCCAAGCGTTCGAGGCACGGCGCCGGGATCTCGCCCTCCGCCGTCGGGCCGACGTTCAAGAGGAAGTTCCCGCCCTTCGACACGACGTCGACGAGTGTCCGGATCAGGTCGCGCGACGACTTGAAGTCCTGATCGTGCGCGTTGAACCCCCAGTGGTCGTTCATCGTCATGCACGATTCCCAGTCGACGCCGGGCAATCCGTTCGCAGGCACTTCCTGCTCGGGCGTTCCGAAATCGCCGCAGGTTCCCTCGGCCGTCGTCATCCCGCTCATCCCGCCGCGGCCGACGTCGACGCGGTTGTTGACGATGACGTCGGGCTGCAATCGGCGGCACAAGTCATAGAGCCGCTTCCCGCGTGCATGGTTCCACGTGCTCTCCCACTCGCCGTCGAACCACATCACGCCGATCTTGCCGTAGTGCGTGAGCAACTCCGTCACCTGCGCATCGAGGTAGTGCTCGTAGCGGTCGAAGTCCGCGCCGTCCGCCGGCCGACCTGCCTTCTCCCACCCGCGCCGCGGCAGGTAGTCGGGTTCGTGCCAGTCCATGATCGAGTGGTACCAGCACGGGACGATGCCCTCGCGCCGGCACGCGTCCGAGATCGCCGCCATCACGTCGCGGTGCGCGGGCGTCGACATCACGTCCCAGTCGGTCACGCTCGAGTCGAACAGGCAGAAGCCGTCGTGGTGCTTCGTCGTGATGACGAGGTAGCGCATCCCCGCGTCCTTCGCCGCGCGTGCCCACGCCTCAGGATCGAACTTCGTCGGGTTCCAGCGCGGGCGCAGCGTCTCGTATTCCTTGATCGGGATGTGAGCCGAGTCGCGGATCCACTCGCCGTAGTCGGTCTTGCCGTCCCATTCGCCGGCCGGGATCGCGTAAAGACCCCAGTGAACGAAGAGACCGAAGCGCGCATCACGCCACCAGTCCAGGCGCGAACTGGCTTGCGCGTTTGTACCACTTGCAACCGTCCGATCGGGTGCGTCCGACGATCGACAAGAGAACGCGCCGAGCACGCTCGCGAGAGCGAATGCACACCATGCGTAAGAGCGCTTCATGCGTGCCCGCAGTCTTGCTCCTCGTCGACGACATAGCTAGCTTTTCATCCTCTGGCACGAGCATGAAAACCATGACCACGAACCTGCGTGAACTGGCGTACGAATACATCCGCACCAAGCTCCTCGAAGGTCGGATCCCTCCTGGAACCCGCATCTCCTCGCGCGCGCTCGCACGCGAGATCGGCGTCTCCTTCATCCCGGTGCGCGAGGCGATCGCACAGCTCGCGAGCGAAGGCCTCGTCGATCACGAGGCCGGCGTCGGCACGTTCGGCACGCGCGTCGGGCACGACGACCTGCGCGAGCTGTACGAACTGCGCGAGGCGCTCGAGCTGCACGCCGTCACGTACGCGGCGCAGCGCATCGACGACGCCGGCATCGCGGAGATGAAGGGCTGGAACGACGCGCTCGAGAAGATCGCGCGTCGGCGCCGCGACGATCCGATCACCCAGGTCGACGACGAAGACCTCTCGGCCTGGAACAAGGCCGACATCGAGTTCCACCTGGCCTTGTTGCGCGCTGCCGGCAACGCGCGGCTGGTGCGCGCCGTCAAGGACCTGCGCGTCTTGACGCAGGTCTTCCGCGCTCAGCGCGTGCTGCGTCCGATCGAGGACCTCGAGCGCGCGTGCGGGCAGCACCGCGGATTGATCGACGCGCTGGCGCGTCACGACGAGGAGAACGCGCGCACGTTGTTGTCGGAGCACATCCGCTTCGGCTGCAGGAACGCGCTGGAGACGCACCAGATGCAGGATCGCGCGGTCGTCTGAGTCGGGATCGCGCGGTCCTCGAGGACCGGCATGCCGCGCGGCCATCTCGCGCGGCCGTCTTGCGCGGGCGTCTCGCATAGTCGGAGCACGCAGTTTGCGTCGTGGCCGAAGCGCTGACCCCATCGGCCGCTTGCCTCGGCGCGGCGCGGACACGAGACTGTCGGCGCATTGCGACCTACGTCGAGTGATTCGGGGCGTTGGCTGCGCCCGTCGCGCCCATGAGGCTGAGCGCTCTCGGCGCCTGTTGGCTTCTTGTCTCACCGGCGTTCGCGGACGTGCGGCTGCCGCGCATCCTCTCCGACGGCGTCGTGTTGCAGCGCGAGCAGCGCGTCGAGATCTTCGGCTTCGCTGATCCAGAAGAGCGCGTGCGCGTGCACGCGAGCTGGGGCGCCGACGGCGAGGAAGCGCTGACCGACCAGTACGGGACATGGCGCACGACGATCGTGACGCCCGCGGCCGGCGGACCGTTCACGATCGAAGTGCGCGGCAGGAACACGCTCACGGTCGCCGACGTGCTCGTCGGCGAAGTCTGGCTGTGCTCCGGGCAGTCGAACATGGAGATGCCGGTCGCTCCCGTCGGCGGCTACACGGGTGTGATGGACTGGCAGAAGGAGGTCGCGCAGGCCGGCACGCCCGCGATCCGGATGTTCGCTGTCGAGAACGACGTTGCCGCTGCACCGCGCGACGACGTGCGCGGATCGTGGACGGCCGTTTCGCCCGCGACGGTCGGGAAGATGAGTGCGACGGCGTACTTCTTCGGGCGCAATCTGTCCCAAGAGCTGAACGTTCCGATCGGGCTCGTCGACGCGACATGGGGCGGGACGCCCGCGGAATCGTGGACGAGCGGGATCACGCTCAAACGCTTTCCGGAGTACGCGACCGAGGTCCTCGACCTGGATCGGCACGCACGTGATCCGAAGGGAGCGTCGCTCGAGCGCGAGCGCACGATCGAGGGCTGGATCGCATCGATCGAAGAGTCAGACCACGGCGTCCGCGCCGGTTTCGCGAGGCCGACGTTCGACGACTCGGCTTGGCCGACGACGCATGTCCCCGGCGCATTCAGCGGGAAGCTCGGAGCGTTGGCCGGTGCTTCTGTCGATGGCTCTGCTTTCGATGGAGCCGTGTGGGTGCGACGCGCGTTCGACATGCCGGCAAGCATGGCCGGTCGCGACCTCATGCTCGAGACCGGCCCGATCGACGACTTCGACGTGACGTGGTTCGACGGAGAACGCATCGGTGCGGGATCCGCCGCGGACTCGTTCCGCACTCCGCGCAGCTACGCGATCCCGGCGCGGCTCGCGACGGCCCGCCGTCACGTGATCGCCGTGCGCGTGCTCGACACGGGCGGAGCAGGCGGTATCGGCGGATCCCCGGGCAGCGTTCGATTGCGCGCAGGCACGGATCTCCTCGCGCTCGACGGTGAGTGGAGCGTGCACGCCGGTGCACCGATCGCGCGCGTCGCTGCGCGTCCAACGGATGTCGACGTCGGGCCGGACACGCCGACCGGCCTGTACAACGCGATGATCGCGCCGCTCACGCACTTCGCGATCCGCGGTGTGATCTGGTACCAGGGCGAGTCGAACCGTCTGCGCGCGTACCAGTACAAGACGCTCTTCCCCGCGCTGATCGCCGATTGGCGCGCGCGCTTCTCGAACGCGCAGATGCCGTTCGACTTCGTGCAGATCGCACCCTTCGAATATGGCGGCGACCGCGGCGAGGCAGCGGAGCTACGCGAAGCACAACGCCTGACTTTGCAGGTGCCGCACACCGCCATGGTCGTGACGAGCGACATTGGCGACGCGCACGATATCCATCCGAAGAACAAGCAGGAAGTCGGTCGTCGTCTCGCCGCGCTGGCGTTGACGGAGACCTACGGCCGCAGCGTCGAGATCGCTCAGCCCGCGTCGCCGACGCGCGACGATCGCCAGTGGATCACGGGAAGCGCGCGCTCGCAGATCCGCTGGAACCGGACGGGCGACTCCCTCACGCTCTCGGCCCCGATCTCGAAGGCGCAAGAGGGCGTGCCGCTCGGCAACGGCATGCTCGGCGTGCTCGTGTGGGGCGATGACACGCACGTCAACGTGACGATCGACCGGGCCGACGTGTGGGACCTGCGCGAGCCGGACGTGACCCGTAGCGCGGAGTGGAACTGGACCACGCTGCGACGTCTCGTCGCGGCGCACGACGAGAAGGGGATCCGCGCGCTTTTCGAAGACCCCTGGAGCGCGTCTCCGACCCCCACGAAGCTGCCGATCGGACGCATCGAGATCGCGGTCGGGAGCAACGCTCCGCTCGAGTACGCTCTCGATCTCGTGAAGGCCGAGGCGCGCGTCACGCTCGACAAGGGCGCGGTGCGTGTGATCGCGAGCGCGAATCGACCGGCCATCCTGTTGCGAATCGAGGGCGTTGCGCCGCAGGCAGACTGGTCCTCGGCCAAGGTCATCGTGCTTCCCGACCTCGCACGACTCGGGTACCACGTTTCACAGAGCCAATCGACCGACGACGGCGTCTGCGCCGTGCGCATCGAAGGTCCGGGCGGCGTCGCCTATGCGATCGCCGCGGCCCGACATCTCGATGATGGTTACACCGATGTCGCGATCGCCCTCGCGAGCCTGGCGGAGGACTCCGACCCGATGCTCACGGCGATGGATCGCGCGACCCATGCGTTGACCGCCGGTTATGCACAACGGCTGGCGGAGCACTTCCAAGGTCTGCGCCTGCGCACCGGTCCAGCGAGTGTTTCGATCGGTGATCCCGCCTTGCAGACGCAATACGACATCGCGCGCCATCTCCTCGTGTCGGGCTCGCAGCGCGGTTCGCCGCCGATGGCGTTGCAAGGTGTGTGGACTTCGGATGCAGGACTTCCGCCGTGGCGCGGCGACTACCACGCCGACTTGAACACGCAGACCACGTACGGCTCGTACGCCACGGCCGGTCTGTTCGATTGCGGGATGTCGTTCTTCGAGCTCGAGTGGCGACTCTTGCCGCGCATGCGCGAAGTTGCGCGCGACATCTACGGCGTCGAAGGCGCGGTCTTGCCCGGATGCATGGCGCTCGACGGATCGCCGATCGGCGGATGGGTGCAGTACGCGTTGTCGCCGACGAATGGAGCGTGGACAGCCGATCTCTTAGCGCGACATTGGCGCTTCTCTCAGGACGGCTCGTTCCTGCGCGGCCGCGCGTACCCGTGGTGCGCTGCGATCGGGGAAGGAGTGCTGGGACTCTTGCGTCCAGACGAGCACGGCAAGCTGCACCTGCCGCTCTCGACCAGCCCGGAGATCCACGACGAATCGCTCGCGGCGTGGCTCACGCCGAACTCGAACTACGACCTGGCGGCGATGCGCGCGCTGTTCACGGACCTGACGTCGATGGCGCGGACGCTGCACGAGGACAAAGACGCGCAGCGCTGGTTGCAGGTCTTGTCTTCGCTCGATGATTTCGCGCTCGACGCGCGCGGCGGTCTCGCGCTGGCTCCAGGCGAAGAGCTCGTGGCGTCGCACCGGCACATGAGCCACGCGCTCGCGATCCATCCGCTCGGATTGATCTCGATCGAAGGGGGAGCGCAGGAGCGCGCCATCGTCGACGCGACGCTCGACACCATCCTCGACAAGGGCACGTCGCAGTGGACCGGCTATTCGTTCGCTTGGTTCGCGTGCCTCGCCGCGCGCGGAGGGCGGCCCGAGACTGCACTCCGCTTCATGCGCGATTACGAGCGCGCGTTCACGCTGCCCAACGGTCTGCACGCCAACGGTGACCAGTCGGGCGAGGGCCTCTCGACCAACACGAGCCGCGCGTTCACGATCGAAGGCAACATGCTCGCGATGGAGGCCGTGCACGAGATGCTCCTGCAGTCGTGGGGCGGCGTCGTGCGCGTGTTTCCGGCGACGAGCGTCACTTGGCCCGACGCCTCGTTCGAACAGTTGCGCGCCGAGGGTGGCTTCGTCGTGTCCGCGCATCGGAAGGACGGCGCGACGAGCGCAGTGCGCGTGCGCGCAACGGTGCCCGGCGTGCTGCGCTTGCGCGACCCGTTCGGCGGCGGAGCTTGCACGTGGGCCCGGCCGGGCGTCGTGCGCGACGGAGCCGATTGGACCGTGTCGCTGGCGGCCGGTGAAGAGCTCGTCGGAACACGGAGCGGCGCGCGGTAGAGTCGTGCCCATGAAGCGCACGCTCTGTCTCGGCCTCTGCCTCTGCATCGGCCACCTGCTCTCCGCCTGCACCGCGTCCGAGCCCACCCGGGCGCCGAAGAAGCAACCCGTGCTGTTCGCTCAGCCGCCGACGCTCGAGGAGCAGGCGCGCGACGCCTCGATCGCGAGCCGTCCGCACAAGGAGCACATCGCGCTCGAGCCGCTCGTAGGCTCGTGGAAGACGCAGCTCGTGAGCGTCGCCCTGGACGGAACCGAGAGCGATCCGCACCCCGGCACGGCCACGGTCCAGCCCGTCCTGGGCGGCAGGTATTTCACGTGGGACGCGACGCTCGAGGTCAGCTCCAACGTGTACGAGACGACGGGCTACCTCGGCTACGACGTGAACGGCGGCGAGTACCAGCTCCTGATGATCTCGGACTTGGCGACGGGCATGAGCGTCGCGCACGGACGCGGCGAAATCGAGGGCAAGGGCATCCAACTCGCGATCGAGGTCGTCGATCCGGGGAGCGGCGCGATCAGGCGCGCGCAGAGCACGTTGAGGATCGTCGACAAGAACCACTTCGTGCTCGAGCAGTTGGGCCTCGACGCGACCGGCGAACAGCGCATCGTGCGGCGCACGCACTACTGGCGCACGGGCGCGAAGCAGCACTGACACCTCCCTCCCTCACGCGGTCAGCTCGAACTCGCGCGTCGAGATGCGCCAAGTTCCCAGCGCCAGCGCGACGACGAGCACGACGAGGAGCGTGACCTCGGCCCGCTCCCCGGTCTGGAAAGCGATTGCGGTGAAGCCCTCGAGCCGATGCCACGCTTTCGAGCCGCCGTCCGCGATCAGGCTGCGCAAGTAGAACTGCACGGTCAGCGACTGGTTCTTGCCGGGCAGGTTCGCGAGGAAGCCCTCGACCGCGAACGCGTAACCGATGCCCACGAGCATGGGGTGCCGGAAGAAGGCACCCAGCGCCGCGAAGACGCCGGTGTAGACGAGGGCGCCGAGCATGACGGCGGCATACAAGGGATCACGGATGCCCGCGTCGATCGGTCCGACGCGCGCGTGTGCGCGCTCGCAAGCGAGGAGCAGGAGGAACGTCGACAGCACCAGCAGCGCTTCGACCAGCACGACCGTCGCGAGCCAGCGGCCGAACAACAAGGCCGCGCGCGGAATCGGGCGCGTGAACAAGTACGTGATGGTGCGGTCCTCGATTTCCTCGGCGACGACCGCGGAGCCGGAGATCAGCGCGACGAGGGGCACGACGATCTGCAGCATCATCAGCCAGCCGAAGTTCGTCGCGAGCATCGCAGGGGAAGCGTGGTGCGCTGCGCCGGCGATCAAGGCCGTGCACGCGACCGGGAGGAGCGCGAACAACAGGCACAAGAGCCCGCGCTTGCTCCTGACGCTGCGCACGAAGTGGGCGCGCGCGATCAGCGCGGTGGCACGCAGGAAGCTGATCATCCGCTCGTCTCCACCAAGTAGTCGAACACGGCCTCGAGCCCGGCATCTGGGGTGTCGAGGCTTCTGATGCCCGCGCGCGCGACGCTCGCGATGCGCGGCAGCTCGGACTGCAGCCGCTCGAGGTCGGTCGTCTCGAGCAGGAGCCCATCGTCGCCGTCGAGGCGCACGCTCGTGACGCCGCCGATGTCGATCAGCTCGCGCGCGAGCCGGCGCGGATCGCGCGCGTGGATCGCGACCTTGCGCGGGTGCGACGACAAGAGCGCCCGCACGTCGGAAATGCTGCCCTGCGCGAGCAACCGTCCGCGGTGCAGGAGCACGATCTCTTGCGTGAGCATCTCGACTTCGTGCAACACGTGGCTCGACACGACGATCGACGTGCCGGCGCGCGACAGCTCGTGCAGGAGCGCGCCGACATCGCGTCGGCCGACCGGGTCGAGCCCGCCCATCGGCTCGTCGAGCACGACCAGCTCCGGCTCGTGCGCGATCGCCTGCGCGATTTTGGTGCGCTGGCGCATGCCCTTGCTGTAGCCGCGCGTCTTGCGCCGCATCGCGTCGCCCATGTCGACGCGCTCGAGGGATTTCTGCGCGCGTGCGCGCGCGTCACGCGCCGAAAATCCGCCCAGCTGCAGCAGGAACGTCACGAACTCGAGCCCGGTCATCGTGTCGTACAGCGCATCCTGCTGCGGACAGAACCCGAGTCGCGCGAAGAGGCGGCGGTTCGTGAAGGGTTCATGTCCGAGCACGCGGATCGTCCCACGCGACGGCGCCAGCTCGCCGACGAGGAGCTTCAGGAACGTCGACTTGCCCGCTCCGTTCGGACCGAGCAGGCCGACGATGCCCGGCTCGAGCTCGAGCGTGACGTCCGACAAGCCGACGACGTCGCCGTAGAAACGGCCGAGGGATCGTGCTTCGACGAGCGCGCTCACGCGACGACCTCGAGCTTGCGCACGCGCCAGGCGATCACGATCCAACAGATCGCGATCGTCGCGCAAACCGAAATCCAGGACCACGACAAGCTCCAGGGCGGCGCGCCGTCCTCGATGCCGAACAGACTCGCACCGATCCGCGTGCTGGCGAAGAGGGGAGAGATGGCGCGCAGGTCCTGGTTGCCGTGCGCTTGTGCGAGGATGCCCGACAGTGCCCCGGTCATGAGGATCCAGGCGAACACGCCGATCAGCGCGAAGGTGCGGCGCGACGCGAGGCTCGACGCGCAGAGCACGAGCGAGGAGATCAGCAGGGTCCACAGACACCCGAAGGCAATCGTCCTGAAGATCACGTCGCTTTCATCGGTGAGAAACGACCATTCCGGCGACGCGAACGTGGCCACGAGGCAGATCAAGAGCCCCGGTAAGAGTGCGCCGAGCGCGCCGTAGAACGTGACGGTGCAAAGCTTCGCGAGCAGGTAGTCGAGCTTCGTGATGGGTCGCGCAAAATAGAGCAGGTGCGCACCCAACCGCCGGTCCTCGGCGATCAGCCCCGATCCGAACCAGGCCATCAAGAGCAGCGAGAAGATGTTGGTCGCGATGTTGAACGCGATCATCATCCCGCGCACCTGGATCATCTGATGGGCTGCGCCCGCCATCAGCGTCGTACGCAGTGCTGAGGTCGCACCGTGCGCGCTGCCCAGCGCAGCCGGGGTCTCGCCGGCCTCGAGCGCGAAGCGCGTGTAAACGACGAACGCGAAGATCACCGTCGCGATGCCGAGCGGGGCGAGCAGGAGAAAGAGCGGGAGCTTGCGCTTGCCCGCCGTCTTGATGTTGGCGCGCGCGAGCTGCCACCAGCGCAGGCGCCCGAGGCGCGCCGTGCCGCGCCAGGGTCGGTAGATCTCGACGTTCGCGACGGCCTTCATGCGCGCGTTCCGCCTACATTCGAGTTGGGAGAACCCGAGAGGTCCGACCTCGAGAGCGACGAAAGGAACACGTCCTCGAGCGTGGCGCGCACCGGTTCGATCGAGAGCAAGCGTGCACCGCACTCCGCTGCCGCGGCGAAGAGGGGATCGCAGTCGTCGCTCTCGAGCTGCAGCACGAGCAGTCCGACGCCTGTCGCTCCCGGCGCGGATGAACCCGGCGTCGCGATCTCGCGCCAGGCTTCGTTCGGCACTCTGTCGTGGGAGACGCTGCCTTCGGAGACTCTGCCTTGGAAAACAGTGCCGTTGGGGAGCGCGCGGAAGCGTTCGACGGGATCGACGCGCACTTCGACGCGCAAACCGTCTCCATGGGTCAGCTCGCGGATCGATCCCTGCCGCACGACGCGCCCTTTTTCGAGCACGATGACGTCGTTGCAGCAGCGCTCGACGTCGGGCAGGAGGTGCGAGCACATCAACAAGCTCTTCTTCTGCGTGTGACCGAGGTCGAACACGAGGTCGAGCATGTGACGCCGACCCTTGGGGTCGAGTCCGTTCGTGGGTTCGTCGAGCAGGAGGATGGGCGGGTCGTGCACGAGCGCCTGCGCCAACTTCAAGCGCTGCTTCATGCCGGTCGAGTAGCCGTTGCAGTCGCGGTAGCGCGATTCGTCCAGGCCGACGTAGTCGAGCACTTCGTGCGTGCGCTGCATCGCATCGTCGCGCCCGATGCCCGACAATCGACCGAGCGTGGACACGAGCTCGACGGCCGAAGTGCCCGGGATGAGGCAGTCGCTCTCGGGCATGTACCCGACGCTGCGCCTGACCGCGAGACGGCCGGCATTCGAACGCGGATCGTGACCGGCGATCGAAGCGAGACCTGAGTCGGGTGCGAGCAAGCCGAGCAGGAGCTTCAACAGCGTCGTCTTGCCGGCGCCATTGGGTCCGAGCAGGCCCACGGGACCCGGTTGCATCTC
Source organism: Planctomycetota bacterium (assembly GCA_038330085.1). Taxonomy (GTDB): domain Bacteria; phylum Planctomycetota; class UBA1135; order UBA1135; genus JAEUIA01. Next base: position 7,376 of record JBBQNP010000056.1, on the reverse strand, counting down.
GAGCGTGATCGCGTCGAGCGCCCGGACCTTGCCGTAGGTCTTCACGAGCGAACGGATCGAGACGATGGGAGCATCCATGCCGTGGGTCAGTGCGTGGCCGCAGATTCTACTTTATGCCGCAAAGTAGAACGCAGAGCGTCGCACCTCATCCCGCCCGCCGCAAGCGCGAACGCACGAAAGCCGAGAACAGGTCGGCCGCGAGCACGATCAGCGCACCGAGTGCCACGAACAACACCATCTGGTCGTAGAACTGGCGGCTGCGCGCATCCTGGATCCAGTAGCCGAGCGACACGACGCCCAGCATGCCCAGCACCGTCGCCTCGCGCACGCACGTTTCGAAGCGATAGAAGACGTACAAGAGGTAGCGCGACAGCGACAAGGGGAAGATCGCGCTCGTCGCGATCTGCGCGCGCGTCGCACCGATCCCGCGCAGTGCCCGCAGCGGACGCGGGTCGAGGTTCTCGACGGTCTCCGCGCCGAGCTTGCCCAGGATGCCCGAGTTGTGCAGGGCGAGCGCCAGGATCGCGGGCCACGCGTTCGCACCCAGCATCGCCAGGAACAAGAACGCCCAGATGTACTCGGGGATGGCGCGGATGAAGATCAGCAACGCGCGCGTCAACGACGTCACGATGCGCCAGCTCCAGGCGCGCCGGAAGTAAGGACGGATCGGTTCGAACGGGTGCGCGCTCGCGACGTTGCGCGCGGCGAACAGGAGCAGGGCGGCACCCGCGAGGGCGGCCAGGGTGATCGAGAGGATCGACATGGCGAGCGTCTGGAGCGCGCCGGCGAAACCGCGGTCGACGGCCAGATGCCAGGCCCACGCAGCGTAGGCGCCGATCGAAAACGGTTCGTTGCGCAGCTCGTAGGGCTGGATGTCGACGGCGAGGAAGCGGTGCAGGTTCTCCGCGCGTCGATGGCTGAACATGTCCTCGAGCGCGATGTCGCCCGACAACCACGAGTACGCGACGAGAGCCAGCATCACGAGCAGGCTGACGCGCACGAGCTTGCTCTTCGGTCGCTCGTGGTGCAGGTCGGAGATCGACTCGGAGAGCTTGGCGTTCTCGAACGGATAGTGCGCCGAGGGATCCTCGCGCGTCTCCCCTGGACGTGCGAGGTCGTCGTCCAGGTCCTCTTGCTCCGGCCACTTCATGCGACGAACCGGGTGCGCAAGGCAGCGCTCCACATTTCCACGGCGATCACGAGCAACATCAACGCGTAGAGGTACGTCCACACCTCGCCGTAGTGCAGGTTCTCGAACGACTGCGCGATCGAGTAGCCGAGTGTGGGGAACCCGAAGAACCCGAGCACCGCCGAACTGCGGATCGCGCACTCGTAGCGGTAGAACGCGTACGCGCACATGTCGGGCATCGCGCGCGGCAGCAGGCCGAAGAAAAAGACCGTGCCCGCCGGCGCGCCGATCCCGCGCAACGCGTTCGCCGAGTCGCGCGGGGCCTCGTCGATCATCTCGCTGAAGATCTTGGCCAGCGTTCCGCCGAAGGGGATCGCGATCGCGATCACCGCGCCGAACGTGTTGAGCCCGAAGGCCGCGAGGAACAGCACGGCCCACAAGAGCTCGTGCACGGAGCGCATCACGACGATCAGCACGCGCGTCGCGGCCCATACCGTCGGCCAGACGAATCGCCGCAGTGTGCGCGACAACCCCGTGCCGCCGCCGGCGACGTCGCCGCTCCACCACGCGCTCGACGCGAGAAACCCGAGGACGATGCCGAGCACGAGCGCCAGGCTCATGCCGGCCGTCGCGAACACGACGGTGCGGCGCGCGCCGGCGAGCGCCGTGGAGAGGATCGAAGGGGTGCCTTCCGGAACGACGTCCTCGTGCGTGAACGCGGGATGGAACGCGCGACCGAAGAACGCCTGCACGACGCGCACTCCACCGCTGCCCGGGAGGAGACCCGACAACGGCACGCCGAGCACGAACCACGCAGCCAGCGCCGCGATGAACAACAGCACGATCACGCGCCCGCGTTCGCCGATCGCGAACGATTTGCGCGGCAACGCGAGCGCGTCAGACCGAGTTCGTGCGGCCATCCTCGATGCGCTCCAGACCTTCGATCGAGTACAGCTCGGTGAGTTGCTTCGGCGTGACCAGCTCCGTGCGCGCGTCGAACTCGATGTGCCCCATGCGCATGCCGACGAGGCGCGGGAAGAAGTCCTGCGCAAGGGCGATGTCGTGGATACTCACGACGAGCGTGAGGCCCTGCTCGCGCGAGATGTCGCACAACAGGGCGACCGTGTCGCGTGCGCGCGCGGGATCAACGGAGGAAACCGGTTCGTCGGCGAGGAGAGCGCTCGGATCCTGGAACAAGGCGCGCGCGATCGCGACGCGTTGCCGCTGTCCGCCCGACAACGTGTCCGTGCGCTGAAAGAGCTTCTCGCCGATGCCCACCCGCTGGAGGATCCACGCAGCGCGCTCCAGGTCGGCTCGCGGCGGGGACAACATGGCTCGGACCGCTCCGGCGAACGTCGCGCGACCCAGGCGTCCCGCGATCACGTTCTGTGACACGCGCAGGTTCGGCACGAGCGCGAGGTCCTGGTGCACGAACCCGATGCGCGCACGCACGCGCCGCAGCGCACGCGGCGACAACTTCGCGAGGTCCTCGTAGTCGACACACACAGCACCCGACGACGGCTGCAAACCGGCGCACAACAAGCGCAACAACGTCGTCTTGCCGGCGCCGCTCGGACCGACGAGCGCCACGCGCTCACCGGGCTCGACGACGAGGCTCGCATCCTGCAGCGCGGCTGCAGCACCGTCATAGATGACGGTCGCGCCGTGCAATTCGAACGCGGCGGAGCCGGGGCGCACCCGGCTCTTCGCCGCGGGGTCAGCGCAGGAGACCGATGTCGTGGGCAGTCTGACGGAGCTTCTCAAAGTCTTCGTTCGAGCAGGTCACGAGGTGATCGCTCTCGCGACCGATGCCGCCGAGGAGCTTGGTGTCGTCGCCGTCGATCGCGGTCAGCGTGTCGGTGAGCTTCTTGACGAAGCCCGCGCCGAAACGCGCCTCCATGTCCGGGCGCACGGTGAACTGGTAGTCGAAGAACTCGGGCGTCACCCAGATGATCTGGACGAGCTCGGGGTCGACCTTTTTTTCCTTCACGCGCGTGTCGTACACCGTGTAGTCGACGACGCCGCATTCGAACGTCCCGGCCGCAACCAGCTCGAGGGTCTTGTCGTGGTTGCCCGAGAACGACGGCTCGGCGCCGAAGAACTCCTTGGGCGACATCTTCGTCTCCTTGCGGATGAAGTACTCGGGCATCAAGCGCCCCGACGTGGACGAATCCGAGCCGAACGTGAACTTGTGGCCCTTGAACTCCATCGGGAAGTCGTCGGCCTTCTTCCAGCCCATGCTCTTGTTGGCGATGAAGTAGCTCTTGAACTTCTTGTCGCGCGTCCCGCACACGATCGCCTTCGCGTCCGGCACTTTTTCGCGCGCCTGGCAGCCCGTGTAGCCGCCGAACCAGCACATGTCGAGGTCACCGTTCGTGAACGCTGCGACCGTCGCCGGGTAGTCGAGGAGCGGCACGTACTCGACTTCGACGCCGAGCTTCTTCGTCAGGTAGTCAGCCAGAGGTTTGTTCTTCTCCAGCATCTCGGTCGTGTTCTTGTTCGGGATCGCGCTGAAGCGCAGCTTCTTCGCGCCCGTCGAGCCCATCTTGGCCTCGGCGGCCTTGACCGGATCGCCGATCTTCTTCGCCGCGGTGTCGGCAACGCTCTTGGCCTTGTCGATCGCGGCCTGGTCGACCGGGATCGTCTTCGAGGGCGGGTTGGCGGTCGTCTTCGGGGCAGTGCCGGCCTCGGACTCCTTCGAGCAGGAGAGCACAAGACACGACAACAACGACGTCATCGCGAGCGCGGTGACCGCGCTCTGGACAGATTGGATCTTCACGGCATTCCTTTCGTCGAGGTCGCGCGAGAACAGGTCGCACGGGGGCTCGGATGGATACGGGTGGGGGTCGAATGCGCCGCAGATCCTACCCGCGAACCACGTGCGGATCATCTTTCGACGAGTGCCGGGACCGCAGCGATCGACTTTCGACCGATGCGGGGAGTGGTCGGCATGCCTACAATCCGCCGCGTCCTCCGCACGCGTGCCGCGCGCACGTGTCTTGCGCATCGAGGACGATCCGTGAAGCGACCCAAAGCTCGGAAGCAGGATAGCGGTGAACGACGAACGCACGGACGCAGAGAACGCGAACTCGGACTCCCGCCCCGGCGACACCCACAAGCCTGCGCTCACGCGCCGCCACTTCCTGCGCGGCGCGGGGGGTGTCGCGGCGACGGGCATGCTCGCGCAGGGCCTGTTGGCTTGCAACGCGGACGCGAGCACGTCGACGGTGCCGTTGCCGCCGCCCGTCGCTCCGACGCCGCCGATCGTCGAAGGCGACGTCGAGACGTTGAGCGGTGAAGTCGACGTGGAGCTCTTGATCAACGGCGCGAAGCAAACCGTGCGCATCGAACCGCGCACGACGTTGCTCGATGCGCTGCGCGTGCACTGCAACCCGCCGCTCACCGGCACCAAGCTCGTGTGCGACCGCGGCAACTGCGGCGCGTGCACGGTGATCGTCGACGGCAAGCCGCGCTATGCGTGCTTGCAGCTCGCGGCCGACCTGCGCGGGCACGACGTGCGCACGATCGAAGGGTTGGCGAAGGGCGATGAGCTGACGCCGCTGCAGGACGAGTTCTGCAAGCACGACGCGTTGATGTGCGGCTTCTGCACGCCCGGTTTCCTGATGTCGATCACCGCCGAGCTCGAGAGGAACCCGCGCGCGACGCTCGATCAGATCAAGGAGTCTTGCGCCGGCAACGTGTGCCGCTGCGGCACGTACCCGCACATCTTCGACGCCGCACTGGCCGCTGTGAAGCGCACCTCGAAAGGCTGATCATGGCGACGGAACCCAATGCGCTTCGCAACGCCGGCGCCGCCGACGAGCCGGTCTGGCCGCCGCGCGGCGAGATGAAGGTGCTCGCCCACGAGCTCGTGCGCGTCGACGCGCGCGACAAGGTCACGGGCAAGGCGAAGTACACGCACGACGTGCGCGTCGAAGGCATGGTGTACGGCCGCATGCTGCTCTCGCCATTTCCGTCGCTGAAGATCACCAAGCTCGACATCGCGCCCGCGCTGGCGGTGCCCGGCGTCGTCGGCGCCATCGTGCTGCAAGGTGACGAGACGAGCTGGCTCGGCGAGCCGATCGCCGCCGTCGCCGCGACGACCCCCGCGCGCGCGGAGGACGGGCTGCGCGCGATCGTGCTCGAGTACGAGAAGCGCCCGTGGGCGATCGACGTGCCGCAAGCCAGCGCACCGAACGCGCCGCAGATCTGGGACGAAGTCGACATGCGCAAGGGCACGAAAACGCGCGGCGACGAGGGTGACGCCAAGAAGAAGCTCAGCAGCGCCGCAGCGGTGATCGAAGCCACGTACTCGGTGCCCGTGCAACACCACGTATGCCTCGAAACGCACGGCGCCGTCGTCGACTTCAAGGGCGGCGACGAAGCGACGGTGTGGAACTCGACGCAAGCCACGTTCTCGTTCGCACCGGATGCAGCCGAAGAGCTCGGCCTGAAGGCCAAGAACGTGACCGGCCGCGTCGAGTACATGGGCGGTGGCTTCGGCTCGAAGTTCGGGCTCGATGTGCCGGGCATGGCGGCGTGCAAGCTCGCGAAGCAGATCGGCCGGCCCGTGCACATGATGCTGACGCGGGCGGACGAGTTCCTCGCGGCCGGCAACCGCAACGGCGCGTCGGCGACAATCCAGCTCGGCGGGAGCAGCGACGGCAAGCTCGTGGGGATGGTCGCCGACCGCAAGAAGTTCGCCGGAATGGACGGCTCGGGTCTGGCGGGCGACGATCCGTACATCTACAGCGTCGAGAAGTTCTGGTCGCGCACGGCGACCGTGCCGCTCAACATGGACTCCACGCGGGCGATGCGTGCGCCCGGACATCCTCCGGCGGGGTTCTTCATCGAGTCGGCGATCGACGAGCTCGCGTACAAGCTCGGGCTCGATCCGCTCGAGGTGCGCAAGAAGAACTTGAAGGACCCCGTCTACGCGCGTCAGCTCGACCGCATCGCCCGCGAGATCGGCTGGGACGCGCATCCGAACAAGACCAAGCCCGGCGATCCGAAAGCAGCGCGGTGCATCGGCATCGGCTTCGCGATCGCGACGTGGGGCGGCGGCGGACGCGGCGGAACGGAATGCGAAGTGCGCATCGAACGCGACGGCAGCGTGAGTGCCTCCGTCGGCACGCAGGACCTCGGCACCGGCACGCGCACGCTCGTCGCGGCGATCACCGCCGAAGAGCTGGGCCTCGAGCTCGGCGACGTCACGCCGCACATCGGCAGCACCAAGCTCGGGAGCGCGGGCGGCTCGGGTGGCAGCGTCACGACCGGATCGCTTTCGCCGCCCGTGAAGGACGCGGCGTTCAACGCGCGCACCGCACTCGCCGAGCACGTCGCGCCGACGCTGGCCATCCCCGCCGAGCGCGTGCGTTTCGCGGGCGGGCGTGTGTTCGACGCGAACGACGCGAAGAAGTCGCTCACGTGGAAGCAGGTTTGCGCCACGCTGCCGGCCGAGGGCTTGAGCGCGCAAGGCAAGTGGAGGAAGAGCCTGCAGGACAGCGGCGTGCACGGCGCACAAGCGGCGCGCGTCGAGGTCGACACGCAGACGGGTGCGATCAAGGTGCTCGACATGATCGGCATCCAGGACTGCGGGCTCCCGATCAACCGCGCCGGCGCGCGCAGCCAAGTGAACGGCGGCATGATCCAAGCACTTTCATACGGGCTCTTCGAAGAGCGCGTGGTCGACGCGAAGCTCGGGATGTTCCTGAACCCCTCGCTCGAGGACTACAAGATCGCCGCGTCGATGGAGATCCCACGCATGGTTTCGATCCTCGACGACGACGACACGCGCACCGCTCCGATCGGCATGGCGGAAGCGACGATCATCCCCGGTCACAGCGCGATCGCGAACGCGGTGTTCAACGCCTGCGGCGCGCGCGTACGCGACCTGCCGATGACGGCGGACAAGGTGCTCAAAGCACTCGGAAAGGTGGTGTGAGGTGAAGGCCTTTCAGTTGCAATCGCCGCGCACTCTGCCCGCTGCGCTCGGTCTGCTCGCGACGTCTGATGGGACGTCTGATGGGACGTCTGATGGGACGTCAGGCGCGACGCAGTCCGGCAAGGACAAGAAGTCCACCGTGCATCGCGCCGCCGTCCCGATGGCCGGCGGACAAGACCTCCTGACCGAGATGAAGGAGCACCTCGTCGAGCCCGATCGCGTGGTGAACCTCAAGTCGATCACGGGACTCGACCAAGTCGTCGTCGCCGGCGGAAACGTGCGCATCGGTGCGCTCGCGACGCT